>NZ_CAMPJD010000010.1 GCF_946886695.1 uncultured Pseudoxanthomonas sp. | reverse complement strand
CCCCATTTCCCATCCCCGGCCCTGATGCCTTCCTACGCCGGTCCCCCCGTTGCCTCCCGCCCCGGTGAAGTCGCCAGCACGCTTCGACTGCTGGGCTATCTGGCGCTGACCATTGCGCTGGTGATCCTGGACCATCGCGGTGGCTGGCTGTCGCAAGTGCGTGCGCAGGCCAACGTGGTCACGCAGCCGTTGTGGTGGCTGGCCGGCCTGCCCGGCCGCGTGACCACCCGCGTACAGGACGATGCCGTGACGCGCAGCGGGCTGCAGGAAGAGAACGCGCGCCTGCGCAACGATGCGCTGGTCGCCAACGCCCGGCTCGCCCGCCTGCAGACGGCGGCGGCCGACAACGCGCAGTTGCGCGCGCTGCTTGGCGTGAAGACCTCCCGCGGGCTGGACGTGCAACTGGCCCCTATCCTGGACATCGACCTGGCACCCGGCCGCCAGCGGCTGGTCCTGGATGCGGGCAGCCGCGCAGGGGCTACCGTCGGCCAGTCGGTAATCGATGCGGGCGGCCTGATGGGGCAGATCATCGAGACCACCCCAGCCCATGCCACCGTGCTGCTGCTGACCGACCCCGACCACGCGGTGCCGGTGGTGGTCGCGCGCAACGGCGTGCGGCTGATCGTCTATGGACGCGGTCGCAACGATCTGCTGGAACTGGCCGATGTGCCGCTCAACAGCGGCGTGCAGGTGGGCGACCTGCTGGTGACCTCCGGCCTGGGTGGCCGCTTCCCGGCAGGATTCCCGGTCGGCACGATTTCGGCCCTGCGTACGGATGACAGCCATGCCTTCCTGGTGGGCGACGTCACGCCGGCCGCGCGCCTGGACCGCGGCCGCGACGTGCTGTTGCTGAAGTCCGCACCGCCACAGCCATTGCCGCCGGCCGATCCGGCGCGATTCCTGCCCGAAGCGCCGTCGCCAGCGGAAAGCGCGACCCAGCCCGAAGACGTGCCGGCGTCCGCGCCCGCGACCCAAAGCCCCTCTCCCGCCGGGAGAGGGGTTGGGGTGAGGGGCAACGAAGGCAGTGTAGGTGCCGCCGAACAAGCCTCTGCCGCGCCCGCGACGGTTTCTCCGCGAGCGCCGAACACTGCGAACGTCCCGACCCTCACCCCAACCCCTCTTCCGGGGGAAGAGGGGCTCAACGCGCGAGCCCGACGCACTGAACCTCCGCCGCAGGAGCCGCAGCGATGAGTCGCGCGCGCGCCGGCTGGCTGATGCCGTTGAGCATCATCGTCGCCCTGCTGCTGGGCCTGCTGCCGTTGCCGGACCTGTTGCAGCCGCTGCGTCCCTACTGGCTGGCGCTGATCGTGGCGTATTGGGTGATCGAGGCGCCGGACAGTGCTGGCCTCGGTTTCGCCGTCGCCATCGGCCTGGTCGCCGACCTGATGTTCGGGACCCTGCTGGGCGAACAGGCGCTGCGCCTGCTCATCATGGCGTTCATCCTGCAGCGCTTCCGCGCGCGGCTGCGCTTCTTCCCGATGTCGCAGCAGGCGTTGGCGATCGGTGGCCTGCTGCTCAACGACCGTATCGTGACCACGGTGGTGCACCTGGCGCTGGGCGAACCGACGCTCCCGTGGGAATACTGGTGGGCGCCACTGCTGGGCATGTTGCTGTGGCCGCCGCTGTTCGTGCTGATGGACGCGCTGCGGCTGGGTCGCCGCAAGCGGGGCTGAGCGATGATCGGGCCGCGCCGGCGCAGCAAGAACCCGCATGCCGAAGCCGACCAGTTCCGTCGGCGCGCGGTGACGGGCTTCGTGGTCGTGGCGCTGTGCCTGATCGGCCTGGGTGCCTGGTACTTCAAGCTGCAGGTGATCGACCACGACGACTACGCCACGCGCTCGGAAGCCAATCGCATCCGTCCGCGCCCCGTCGTGCCCGGCCGCGGCACCATCTATGACCGCAACGGACTGCTGCTGGCGGAGAACGTGCCGGCGTTCCGGCTCGACGTCACCCCGGACAAGGTGAAGGAACCGGCGAAGCTGGTGGCCGAGCTCGGCAGGATCATCGAACTCTCCCCCGAAGACATCGAGCGCTTCGAGGCCACCCGCAAGGCCACGCGCGGATTCCGTCCGATCACGCTCAAGCTGCGCGTGGACGAGGAGGAAATGGCGCGCTTCGCGGTGGATCGCTGGCGTTATCCCGGCGTCGAACTGGTGCCCTACCTGACCCGGCGCTATCCCTACGGCGACCTGTTCGCGCACATCGTCGGCTATGTGGGCCGCGTGGACGAGAAGGACCTCGAGCAACTCGGTGAGATCAATTCCGCCCTGACCCACATCGGCAAGACCGGCCTGGAGCGCTACTACGATGAGCAGCTGCGCGGGAAGATCGGCTACGAGAAGGTCGAGACCAACGTGGAGGGGCGCGCGCTGCGCGTGGTCGGGCGCGTGCCGGCACAGGCGGGTACCGACCTGCGGCTGAGCGTGGATGCGAAGCTGCAGCAGGCCATCGTCGATTCGTTCGGTGAACTGGAAGGCTCGGCGATCGCGGTCGATCCCCGCACCGGGGAGATCCTGGCCATGGTCAGCCTGCCCAGTTATGACCCCAACCTGTTCGTCAACGGCATCTCCAGCAAGGACTTCAGGGCGCTCAACGAGAATCCGTCGCGGCCGCAGTTCAACCGCCTGGTACTGGGTGGCGTGGCGCCGGGCTCGACGCTGAAGCCGTTGATCGCGCTGGCCGGCCTGGACAGCGGCAAGCGCAAGCCCGAGGACACCGTCGTCTCGACCGGCATGTTCTACCTGCCGGGCACCAGCCGCGGCTGGGGCGATGCCAGCCGGCGCGGGCATGGCGTCACCGATCTGCGCAAGTCGATCTCGCAGTCGGTCAACACCTATTACTACCGGCTCGCGCTGGACCTGGGCATCACCCAGTTCGACGACTACATGGAGCACTACGGCTTCGGCCAACCCACCGGCGTCGACCTGCGTGGCGAAATCGGCGGCATCCTGCCGTCGCCGCAGGCAAAGCTGAAGGCGCGCAAGGAGCGCTGGTATCCGGGCGACACGGTCAACGTCGCCATCGGGCAGGGCGACTGGAAGGTCACGCCGCTGCAACTCGTGCGGGCCACGGCCGGGATCGCCAACGGGCAGATGCGGCGCCCGCACCTGGTCAGCCAAACGCGTGTGGGCTTCGATCGGCCATGGGAGCCGGTGCCGCAGCCTGCACCCATCGCCATCAGTCCCAACTCCGCGAACGTGGCGGTGGTGCGGCTGGGAATGCAGGACACCATGCAGCCCGGCGGCACCGGCTGGCGCGTCGCACTGAACGCGCCGTACCTGATGGCGGGAAAGACCGGCACCGCGCAGGTGATCAGCCGTCGCGGCACTGCGGCGGTCGACCCGCGCAGCCTGCCGATGCACCTGCGCCACCGTTCACTCTTCGTCGGTTTCGCGCCGGCCGACAACCCCACGATCGCCATCGCCATCGCGGTGGAAGGTGGCGGTTACGGCGGCAGCACGGCGGGACCGATGGCGCGCAAGATTTTCGATGCGTATCTGCTCGGGAAGATGCCGGAGAAGGAAGCGGCGGAGGGCGGGGAACCGGGAACGGGGAACGGCAATGTTTCACCGAGCCCACCCGTGCCGCAGGACACGCCAGCGGTGCCCACTTCACCGGTGTCGCCGCCGTCGGGAGCGCCCGCTCACAGCACCTCTCCCCCCGGGAGAGGGGCTTGCAGGCGCGCGCGCGTTGAGGACATCGGCATGACCGACCTGCTGCGCTGGGGCTTCGACCTGCTGCGCCATCTGTTGCGCACGCTGGACTGGCCATTGCTGGGTGCGCTGGTCGCCTTGATGGCGGTCGGCCTGGCGGTGCTGTACAGCGCCGGTGGCGAAGCGCTGGGTTCGCGCCTGATGGTCGCACAGGGCGTGCGCTTCGGCGTGGGCCTGGTGGCGATGTGGGCGCTGTCGCGCGTCTCGCCGGTGCGGCTGCGCGCGTGGACACCGGGTGTGTTCGCGGTGGCGCTGGTGCCGTTGGTGCTGGTGTTGTTCATCGGCACCGGCAAGCACGGCGCGCACTGGATCGACCTGAAGTTCTTCTACCTGCAGCCATCGGAACTGCTGAAGATCGCGCTGCCGATGATGCTGGCGTGGTACCTGCACCGCGAGCCGCTGCCGCCCGGCTGGCGCACGATCTTCGTGTCGGCGCTGCTGATCGGATTGCCGACCGGCCTGATCCTGATGCAGCCGGATTTCGGCACGGCGATGCTGGTCGCTGCGAGTGGCGTGTTCGGCCTGTATCTCGCAGGGCTGTCGTGGTGGTGGTTCATGACGGCGGGTGTGCTGGGCGGCACGGCGGTGGGCCTGGTGATGTTCGCGCCGATCTCGTGGTTCTCGTTCCTGCGCGAATACCAGCAGAACCGCATCCTGACCTTCCGCGACCCCGAGAACGATCCGCTCGGCGCGGGCTGGAACATCCTGCAGTCGAAGATCGCGATAGGCGGCGGCGGCTGGACCGGCAAGGGCTGGGGGCAGGGCTCGCAGTCGCACCTGGATTACCTGCCGGAGCACACCACCGACTTCATCTTTTCGGTGCTGTCTGAAGAATTCGGCTGGGCCGGCGTGGCCACGGTGCTGGCGCTCTATCTGTTCGTGGTGGGGCGCTGCCTGTGGATTGCGATGGACGCGCGCGACACGTATTCGCGCCTGCTCGCCGGTACGCTGGGGATGGCGCTGTTCGTCTACGTCATCGTCAACGGCGGCATGGTGTCCGGCCTGCTTCCGGTGGTCGGCGTACCGATGCCACTACTGAGCTACGGCGGCACGTCCGCAGTCTCGCTGCTCGCGGGGCTGGGCCTGGTGATGGCGGTGCGTGCGCACCGGCCCGTGCATGGATATTGATGCCGCATCACGACGCGCTCTGTTCACCCTGCACGCAAAGTCGCGTGCTACCCTCGCGCCGATGATGCGACACGCACTTTCCTGTCTGCTGGTGCTGGGCCTGGCGTCCTGTGCCACACCGCAACCGCCGCCGCCAACTGCTTCGGCGACGCCCCCCGCTCCTGCTCCGGCGACCCCGGCCGAGACATCGGTCGAGCGCGTGGCCGAGGTGCCGCCGGAAGCGCTGAAGCCGGTCGATTTCCCCACCGCGCGTGCGCAGTTCGTGCAGGACACGGCGGCGAAGTACGGCATCGCGCCGGCCGAGATCGAGGCCACGCTGGCCAAGGCGCAGTTCCTGGACAGCGTGGTGGCCGCGATGTCGCGTCCCGCCGAACGCGTGAAGCCGTGGAGCGAGTACCGGGTGGGCTTCCTCACCCAGACGCGCATCGACGGTGGCCGCAAGTTCATCGCCGAGCACCGCGACGAACTGGCCCGTGTCGAACAGCAATACGGCGTGCCTGCCGAAGTGATCGTCTCGATCATCGGCGTGGAGACCAACTACGGCGGCTTCACCGGTCGCCACAAGGTGCTGGACGCCCTGTACACGCTGGCGTTCCGCTACCCGCGCACGGGCAACCCGGAACGTGCCGCTTACGAACACCGACGCGAACAGTTCTTCCGCGACGAACTGGCGCAGTTGTTCGCGCTGGGCCGCGAGGAGAAGCTCGACATCGCCTCGCTGACCGGCAGCTATGCCGGCGCGATGGGGCTGGGCCAGTTCATGCCGTCCAGCTACCGCGAGTTCGCGGTGGATGGCAACGGCGATGGTCGCCGCGACCTGTTCACCACCTATCCGGACATTTTTGCGTCCATCGCCAACTACTTCCGCAAGAAAGGCGGCGAGCGCGGGGGATGGGTGCCAGGCGGCGCGGTGGTCGCGCGCGCGCAGCTGCAGGAGGGCTTCGCCGAGTTCAATCCGGAAACGTGGACACCCGACTACACGCTGGCGCAGCTCGCCGAGAAGGGCTACCGCCCACTGGATCCGGTGGCGCCCGATGCGACCGCTACGCTGGTGCAGCTGGATGGCGCCGACGGCAAGCAGTACTGGCTCGGCTTCCAGAACTATTACGCCATCACCCGTTACAACAATTCGAAGATGTACGCGATGGCGGTGCATCAGCTGTCGCAGGCCATCGCGGGCCGCGAGATCCCGCCGGCATGAAGTGGTTGGCCCTGCCGCTGCTGGCGGTGGCCCTGGCCGCATGCGGCACGGCGCCCAGGAAGTCTCCCTCGCCTTCCACGCAGGGCGGTGCGGCAAAGCCGGCACCGGCCACGCCATCGTCCGGGATCGCGGGCAGGGACTGCTCGCGCTATGCGCCGGCGCAGGAAGACTTGTCCACGCGCGGCAATTACACAGCGGGCGGTCTCTACAAGCCGGGCGTGTCGGACACCACGCCGGACCACGTGCCCGACCTGGACTGCATCCGTGAGCCGGTCGTCACCGCCGAGGCGCGCTCGCGCGTGGGCAACAAGTCGCCGTATTCGGTGCTGGGCAAGCAGTACCGCGTACTCGACCGTGTCGAGGGCTACGTGGAGCAGGGCACGGCGTCGTACTACGGCAACAAGTTCCACGGCCGCCGCACCTCCAACCAGGAGGTGTACGACATGTACGCGTACAGTGCCGCGCACAAGTCGCTGCCACTGCCCAGCTTCGCGCGCGTCACCAACCTGGACAACGGCAAGTCGGTGGTGGTACGGGTGAACGATCGCGGGCCGTTCCACGAAGGCCGCGTGATCGACCTGAGCTATGCCGCTGCCGTGCGCCTGGGCATCACCCAGCGCGGCACCGGACGTGTCGAGGTGCGCGCACTGACGCCGGACGGCAGCACGCTTGCCGCCTCGCCTGCACCCGCACCGTCGCCTTCGGCGATGGACCAGTTGGTCGGTCAATTGCCGAAGGACGCAGTGCGCTACCACGTGCCCGCCAAGCCGGGTGATGCGCCGAGTGCGGCCGGTTTCGAGGCCTGGATGAAGGCCAATGGCGTGCGCGTGGCATCCGGCAAGCCCGGTGTGCCGGTGGCGGCCACGACGGTGGCTTCGCCGCCCGTGGTTCCGCAGGCGGCGGCCGTGGCGGCCGTGGCGCCCGTGGCGCCCCTCTCGCCAGTCCTGCAACTGCAGGTCGCCAGCTTCTCCAGCCGAGACAATGCCGATCGCGCGCTCGCGCGGCTGATCGCTGCGGGCATCGCCGATGCGCGGCTCAGCGACGTGCCCGGTGCGGAACGCCCGCTGTGGCGGTTGCGCGTGGGCGCGATGGACGCTGCGTCGGCGGAGGCGCTGGCGGGCCGCATCGCCGGCCTGGGCTTCGGCCGTCCGCAGATCGTCCGCGACTAGGCTCGACACCGTCCGCCGTTTTTTTCGCCTTTCCAACCCGTGCCACGGCCGGCCTCCCTACAATATTCGCCTTGAACCGTCAGGCCCACGGCCTCGCCAGGAGTTTTCCGCCGATGAAGTTCCGTTTCGCTCTCGCCGCGCTCGCGACCACCGCCATGGGCCTGGCCATCGCCCAGACCCCCGCGCCGGCCCCGACGCCTGCCGCCGCCCCGGCTGCCGCCGTGGCCATTCCGCCAGCGCCCACGCCCACGGCGACCGCCTGGGTGCTTATGGACTACATCACCGGCCAGGTACTGGCGGGCGAGAACTACAACGAGCGCGTCGAGCCGGCCAGCATCACCAAGGTCATGACCTCGTACGTGCTGGCGGCCGAACAGAAGAACGGCAAGATCAAGCCCACCGACCAGGTGATGATGAGCGAACGTGCGTGGCGCGAGGGTGGCGCCGGCACCGATGGCAGCTACAGCGGGTTCGCCGTCAACAAGACCGCTTCGCTGCTGGACATGGAAACCGGCATGGCCGTGCAGTCCGGCAACGACGCCGCCATTGCGCTGGCCGAGCATGCCGCCGGCAGCCAGGAAGCCTTCGCGTCGCTGATGAACAACTACGCCGCGCAGATCGGCATGAAGGGTTCGCACTTCGTCAACGCGCATGGCCTTTCGGCGCCGGAGCACTACTCCACCGCCTACGACCTGGCCCTGTTGGGGCGCGCGATGATCCGCGAACATCCCGAGCAGTACGCCTTCAACAAGATCAAGGAATTCACGGTCGGCGCCATCACCCAGCCGAACCGCAACCTGCTGCTGTGGCGCGACGCCAGCGTGGACGGCATCAAGACCGGCCACCATTCCGCCGCGGGCTACTGCCTGATGAGCTCGGCCAAGCGTGGCGACCAGCGCCTGATCGCCGTGGTGATGGGGTCCACGTCCGAGAAGCAGCGCGCCGATGACAGCCTGGCGCTGCTGAACTGGGGCTTCCGCTTCTACGAAACGCACCGCCTGTACGAGCCCGGCAAGGCCATCGCCACCCAGCGCGTGTGGAAGGGCAAGACCAAGGACGTGCAGCTGGGTGTCGCGCAGCCGATGCTGGTCAGTGTCCCGCGCGGCCGCTACGACGACCTGAAGCCGACCATGGACGTGCCGAAGACGCTGGTGGCGCCGATCACCGCAGGCCAGGCCATCGGCACGGTGAAAGTCACGCTGGACGGCAAGGTGGTCGCGCAGTCGCCGCTGGTGGCGATCACCGCCATCGAGGAAGCCGGCTTTTTCAAGCGCCTGTGGGACGCCTTCTGGATGTGGTGGGAGTCGGAGTGATCCGCCACGCGCCATGACGAACAAGAAGCCGGCGGAAGCCGGCTTCTTCATTTCCCGCTCAGCGCATGCCTGCGGCGATCAAGCCTATCGCCAGGATGGCCAGCGGGATGGCCAGCAGATTGAGGCGGCTCAGACGTTCGCCGAAACCGAGCATGCCCACCAGCGTGCCCAGCAGCACCACGCCGATGTTCATCATCGAGAACACCACCGCCGGATTCTCCGGCAGTGCGCGGTGGGCCTTCACGTAGAACAGGATGTTGGCGAAGTTCAACGTGCCCAGCAGCAGGCCGCTGGCAAGCGCGGCGCCGGTCAACGCGATCCGCGCACGCCAGGCGCGCAGCGTCTGTACGACCAGCATCACCACGAAGGCCGCGACGAAGGCGACCTGCAATGACGCGGCGAACGGCGTGCCTGCCGCGGACAGTCGTTTCAGCAGCACGTCGACGCTCGCGTAGCCCACCAGTACGAGCAGCGGCAACGCCCAGCCGGTCCAGTCCGCGCCCGCATCGCGGGCCGGCCCTGATCGCGGGCGCAGCACCAGCATGACGATGGCCACCACGCCGAGGACGAGGCCGATGATCCTCAGGCTGTCCACGCGTTCGCCGAACCACAGGAACGCCGCCAGCAGTGACAGCACCAGCGACATCCGTTGTGCCACGTCGGTGCGTACGATGCCCGCTGCGCGCACGGACGCCGACAGGGCCAGGAAGATGCCGGGCAGCAACAGGGCCAGCAGGGCCAGTTCCACGTGCGGCGCGCCGGCACGCGACAGGGCTGCCAGCGGTGGGTCCAGCAGCGCGAAGCACAGCAACGACGCGGCCAGGTAGTTCCAGGTGATGCCCTGGGCGATATCGATGTCGCGCCGCTGCATCAGCTTGAGCAGCACCGAGACCAGGACGCTGCAGACGACGCTGATGAGCAGGTAGGACACGGCAGGACTCACGGGAGGGGAGCGGATTATCGCGCAAGGCGCGGGTAGGCCATCACGCCGCTCTGCTGGCCGGAGCCAGTCACATTTATCGTGCCTAGCGGGGTATACGGCTGCCATGGCCTATCATCGAGGGCGGGGACGTCGGCGCATGTGCCGTGACGCCTCCGCATCGATGGAATGCCCCATATGGGGCGACAACCTTTCAAGGAGATATACAAGTGAACAGGGGAACGAACAACACGCTCCGCATCGCAATGGGCATGCTGGCCATCGCTGCCACGCTGCCTGCCTTCGCGCAGCGCCAGAGCGCGCAGGACCAGCGCAAGCAGCAGATGGCCGAGATCCCGACCTGCACCAAGCCGCTAGGTTCGATCTCGGTGATCGAACCGGAGGACGGCGTGAACTGGTGGAGCGGCCAGCAGCTGCCGGCGCCATCGAAACTGATCAAGGTCTTCGTCAACAAGTCGCGCTGCTTCACCCTCGTCGATCGCGGCGTGGGCATGGGCGCGGCGATGGCCGAGCGCGACCTGGCGGCCAGCGGCGAGCTGCGCAACCGCTCCAACATCGGCAAGGGCCAGATCCGCGCCGCCGACTACGTGCTGGTGCCGGACCTGATCTCGCAGAACAGCAATGCGGGCGGCAATGCGATCAGCGGCCTGCTCGGGGGCCTGGTGGGCGGCAATCTCGGCCGCGCCGTCGGTGGGCTGGACTTCAAGAAGAAGACCGCCGATGTGGTGCTGACGGTCACCGACGTGCGCTCCTCCGAGCAGGTGGCGATGGCCGAGGGCAGTGCCAAGAAGACCGATATCGGCTGGGGCGCGGGCGGCAGCCTGTTCACCGGCAGCCACTGGGGCGGCGGCGGCGCCAGCGGCTACGCCAACACCGAGATCGGCCAGGTCATCACGCTGGCCTACCTGCAGGCGTACACCAACCTGGTGACCGAGCTGGGCGGCCTGTCCGGCAACGCGTCCGCTTCCAACGCCCAGCAGGCAGTGGAAATGACCAAGCCTGGTCGCCTGTTCGCCAATCCCAAGGGCACCGGCAAGGCCGTGCGCGACCTCGACCCGGGCATGCTGCTGTACCCCACCGGCAACAAGGACGGAATGATGTGGGAAGTGGAAGACGAACTGGGCAACAAGGGGTGGGTGTCGTCCAGCCTGGTGCAGCTGGCGCGCTGAACCGCCTGCCGGATGTGCACGAAGGGCCGCGAAAGCGGCCCTTCTTCGTTCCGGGAGGCCCACGGCTTGGCTTTCACGCCCGGCATCCCAATAATTCCCGCATGGAAATCAAATCCGACAACCCCGACCACGGCTTCCAGTTCCCCGGCACCTTCGAGCTCAGCGCGATGGGCACGGCCGGTACCGGGCTGGAATCCGAACTGCCGCGCCTGCTGGAATCGGCCGGCGTGGAAGTCCTGCACGAAGACATCAACTGGAAGCACTCCAGCAACGGCAAGTACGTCTCGGTGCGCATCCGCTTCCGTGCCGATGACCGCGCGCAGTACGACGCCGCGCACAACGCGTTGCGCGAGCATCCGGAAGTGAAGTGGACGCTGTGACCGCGCCCTGCGTCGTCCGCGAACTGGGCCGCCAGCCATACGAACCGGTGTGGCGTGCCATGCAGCGGTTCACCGACGCGCGCACCGAGGCCACTGGCGACGAACTGTGGCTGGTCGAACACGATCCGGTGTTCACCCTAGGCCAGGCCGGCAAGGACGAACACGTGCTGGCGCCGGGCAACATCCCGGTGATCCATGTCGATCGTGGCGGACAGGTGACCTACCACGGCCCCGGGCAGATCGTCGCGTATCCGCTGTTCGACCTGAAGCGGTTGAAAGTCGGCGTGCGCGACTACGTCTGCAAGATCGAGCAGGCGATGATCGACACGCTGGCCGAATGGAACCTCCATGCCGAACGCAAGGATGGCGCACCCGGCGTGTACGTGGCCGGCGCCAAGATCGGTGCGCTCGGCATCCGCGTGCGGCGCGGCTGCACGTTCCATGGCCTGGCGTTCAACATCGCGATGGACCTGGAACCGTTCCACCGCATCAATCCCTGCGGCTATCAGGGCCTGCAGGTGGTTTCGCTGGCCGACCTCGGCGGCCCTGCCGGCATGGGCCAAGTGAAGCCGGTATTGCTGAAGCACATGGCGGACCAGTTCGGCCTGTCGCTGCAGCACGAAGCGGCGTTGCCGGATCTGTCGCAGGCGGCGTAATCCGCTTG
Source organism: uncultured Pseudoxanthomonas sp. (assembly GCF_946886695.1). The sequence continues at coordinate 84,486 of NZ_CAMPJD010000010.1, read as the reverse complement.
TTGTAGGAGCGACGTCAGTCGCGACCGCACGGCCGGCCTGCCAGCGAGCGTGGAGGGAGTGCAAAAGCATGCCGCCTGACATGAAGCGTCCTGACCAGGCCTCAACGCCGAGTCGTGGTCCGCGGTCGCGACTGACGTCGCTCCTACAACAGTCGTTGGCCCATGCCACAATCGGCCGGCATGAACGACGCGACCCTCTCCCTCGACACCGAGCTTGATGCGCTGACCGAACGCGGCTTGGCGCGCCTGCGCACCGCGTCGCCGGATCTGGATGCCCTGCTCGGCGACGCGCGCAATGTCGATCGTGTGTCGCGCGTGATTGCGACCAGCGACTTCGCCCTGGAAACACTGCGCCGCCAGCCCGACCTGCTGGCCGCCTTGCTGCACGACGATGGCGCTGCACTCTGGCCGGTGCCTGCGCTGGTGGCGGACAACACCGCGCAATGGCCCGAGTTGCTGCGTCGCTACCGCACCGCCGAATCCACGCGCCTGGTGTGGCGCGATGTGCATGGCCTCGACATGGTGGACGACACGCTCGCAGGCACCACGCGATTGGCCGAAGTCTGCCTGAAGACCGCGCTGGAGGCATTGGAAGCCGAGTTCGCACAACGCCATGGCGTCGTGCGCGCACCCGACGGCAGCGTACAGCGGCTGGTCGTGTTCGGGCTGGGCAAGCTGGGCGGCGGCGAACTGAACTTCTCGTCGGACATCGACCTGGTCTATGCGTATCCGCAGGGCGGGGAGTCCGATGGCGCACGATCGCTCGCGGCCGAGGACTACTTCATGCGGCTGGGGCAGCGGTTGGCGAAGCTGCTGGACGAGCCGACCGTCGACGGCTTCTGCCACCGCGTCGATCTGCGCCTGCGGCCTTTCGGCAATGCCGGTCGCCTTGCGCTGTCGTTCGCCGGCATGGACCAGTACTTCCAGCGCGAAGGCCGCGACTGGGAGCGCTACGCATGGCTGAAGGCGCGCGCGGTGGCGGGTGACATCGTGGAAGGCGAGCGCTGGCTGGAGTCGTTGCGACCATTCGTCTATCGCCGCTATCTCGATTACACGGCGCTCGATGGCCTGCGCGAGATGAAGGCGGCGATCGCCGCCGAAGTCGCACGCCGCGAGCTGGCTGACGACATCAAGCGCGGGCCCGGCGGCATCCGCGAGATCGAGTTCCTGGTGCAGGCGTTGCAGCTGATTCGCGGTGGGCGCGAAGCCGCGCTGCGTGAGCGGAGGCTGCGCTTGGCCTTGCCCGCGCTGGTCGCCACGCGGCAGATGTCCGAAGAGGAGGGCGATGCGTTGGCGCAGGCCTACCGTTTCCTGCGCCGGCTGGAAAATCGCCTGCAGATGCTGCGCGATGCGCAGACGCATGCGCTGCCGGAGGACGCGATGGACCGCCATCGCATCGCGCGTGGCCTGGACTGTCGGGACTGGGATGCGTTGCGCGTCGCACTGGACCTGCAGCGTGCGCGGGTGTCGGCCGAGTTCGCCGAACTGCTCGCACCGCGCCAGCGCGATGCCGCGCCGGATGCGCTGGCACTGTACTGGCGGGCGCTGCCCGATGGGGGCGATGTCGAGGTGCTGGCCGCATCCGGGTTCGCCGATGCGGGCAGCGCCGACGGTGCGCTGCGCGAGTTCGCCCAGTTCAGTGGCGTGCGCGCGCTGTCCGATGGTTCGCGTGCGCGGCTCGATCGCGTGCTGCCGGCCTTGCTCGACGCCTGCGCACGCTCGTCGCAACCGGATGCGGCATTGCGGCGCGTGTTGTCGCTGTTGCAGGCGATCCTGCGCCGCGCCAGCTATCTCGCGCTGCTCGACGAACAGCCCAGCGCACTGGCGCGGTTGGTCAACGTGCTGGCGCGCAGTGCGCTGCTGTCCGAGCGGCTGGCGCAGTACCCCTTGCTGCTCGACGAACTGCTCGACACCCGCGTCTCCGGCCCGATGCCCGACCGCGACGAACTTCGCATGGAATGCGAAGCGGCGCTGGTGGAGGACGATCCGGAAACCTGCCTGCGTGTAGTGAACGAGCGGCGGCTCGCGCTGAGCTTCCGCGTGGCGTTGGCCGCGCTCGACGGTCGCCAGGCCGCGCGCGACAGCGTGCGCCAGTTGGCGTGGCTGGCCGACGAGGTGGTCCGCGTCGTCGTGCAGGTCGCCACGCGCGATGTCGCGTCGGCACATGGCGTCGTCGCAGGCGGCCGGTTTGCGGTGATCGGTTACGGCAGCCTGGGCGGCGAGGAACTCGGCTTCGGTTCGGACCTGGACCTGGTGTTCCTGTTCGATGCGCCTGCCGGTGCCGAATCCGATGGCACGCGCGCGCTGGAAGCGGGTCGCTGGTATGCGCGGCTGGCGCAGAAGATCGTCGCGTTGCTCGGCGCGGTGACGGCGGCGGGCCGCCTCTACGACGTGGACGTACGCCTCCGCCCGGACGGTGCCAAGGGTCTGCTGGTCTCTTCGCTGGCCAGCTTCACCGAATACCAGCGCGAACGCGCGTGGACCTGGGAGCACCAGGCCCTGGTGCGCGCCCGGGGCATCGCCGGTGATGCAGGCCTGCTGGAGGCGTTCGAACGTATCCGTGCGCAAACGCTGTCCTCTCGGCGCGATGCCACGAAACTCCGGGACGACGTGACCCACATGCGTGCACGCATGCGCGGCGAACTGGACCGCAGCGATGCCGCGCGCTTCGACCTGAAGCAGGGCGCGGGCGGGCTGGTGGATCTGGAATTCCTGCTGCAGTACCTGGTGCTGCGCGACTCCGCCACGCACCCGGCGTTGCTCGCACCGCGCGACAGCAGCGGCTTGATCATCGCGATGGCGGAGGCCGGCGTGCTGCCGCGTGAGGAAGCCGAGGCACTGTGCCAGGTGCATGCCACTTTCGTGGCCGAAGGACTGGCCTGCACGCTGGACCGGCGGCCGCGACTGGTGATCGAGAATGCCGCGCTGGCGACCGCCCGCGCGCTCGTCGTGCGCACGGCCGAGACGCATGGACTGATGTTCGCCCCGTGAGGGGCGCTTGCCAGTCGCGCGCGTCCGCCGCTAACCTGCATCCCCGCGTGACTGGCGCCTGGAGGGAGCACCCTCGGGAAGCGCGGGCATCGCCGCCGCGCGCCTGGGCATCCTTTCCTCCAACAGGAGATGCTCCGTGCCCGACGCTTCCCCGCTGCTCGCATTCGCACTGATCGCGCTCGGCATGGTGCTGACGCCGGGGCCGAACATGATCTACCTGGTGTCGCGCTCGATCAGCCAGGGCACGCGTGCCGGACTGATATCGCTGGGCGGTGTTGCCGCCGGATTCGTGGTCTACATGCTGTGCGCCGCCTTCGGCATCACGGCGCTGCTGATGACGGTGCCCTATGCGTACGACGCGCTGCGCATCACCGGCGCAGCCTATCTGCTCTACCTGGCCTGGCAGGCAGTGCGACCCGGTGGCCGTTCGCCACTGCAGGTGCGCGAACTGCCGGCCGATGGCCCACGCAAGCTGTTCCTGATGGGACTGCTGACCAATCTGCTGAACCCCAAGATCGCCGTGCTCTACCTGTCGCTGCTGCCGCAGTTCATCGACCCTGTGCGCGGTGACGTGCTGGCGCAATCGCTCGCGCTGGGTTCGGTGCAGATCCTCGTCAGCCTGGTCGTCAATGCGCTGATCGCGGTATTCGCGGGCAGTGTTGCCGCCTTCCTGGCGCAGCGGCCGTTCTGGGCCACGGCCCAGCGCTGGCTGATGGGCACGGTGCTGGCGGCGCTGGCGGTGCGGATGGCGACGGAAGCGCGCCGTTGACGTCAGGACGCGAGGCGGTCGCGGAGTGCCGCGGCCACGCGCGCTGTTTCCCGCAGCGGTTCGACATCGAAGGCCTGCATTGCGCTGTCCATCACGCGGATGCGCCCGCGTTGCAACAGGGCGTCCAGGAACCGGCGCGGCCGGCCACTGACGCGGTGGGGATCGAAGACGTGCACGGGCACCCTGGTCGCGCAGGCTTCGGACAGCATGTTGACCGAGTCTGGCGTGCAGACGATGCGGTCGGCCCAGGCCAGCAGGCCGGGGTAGGGGTTCGCGCCATCGTGTTCGCCGCACCAGACAATGCCGGGCGTGGCTGCGTAGCGTTGGCGCACCGCGTCGATCACCTGGTGCGGTGTGCGCCGCGAGGTGGTCACCAGCACGCTGCCGCCCTCGCGCGCCAGCACCGCGTCCAGGTCCGCCGCCAACGCCAGGAAGGCCGCAGGGTCGAAGCGCGCATGCGCGCTGTCGCCGCCCAGCAACACGGCGGTGCGGGGCGATGGCAGCAGGCCGAAGGTTGCGAACTGCAGGCGCGCGTCCGCAAGCCAGGCATCGTCGACCGGGTTCAGGCTGCCTGTCAGGGTGATGACGTTGCGGCCACGCAGGCCGTCATGCGCCGGCGCGATGACCACGTCCCAGTGCATGGGGTCGATGCGAGGCGCCAGGATCTGCACCGCCTTGCTGCCGCGCCCGCGCAGCAGCCGCGTCGCCAGCGCAGCCTGGCGGCCACAGCCGACGGCCAGCGGAGGGGGCGTGCGCAGGGCAGCGGCGAAAGCGCTTCCGAAGGCCTGCGCGGATCCGGGCCAGAGGCGAGGGGCCACCCAGCGCCACGGCGCACGCGGTTGCAGCACCCACTCACGCGCTTCACCGGCGTCCAGCTCATTCATCAACGCCCGGGCCTGCCGCACATTGCCGGCGTGGCCATCGGTCAGGGTCCAGGGGCGTGCCGGATCGATCGTGGGAGGGCTCGTTCGTTCCACTGGTTAAAACAATCCGTTCCGGGTCGGTTGGATGTTGCCATAGTCAGGACACCCTACACTGCCCCTTCGCGCTGCCGGCCCTGCCGCTGCGGCTCCCTTCCTTGTGACAGGTAACCCATGCCCCACGTTCTCGACGCCGCTTCGCTCGACCAGTTGTTCCGCACCGCCCGCACCTACAACGCGTTCAGCGGTGACGTCAGCGACGACACGCTGCGCCAGCTGTATGACCTGCTGAAGTTCGGTCCCACCCAGGCCAACACCACGCCGGCACGCTTCGTGTTCGTGAAGTCGGCCGAAGCCAAGGCCAAGCTGGGCCCGGCGCTGGACGAGGGCAACTACGCCAAGACCATGGCCGCACCGGTGACCGTCATCATCGGCCGCGACGAGGACTTCCACGAGAAGCTGCCGTTCCTGTTCCCGCATACCGATGCCAAGGCCTGGTTCGACGGCCCGCGCGAGAACCGCTTCAAGCCCGCGCTGCGCAACGCCAGCCTGCAGGCGGGCTACCTGATCCTCGCCGCGCGCGCGCTCGGCCTGGATGCCGGTCCGATGACCGGCTTCAACGCCGCGAAGGTCGACGAGGCTTTCTTCGCCGGCACCGCGATCAAGTCCGACATCCTGGTCAACCTGGGCCATGGCGACCCGGCCAGCATTTTCCCGCGTTCCCCGCGCCTGGGCTTCGACGAAGCCGCGCGCATCCTCTGACACCCCACCACCCCGGAGATAACCCATGCGCAAGACCCTGCTCGTTGCCGCCCTGTTCGCCTTCGCCGGCTCCGCCTTCGCCGCGCCGGTCACCTACAGGATCGACCCCGGCCATACCAACGTGCTGGCGACCTGGAACCATTTCGGTTTCTCCAACCCGAGCGCCAACTTCGGCCAGGCCGACGGCACCCTGGTGTACGACGCCGACAAGGTCTCCGCATCCAGCGTCCAAGTCACCCTGCCGCTGAGCGGCCTGAGCGCGCTGGCCGACCAGTTCTACGAGCACCTGACCAGCGACAAGTGGTTCGACGCCGCCAAGTACCCGTCCGCCACCTTCAAGAGCACCCAGGTGGAAGCGGCCGGCGAAGGCAAGCTGAAGGTCACCGGCGACCTGACCATCAAGGGTGTCACCAAGCCGGTGGTGCTGGACGTGACCCTCAACAAGGCCGGCGAGCACCCGATGAAGAAGGTGCCGGCGATCGGCTTCGACGCCACCGCCACGGTGAAGCGCAGCGACTTCGGCGTGGGCGCGTACGCTCCGATGGTCAGCGACGAAGTGACGCTGAAGATCACCACCGAAGCCACGGCCGACGCCAAGAAGTAAGCACGCCTTCCCCGGCCTCCGCGCGCGGGCCGGATGCTGCCGGAAACGCCGCCCCGCTCGCGCCGGGCGGCGTTTTCCGTCATGGGAACCCGTCCTTGGGCCGTCACGGTACCGGCTGGTAGACTGGCCGCCTCGTTCCAGCACGTCCCGCACCGCCATGACCCACACCGCCACCGCGCCCGCCAACGCCGAGAAGCGCTACACCGTCTCGCGCGCCGACCTGCCGCTGAGCTGCCCGCTGCCGTCGATGGCGCTGTGGAATTCGCATCCGCGTGTCTACCTGCCCATCGAAGACGCGCCTGATGGGGATGTGCAGTGCCCGTACTGCGGTTCGCATTTCGTCCTGGCCGATTGATCGCCTGATGCGGCCGAAGCGCGCGGCCCATCGCCCATGCGCTGCCTGACCGTCGTCCAGCTGTTGCCGGCGCTGGAATCCGGCGGCGTCGAACGCTCCACCCTCGAGATCGCGGATGCGCTGGTGCGCGCAGGCCACCGTGCCGTGGTGGTGTCGGCGGGCGGGCGGCTGGAGCCGGCGTTGCAAGCGACCGGCGCGGAGCACATCACGCTCGACATCGGTCGCAAATCATTGCTGACGTTGCGCCACGTGGTCACCCTGCGCCGGCTGTTCGCCGATGTCGGCGCCGACATCGTGCACGCGCGCTCGCGGCTTCCTGCGTGGCTTGGACTGTGGGCGATCCGCGCGATGCCTGAGGCTGCGCGACCACGATTCGTCACGACCATGCACGGGCTCAATTCGCCCGGGCGCTACAGCGCGGTGATGACGTACGGCGAGCGCGTGATCTGCGTGTCTGACACGGTGCGCGCGTATCTGCGCCAGCACTATCCGCAGACCGATGCCGGCAAGCTGGTCGTGATTCCGCGCGGCATCGATCCGACGCAGTTCCCGCGCGCCTCCTCGCGCGATCCTGACGCGCGTGCGTGGGCTGCCACGCAGCATCCTGCACTGGTGGGCGAAGGCCCGCTGCTGCTGCTGCCAGGGCGCGGCACTCGCCTCAAGGGCCACCAGGATGCCATCGCGCTGCTGGCCCGCCTGCGTGGCAGCGGCATCGATGCGCGCCTCTGGATGCCGGGCACGCGCGAAGGGGGACGCGAGCACTACGTCCTCGACCTGGAAGCGGAAGCGCGACGTGGCGGATGCGCCGATGCGCTCGCGATCACGCCACCGACAACCGCCATCGCTCGCGCCTACGCCGCCAGCGACCTGGTGTTGCAGCTGTCGCGCAAGCCCGAAGCGTTCGGCCGGACCGTGGTCGAAGCGCTGTCCGTGGGACGTCCCGTCGCCGGCTGGGCGCATGGCGGTGTCGGCGAGTTGCTGCGCGAACTGCAGCCCGCGGGCGCGGTGCCGGCATTCGATGAAGACCGCCTGTTCGATGCGGTGCGTTCGATGCTCGCCCATCCGCCGCCGCCATTGGCTACGATGGACGCCTACACCCTGCGCGCGATGCAGGACGCCACGCTCGCCCTTTACCACGATCTTGCCGATGACCGCCGACTCGCCATCGATCCCTGACATGCCTGTCCGTGGCCGTCCCCACGGCTGGCGCTGGGCACCCGCGTGGGTGCTGACGTTCGTCGCCCTCTGGCCGGCACCGGGCTATGCCGAAGCCGTGATGGTGCTGGGTGCATTGGCGGCCGTCATCCGGTTGCTGCTCGACAGGTTCCGTGGCGGCACGCGCCTGCTGAGCGGCGCGGCATGGGCGCTGACCAGCGCCCTGTTCGCCGCCTATTGGCTGCCCGAAGTCATCTCGGCCATGGACGCCGTAGACGCACCGCGGGCATTTCGCGAGGCCGCGGTGGACCTGCGCTACCTGCCGTTCCTGTGGCTGGTGGCGGCCGCCGTGGCGAACAGGGAAGCGCGGCGCACCACCTTCAACGGTCTGGCCATCATCGTCGCGGTGTGGACGCTGGACGCGCTGGCGCAGGTCGTGTTCGGCACCAGTCCCTTGTTCTGGGGCCTGGACCAGCTCAAGCAACTGGTCAGCGGACGCCCGATGTGCACTGCGGAACAGATGGCCGGCCTCGACAGGCTCAGCGGTTTCCTGGGCCCGTGCAACCGGAAGCTCGGCGTGGTGATGGCGAGCCTGTCGCCGTTCCTGCTGTTCGCAGCGGAACGGCGCTTGAAGGCAACGGGCTGGCTGCTGGCATCGGCCGCGATAGGTGTCGTCGTGTTGCTGGCTGGCGCGCGTGCCGCATGGATCACCTACGCCCTGGTGCTGGTGTTCTCCGGCTGGAAATTGTTGGGTTGGAAGCGGCTGCTGGGTGTCTTCGCTTTCGGCGCCGTGTTGCTGGTGGTACTGGCCATGGTGTCGCCGCAGGTGCGCGAACGTATCCGGCTCACCACGCATGCATTGACCGCCAACGAATCCGGCGTGGACACCGCGTTGTCGGGCCGCGGGCAGATCTGGTCCGCCGCCGGCTGCATGATCGTCGAGCACCCCATCAACGGCGTGGGTGCGCGGGGCTTTCGCGAAGCATTCCCCGGTTGCGATGCAGGGGCCGGCGAGCGGCCTGCATGGGGCCAGGGTCCGGCGTTCCATGCCCATCAGATCGTGCTGGAAGTACTCAGCGAAACCGGCGTCATCGGCCTGTTGCTGTGGCTGGCGGGTGCAGCGCTGGCATGGCGTGCCTGGCGTTATGCCGCACCGCAGGCGAAGGAGCGCGCGCGGCCGGCGATGCTGGCGCTGGCGGTGACGGTCTTCCCGTTCAATACGCACCTTGCGTTCTACTCCACGTTCTGGGGCGGCCTGACGCTGATGCTGGCGGCGCTGTACGCGGGCAGCCTGCTGGCGCGCGATGACGAATGAGCGCGCGGCGGGCGTGCGCTGCTGGTTCGTGGCGCCCGCCAACCTGATCGCATCGGCGTTCGCGCGGTTGCCGCAGCGGGTGCTGTTGCTGCTCGGGAGCATCACGACCTGGTTGCTGTGGCCGCTGCTCGGCAAGCGCCGCCGCTATGCGGCGACCAACATCGCGCTGTGTTTCCCTGCACTGGATGACCGTGCCCGCGCCCGCCTGCTGCGCGACACCCTGCGCGCCACGGTGACCGGCATGTTCGAACTCGTGCGGGGCTGGTACGCGCCCACGTGGGCGTTGCGCGGGCTGGCCGACGTGCAGGGGCTGGAACACGTGCGCGCCGCACGCGCACAGGGGCGCGGCATTCTGCTGTTCGGCGGCCATATCCCACACTCTGAACTGTGCGCGCGCCTGCTGGGCGACGCGCTGGGCGAACGGGTGACCATCGTCGCGCGACGCAACAACGATCCCTGCATCGAGCATCTGCTCGACACTGCCCGTCGCCGCGTCTTCGCCGATGTCATCGGCAAGAAAGACGTGCGCGGCTTGCTGCGCACGCTGTCGCGCGGCGGCATCGTCGCGTATTCCGCGGACCAGGATTTCAACTACCAGAATGCCTTCGTGCCGTTCTTCGGCGTGCAGGCCGCGACCTTGACCGCCACGCCCGATCTCGCACGCCGGAGCAATGCCGTCGTGCTGCCGTTCTGGTTCCATCGTGACGCGGCGGGACGCTACCAGCTGCGCGTCGAGCCGACGTGGGAAGGATGGCCGACCGGCGACCCGGTGCGGGATGCGGCACGCTATATGGCGGAACTGGAAGCCGTCGTGCGCCGGCATCCCGAGCAGTACCTGTGGGTACACCGGCGTTTCAAGACGCGGCCCCAGGGCGAACCCGGCCTCTACCGGTAGAGTTCGCCGCGCCCGTCGGGCTGACGCTTGAAGCGGCGGTGGATCCACAGGTACTGGGTGGGCGCCTCGCGCACCATGGACTCGATTGCGGCGATCACGCGCGCCGTGTCCGCCGTGGCATCCGATGACGGGAAATCCTCCAGCGCGGGTGAGAGCGTCAGCGTGTAGCCGCCGTCTTCGCGGCGGACGTGCGAGAACGCGATCACCGCCGCGCCCGACAGCCGTGCCAGTTGATGGGTGGAGGTGAGGCTGTAGGCCGGGTGGCCGAAGAACGGAACGAATACGCTCTCGCCGCGCCGCGTATCCTGGTCGGGGGCGAACCAGAGCAGTCCGCCCTGCTTGAGGTGCTTCAGCGCAGGGCGCAACTCTTCACGGGTGAACATCGCGGTGGCGTAACGCAGGCGGCCGCGCTTGACCGCCCACTCCATAGCGCCCTGGTTGTGCGGGCGGTACATGCCGGCCAGCGGTGCGTGGTCGCACATCAGCCGCGCCGAGATCTCCAGCGTGGTGAAGTGTCCGGACACCACGATCACCCCGCGGCCACCGGCACGTGCCGCCGCCAGGTGCTCCAGGCCCTCGACCCGCAGTCCCCGCCGCATCGGCGCCACGCTGCCCCACCAGGCGCGCGCGAATTCGAACAGTCCGATGCCGAGCTCGCCGAAACTGGCCCGCGCCATCGCGTCCCGGGCATCGGCGTCCAGTTCCGGAAAACACAGCGCGATGTTGCGGCGGGCGATGTTCCTGCGCTCACGCATCGCCGCAAAGAGCAGCGCGCCGATAAGGCGTCCCAGCACGCGCTGCAGCGCCCACGGCAGGCGCGCCACCAGCCATGCCAGCCCGATGCCGATCCAGGCCGGCCACTGCGCAGGCCCCATGGGTGGACGCTCGCGGGCGTCGGCGGATCGCTTCTCGGTTTCGGCCATGGCCCATTGTAACGGCGGCCCCGGGTATCCTTGTCGGCAATGCCGAACCGAACTGCCGAACGCCTGCTGCGCGCCCTCTATTCGGCGGTGCTGTACGTGTTGACGCCGGTCACTCTCTATCACTTGATCTGGCGCGGCTTCCGCTACCCCGAGTACTTCCAGCGCTGGAACGAGCGCTACGGCAGCTACGACACGCCGGGCAGCCCGGTGGACGTCTGGTTGCATGCGGTCTCGGTGGGGGAAGTGAACGCCGCCGCACCGGTGGTGAATGCGCTGCTCAGGCGCCATCGCGGCCTGCGCGTGCTGATCACCACCATCACGCCCACCGGCTCGGAGCGCGTGCAGGCGCTGTGGGGCGATCGCGTGCTGCATGTGTACTCGCCCTACGACCTTCCCGGCGCGGTCGCGCGGTTCCTGCGCCACTTCCCGCCGCGACTGGCGCTGATCATGGAGACCGAGCTGTGGCCCAGCCTGTTGTTCGGCTGCCATGACCGGAAGGTGCCGGTCTACATCCTCAATGCGCGTCTTTCAGCGCGATCCCTGCGTGGCTACAGCGTGTTGCGTCCGCTGATCGCACGCATGCTGCGCACGGTGCGCCGCGTGGCCGCGCAGTCCGGTGACGATGCCGCCCGCTTCGTGCAACTGGGCGCCGCGCCCGAACAGGTACGCGACGTCGGCAACCTGAAGTTCGACATTCCCGTGCCGGACACCGTGGCCGACATCGTCGCCGGTTTCCGGGGACACCTGTCCGCACAGCGTCGGGTCTGGATCGCTGCGAGCACGCACGAGGATGAAGAGGCGCCGGTGCTCGCCATCCATGCGCGGTTGCGCACGCGCTGGCCCGACCTGCTGCTGCTGTGGGCACCCCGCCATCCGGAGCGCTTCCCGCGCGTGGCCGACGCCGCGCGCGACGCCGGCTGGAAGGTGGGAACACGTCGCGCAGACCGCTGGCCGGCTGCCGGCGATGATGTCTTCGTGCTCGACACGCTGGGCGAACTGATGGCGTTCTACGCCTGCGCCGACGTGGCCTTCGTCGGTGGCAGCCTGCAAGCCATCGGGGGACACAACATGCTGGAGCCGGCCGCGGTCGGCACGCCTGCCGTCACTGGTCCGCACCTGCACAACTTCAGCGAGATCTCCCGGCGCCTGAAGGAAGCCGAAGCCCTGGTGATCGCGCCGGACGCGACGGGAGTAGCGGTCGCCATCGAAGACCTGCTCGCCGATGACGCACGGCGCCACGACATGGCGGGACGTGGTCGCGCGCTCGTCGAACATGGTCGCGGCGCACTGGCGCGCACGCTGGCGATGATCGCGCCGCACCTGCCGGCCCCGGTGGCGTGAACGACATGGCGCCGCGCGCACTGGCCGGCGTGCGCGTACTGGATCTGACGCGTGTGCTTGCCGGGCCATGGAGCACACAGGTGCTCGCGGACCTCGGCGCCGATGTCATCAAGGTTGAGCGGCCGGGCAGTGGCGACGATACGCGTGGATGGGGGCCGCCCTTCCTGCGCGACGCAGCGGGGAATGAAACCGCAGAGTCCGCGTATTTCCTGTGCGCGAACCGCAACAAGCGCTCGCTGACAGTGGACATCTCCACCGACGATGGCCAGGCCATCATCCGGCGGCTTGCCATGCAAAGCGATGTGCTGGTGGAGAACTTCAAGGTCGGCGACATGGCGCGGTACGGGCTGGATGCCGCGACCCTGCGCGCCGCCAATCCGCGGCTGGTGTACTGCTCGATCACGGGCTTCGGCCAGGACGGGCCCTATGCGCATCGCGCGGGTTACGACTTTGCCGTGCAGGGGCTTGGCGGCCTGATGAGTGTCACCGGCGCCGCGGAGGGCGAGCCCCAGAAGGTCGGGGTGGCGGTCGCTGACCTGTTCACTGGCATGTACGCCAGCGTCGCCATCCTCGCCGCGCTGCGCCACCGCGATGCCACGGGCGAAGGACAGGTGATCGACATGGCGCTGCTCGACGCGCAGGTCGCGATGCTGGCCAATCTGGGTAGTCACTATCTGGTCGGGGGCGAAGTGCCGCCACGGCAGGGCAATGCGCACGCCAACATCGTGCCGTACCAGGTATTCGCGGTTGCCGACGGCCACATCATCGTCGCCGTCGGCAACGACCGGCAGTTCGCGCGCCTCTGCGACCTGCTGGATGAGCCTGCACTCGCCGTCGACGCGCGGTTCACCACGAACGCGGAGCGCGTGCGATGTCGTGACGTGCTCGTGCCGATGCTCCAGGCGCACTTTCTGCGGCGCGACCGGCGCGCATGGCTGTCGTTGCTCGAAGCTGCGGGCATTCCCTGTGGCCCGGTCAATGACCTTGCCGACGTGTTCGCCGATCCGCAGGTTCGGGCGCGTGGCATGGTCGTCGAGGTGCCGCATTCGCATGCCGGCACGTTGCCGCTGGTGGGCAGTCCGATCAGGTTGTCGGTGACACCGGTGCAGCCGTCGCGTGGGCCGCCGATGCTGGGGCAGCACACCGACAACGTGTTGCGCGAGGCGGGTTACGGCGACGATGAGATCGCGGTGTTGCGGTCTCGCGGCGCGATCTGAGTCCCGATTGTAGGAGCGACGTAAGTCGCGACCGCACGCCCGAACGACATCGGATATTTGCATGGAGACGGATGATTCCCGGTCGCGACTTATGTCGCTCCTACAGGAAATCCGAGGCCAGAAACGACAACGGCGGGCCGAAGCCCGCCGTTGTCGTTGCGCCAGGGGCGCGGGGATTACTGCGAAAGGGGCTGCGACGAGAGGCGCGCTTCGGCGTCGGCGGTCAGCAGGCGGTTCACGTCCTGCACGTCGGCGCCATCCAGCGTGCCGGCGGCCTGCTCCAGCAGCAGGCGGTTCTGCAGGAAGTTGTAGCGCGCCTGCGCGTACTCCACCTGCGCCTGGAACAGCGTGCGCTGGTTCTGCAGCACGTCCAGCACGGTGCGGGTGCCGACTTCCAGGCCGACCTGCGAGGCGTCCAGCGCGCTCTGCGCGGAGACCACCGCCAAGCGACGGGCTTCCACTTCGCTGACGCCGGCGACCAGTGCCTGGTAGGCATTGCTGGTGTTGCGGATCAGCGCGCGGCGGGTCTGCTCCAGGCCGTCCGACGCGCGGTCACGCTGGGCCAGCGCCTGGCGCACGCCGGACTGGGTGGCACCACCGGAGAAGATCGGCACGGTCAGGGTCACGCCCCAGTTGTAGCCTTCGCCGTCCTGCGACAACGTGCCCGGCACGCTGTCCCAAGCGGTGCCGTTGGTGTAGCGGCCACTGAAGTTGAGGGTGGGGTAGTGGCCGGCACGTGCGCTGGAGACGCCATGCTGTGCGGATTCCAGCGAGTATTCCGCCGACTTGAGGTCGGGATTCTGTTCCAGCGCGCGATCGACCCAGGATTGGGCGTTCTGTTCCGCCGGCAGTTCCGGGCGGAAGTCGTCCGGCAGGCCTTTCAATCCGCTGATCGGCTGGCCCGTGATCTCGGCCAACGCGCGGTAGCTGTCGTCCAGGGAGTTGCGGGCCAGGATGGTGTTGGCGCGCGCGCTGTCGTACTGGGCCCGGGCTTCGTGTACGTCGGTGATCGGCGCCAGGCCCACGTCCAGGCGCTTCTGCGCATAGTCGAACTGCTTCTTCGATGCGGCTTCGTTGGTTTCGGCGGCCGCCAGCGACTCGATGCCGATCAGGACGTTGAAGTACGCGGCCGAGGTGCGGGTGATCAGCTCGTTGTTCGCCGAGGCCAGGTCGTAGTCGGCGGCCTGGCTGATGGCGCGCTGGCCACGCAGGTTGGCGATGCGGCTCCAGTCGAAGATCGTCTGGCTGACCGAGGCACCGTAGCTGCGGCTCTTCCCATCACCCAGCGGATCGCCCGGCCGGCTGTCGTGGGTCAGCGTATAGCCCGCGCTGCCGCTGATCTGCGGCAGCAGCGCTGCACGAGCCTGCACCGCGCCTTCCTTGTCGAACAGGCGGGTGGATTCGGCGATGGACAGCTGAGGGTCGCCTGTGCGCGCCAGCTCATAGGTCTGCATCAGGTCGGTGGCGCCGGCCGCGGACGGCAGGGCCAGGGCGAGCGCTAGTGCGAGGGGGCGACGGCTCATGCGGGTTCCTTTTTTTAATCTTCAGAAGACGAACTGGGGCGCCGGCGCGGCGCCGACCAGGTAGGGGAGGTCGGTTTCGAACAACGATTCGATGCGTGGGCCGTTGACATCGTTGACGTGCAGCACGGCTTCCATCACCGGCGACGTGCCGCGCACGACGAACAGGCGGCCGCCGGGGCGCAGCCATTGCAGGAAGCGGGCAGGCACGCTGGCCATGGCACCGGTCACGCAGATCACGTCGAAGCGGCGGTCGGTGTCCCATGTCAGCGCGTCGACGGTGTCGATGCGGACGTTGCTGCCCAAACCAGCGGCATCGAGGCGCGCACGCGCGGCTTCGGCGAATTCGGGGTGGATTTCCAGACTGACCACTTCGCGCGCCAGGTGGCCCAGGCAGGCGGTCAGGTAGCCGCTGCCGGTGCCGATTTCCAGCACGTCCTCATCGGCCTGCGGCTTCAACGCCTGCAGGGTGCGGCCCTCGACGACGGGCTTCATCATCGATTGGCCGTGGCCCAGCGGCAGCTCCAGGTCCGCGTAGGCCAGTGCACGATGCGCGTCGGCCACGAAGGCCTCGCGCGGCAACGTGGCCAACGTTTCCAGCACGCGCGCATCCAGCACGTCCCAGGGACGTACCTGCTGCTCGACCATGTTTTCGCGGGCCTGGGTGTAGTTGATCGTCATGGGGGTGGTCATCCGACGCAGGGGGCTGGGCCCGGCATTTTACCGGGCTGGCTCGGTCCGCGCTGGGCAAGGATCGGGGCAGCCGCCATGGCGGACGCAGTGCCGGAAGTCATCGCGACCTCCGACGCGCAGGGCTGGCCTTCAGCTTCAGCGCCGGCCATAGGCCCTCAGGAACATGTCCACGGTGGCATCGATGTGCCGCCGGGTGTCGGACTGGCCGGGCTGGCTGCACAGGCCGCATGTCATGCGGGCATGTACTTCGCCCTTGATCAGGGTGAAGAACTGGATGGACGCCGTCGCCACATCGGGGATGTCCAACTCGCCCTTGGCCACCTGCGCCTGCAGCAGCGCCGCAAAGGCGTCATGGGTGCGCTGTGGGCCGGCTTCCCAGAACGTCTGCTTGAGCTTGTCGTCGATGTTGCCGGGGACCATCATCATGCGGTGCGTGCTGATGGCCTCTTCGCTGGTGATCAGCGCGAAGAAAGCCTGCGCGATCGCCTTCAGCTGGTCGCGCAGCGAGCCCTTCAGCTCGATCTGGAACAGCGTGTCGGGGAGCATTTCCTCGCATTTGGCCTGCACGGCCGCGGCGAACAGGGCGTCCTTGTCGCCGAAATGGCTGTAAACCGTCAATTTGGAGACCCCGGCCTCGGCGGCAATCTGGTCCATGCTGACGCCGTTGAAACCCTCGCGCGCGAACAATTGCTTGGCGGCCTCCAGGATCGCGGCGCGCTTGCCGAGATCCTTCGGGCGGCCGGGACCGCTGGTGGCGGCCTTGGTGGGGGACTTGCGACGGCTGGCGGAAGTGGGCGGGCTGACCATGTCGTAATACTAGACTACTCGGTTCGATATTTATACTATACCGCCAAGTCTACTAATTGAAGTCGTCATGGAGCGGTGTATGCGCCATATGCGCTGGAACGGAGTGTTCGGAATCGTGCTGCTCGGCCTTGCCGCATGCAGTGCGGAGCAGCCTGTGGAGTCGGCGCGTCCCGCGCTGGTGGTCCACCCCGGCGGTGGCGCCGAGGCCGCGCTGTCGGCGTACGCCGGCGAAGTGCGCGCACGCGAGGAGAGTCCGCTGTCGTTCCGTGTAAGCGGCAACCTGGTGCGTCGCAACGTCGATGCCGGCGCCCGCGTGCAGAAGGGCGAAGTGCTTGCGCTGCTGGACCCGGGCGACTTCGCGCTGCAGGCACAGGCCGCGCAGGCGCAACTTGCCGCGGCCGACGCCGACCTTGTCCGCGCGCGCGGCGACCGCGACCGCTACGCCAAGCTGGTCGGCGACAAGCTGATCAGCCAGTCGGCGTACGACGCGCAGGTGGCCGCGTACAAGGCGGCCGAAGGCCAGGCGCGTGCCGCACGTGCGCAAATGGACGTGATGCGCAATCAGGAAGGCTATTCGCAATTGCGCGCGCCGCGCGACGGCGTGATTGCAAGCCGCCAGGCCGAAGCCGGGCAGGTGGTCGCCGCGGGCCAGACCGTCTTCATCCTGGCCGCCGACGGGGGTCGCGAAGTGGCCATCGGCCTGCCGGAGAACCGCATCCGTGATTTCAGCGTGGGCCAGCCGGTGATGGTCGAACTGTGGAATGCACTCGGGCAGCGCCTGCCCGGCACCATCCGTGAGATCGCGCCCGCTGCCGACGCGCAGACGCGCACCTATGCCGCGCGCGTCAGCCTGGTGGGCGACGCGCAGCAGCAGGTCGAACTGGGACAGAGCGCGCGCGTCTATGTGCAGGAGAACGGCAGCAAGGCCGCATTGAAGCTGCCGTTGTCTGCCATCCAGCGCGGGAATGAGGGCAGGACCACGGTGTGGATCGTCGATCCTGCGACCGGCAAGGTGCGGGCGCAGGCGGTGCAACTGGGGCGGTATGGCGAAGCCTCGGTGCCGGTACTGGGCGGGGTGAAGGCCAGCGACTGGGTCGTTGCGGCCGGCGGACATCTCCTGCGCGAAGGCCAGACCGTGGTGCCGGTGGACCGCAACAACCGCCCGCTCCGGGTCGCCGCGGGTGGCGATGCGGCCAATATCGCATCGCGCCCGGAGTAACGGCATGCGCCGCTTCAACCTTTCCGAGTGGGCACTGACCAACCGCAGCCTGGTGCTGTTCCTGATGATCCTGCTGGGCATCATCGGCGCGTGGTCCTACAAGCACCTGGGCCAGTCCGAGGATCCACCGTTCACCTTCAAGGCGATGGTCGTGCGAACGGTATGGCCGGGCGCGACCGCCGAGGAAGTCTCGCAGCAGGTGACCGAGCGCATCGAGAAGGCGCTGATGACCACCGGCAACTACGAGTTCATCCGCTCGTACTCGCGTCCCGGTGAATCGCAGGTGATCTTCATGGCGCGCGATTCCATGAAGTCGAAGGAAATTCCCGATCTCTGGTACCAGGTGCGCAAGAAGGTCGGCGACGTCCGTGCCACGCTGCCGAGCGGCGTGATCGGTCCGTTCTTCAACGACGAATTCGGCGACACGTTCGGCAACATTTATGCGCTCACCGGCGATGGCTTCGATTACGCGGTGATGAAGGACTATGCCGACCGGATCCAGCTGGAACTGCAGCGGGTGGACGACGTCGGCAAGGTCGAACTCGTCGGGCTGCAGGACGAGAAGATCTGGATCGAGCTGTCCAACACCAAGCTGGCCACGCTCGGTATTCCATTGAGCGCGGTCCAGCAGGCGCTGGAAGAACAGAATGCGATGACGCCTGCGGGTTTCTTCGAAACGGCGAGCGACCGTGTGCAGCTGCGCGTGAGCGGCGAATTCAGTTCGGTGGACGAGATCCGGGAGTTCCCGATCCGCGCCGGTGGCCGCACGGTGAAGCTGGGCGACATCGCCGAGATCAAGCGCGGCTTCGCCGATCCCGCCGCGCCGCGCATGCGTTTCATGGGCCAACCCGGTATCGGTATCGCGGTGGCGATGAAGGACGGTGGCGACATCCTCAAGCTCGGGGAAACGCTCGAGACCGAATTCCAGCGCCTGCAGAAGACGCTGCCGCTGGGCATGGAGCTGCGCAAGGTGTCTGACCAGCCTGCCGCAGTGGAGGAGTCCGTCGGCGAATTCGTGCGCGTGCTCGCCGAAGCGGTGATCATCGTGCTGCTGGTCAGCTTCTTCTCGCTGGGCCTGCGCACCGGCCTGGTGGTGGCGGTGTCCATCCCGCTGGTGTTGGCGATGACGTTCGCGGTGATGCATTACTTCGGCATCGGCCTGCACAAGATCTCGCTGGGCGCATTGGTACTGGCGCTTGGGCTGCTCGTCGACGATGCGATCATCGCGGTGGAGATGATGGCCATCAAGATGGAGCAGGGCTTCGATCGCCTGAAAGCGGCCAGCTTCGCCTACGAATCCACCGCCTTCCCGATGCTGACCGGCACGCTGGTGACCGCGGCAGGCTTCCTGCCGATCGCCACGGCGGCATCGAGCACGGGCGAATACACGCGTTCGCTGTTCCAGGTGGTGACCATCGCACTGGTGGTGTCGTGGATCGCCGCCGTGCTGTTCATCCCCTATCTGGGCGACAAGATGCTGCCCGACCTTGGCAATCCGCAGCCGCCGAAACCGGGTTCCTTCGCGGCGCGTTGGCGTGGGTTCCGCGTGCGACTGGCCGACCGCTGGTCGCAGTACGCTGCGATGCTGGCGCCCAAGCCGCACGACGCGCACGACCACAATCCGTACCAGACGCCGTTCTACCAGCGGTTCCGCGGCTGGCTGGCGTTCTGCCTGCGTCGTCGCTGGCTGGTGATCGGCGTCACCGTCGCCGCGTTCGTGGCGTCGATCGCGCTGTTCCGCTTCGTGCCGCAGCAGTTCTTCCCGGATTCGGTGCGCCCCGAGCTGATGGTGGACCTGGAGCTGGCCGAGGGCAGTTCGCTGAAGTCCACCGATGCGCAGGCGCGCAAGCTGGAAAAACTGCTGGCCACGCGCGAGGGCATCCAGAACTACGTGGCCTACATCGGCACCGGTTCGCCGCGCTTCTACCTGCCGCTGGACCAGCAGTTGCCGCAGGCGAACTTCTCGCAGTTCGTCGTGCTGACGGACGATGCGGAAGCGCGCGAGGACGTGCGCCGCTGGCTGATCGACGAGGTCGGCCCGCAGTTCCCCGAGCTGCAGTTCCGCGTGACGCGGCTGGAGAACGGACCGCCGGTGGGTTATCCGGTGCAGTTCCGCATCTCCGGCGAGCACGTCGACCGCGCACAGACCATCGCGCGACAGGTGGCGGAGAAGGTGCGCGCCAACCCGCACGTCACCAACGTCAACCTGGACTGGAGCGAGCCCAGCAAGGTCGTGCGGCTGGAGATCGACCAGGATCGCGCACGCGCGCTGGGTGTCAGCACGGCGCAGGTCTCGCACTTCCTGTCGGGTTCGCTGTCGGGCCTGAGCGTGAGCACCTATCGTGAAGGCAACGAACTGGTCGAGATCCTGTTGCGGGGACCTGACGAAGAGCGTGCCCGCCTGGACCTGCTGGGCAGCCTGGCCGTGCCGACCAGCAACGGCGGCAGCGTACCGCTGTCGCAGATCGCCAACCTCGAATACGCGTTCGAGGACGGCATCATCTGGCACCGCGACCGTCTGCCGACGGTCACGGTTCGGGCCGACATCCGCAACGACGACGTGACGCCGCCCACGGTGGTGCAGCAGATCCTGCCGACGCTGGACGGGATACGCGCGCAGTTGCCGCAGGGCTACCTGCTGGAGACCGGCGGTACGGTGGAGGATTCCGGGCGTGGCCAGAAGTCGATCGCGGCCGGCATGCCGCTGTTCCTGCTGGCGGTGACCACGCTGCTGATGCTGCAGTTGCGCAGCTTCTCGCGCGTGGCGCTGGTGCTGCTGACGGCACCGCTGGGCCTGATCGGCGTGACGCTGGCGCTACTGGTGTTCCGGGTGCCGTTCGGCTTCGTCGCCATGCTGGGCACGATCGCGCTGGCCGGCATGATCATGCGCAACTCGGTGATCCTGGTGGATCAGATCGACCAGGACATCCAGGCCGGCCATGACCGCTGGCACGCGATCATCGACGCCACCGTGCGCCGCTTCCGTCCCATCGTGCTGACCGCGCTGGCCGCGGTGCTGGCGATGATCCCGTTGTCGCGCAGCGCCTTCTTCGGCCCGATGGCCGTCGCCATCATGGGCGGCCTGACGGTGGCGACCGTGCTGACGCTGTTCTTCCTGCCGGCGTTGTATGCCGCCTGGTTCAAGGTCAAACCGGAGCAGGGCGCCGATTCGTAACATCCGGCACGCGGCGGGCTTCAAGAAGACCCCCGCCGCAGCCGATACTGCACAGGTCGAAGACCCTCCGGACCCCGTGCCGTGCGCTGCCTGTTGACCTCCGGCCTCTGCCTGTTGGCCCTGCTCGCCAGCACGCCCTCATGGGCGCTCGACCCTGCGCGCAAGGTGGAGGAGTACACGCTGGCGCGCTGGACCATGGAGGACGGGCTGCCGCACAACCTGGTGCATGCCCTCAGCCAGGATGCCGATGGCTACCTGTGGGCGGGCACGTGGGAAGGCGCCGCGCGGTTCGATGGCCGCCGCTTCACGCAGTACGACGCAGGCACTGTGCAGGGCATGGAGATCGAGGGCGTGCGAGCCATCACGCCGCATCCGCAAGGCGGCATGGTGCTCAGCCTGGGGCGTGTCGGTCCCGGCTTGGTGCGGTTCCACCAGGGCCGCTGGCAACGCTTGCCCGGGCCGGCCGGTACCCTGCCGGACGTCTCGGTGCTGCGGTTCGGGCCGGACGGCGTGCTGTGGATCGGCACCGATCATTCCCTGTTCCGCCTCGACCGCGATGGTCGCCTGCACGACGTCGGCAGTGCGCACGCGCGCCTGGCCAACGAGCGTGTGCTCGCGATCCTGCCCTTGTCCGACGGGCAGGTACTGGTGGGGAACCGGCACGGCCTGTTCCGGATCACCCAGGGCCGTGCCATCGACTGGGCGCGCGGGGTGGGCCTGCCCGGGACATCCGTGCTGGCCATCCAGCCTTCGCGCTGGGGCGGCATCCTGGTGGGTGGAAGCGGGGGGGCATGGCGGATCGAGCAGGGCCGCGCGCAGCAGATCACCGGGGCACGCGCCGAGGCCATGCTGGAAGACCGCAACGGCAATCTCTGGATCTCCACCCTGGATGGGCTGCGCCGATATGGCCAGGGACGGTACGAGACGTTGGGCGAGCGCCACGGGTTGATGGGACGCCTGGCCCCAGCCCTGTTCGAAGATCGCGACGGCCTGCTGTGGGTGGGCACCACGAACGGGTTGTTCCGCATTTCGGACGGGCCCGTCTTTGGACTGGGCCGCAGCAACGGCCTGCGCGACATCTATGTGCGCGCGATCATCGAACGGCCGGACCAGGGCATCTGGATCGGGCATCCGATGGGCGTGGATGCGTGGGAGAACGGCCGCAGCCGCGCAGTGTCGCTGGCATTCGATGGCAAGCCCGACCCCTCTGTCCTGTCGATGGCCAACGCGCGCGACGGTGGCCTCTGGGTGGGCACCTACGATCAGGGCGTGATCCACCTGCCCGCCGCCGCGGACAACCCGCAGGCACTGCCCTGGCGCATCGACGAAGCACGTGGCCTGCCGTCCAACCACGTGCGCGCCCTGCTGGAGCGTGCTGACGGTTCGCTGTGGATCGGCGGCAATGAGGGCCTCAGCGTGTATCGGGAGGGGCGCATCGTGCGGCATTACAGCGCCGCCGATGGCCTGCCTGACGGCAATGTCTACGTCCTTTACGAGACCGGCGAAGGCCGGTTGTGGATCGGCACCAGCAATGGCATGGCGATGATGCAACGCGACGGATCGCTGCGGGCATGGACGCCGGACTCGGGCTTTCCCGCCGTGGCCGCATTCGACTTCCTGGCCGATCCCGACGGCAGCCTGTGGATAGCGACCGATCGCGGCCTGCTGCACTGGCGGGATGGGCGATTCACGCAATTCGATCATCGTCAGGGCCTGCCCAACAACCGCCTGTTCCGGTTGCTGGAAGACGACAACGGCGATTTCTGGGCATCGAGCAATCGGGGCGTATTCCGGATCTCCCGGCCGGCGCTGACGGCGGTGGAGAACCATCATCTCGCCCGCTTGCCGGTGGAGGCATTCACCCACGCCGACGGCTTGCCCAGCAGCCAGGCCAACGGCGCGAGCGCGCCGGCGGGATGGCGCATGCGTGACGGAAAATTGTGGTTCGCGACGGCGAACGGCATTGGCGTTATCGACCCCGACGATGCAAGGCGCCAGCGCGCACAGGGCGTGACGTTGGTGATGGAATCGGTGGAGGCCGACGGTCGCGTGCTGCCGATGCAACCGCGCCATGAGCTGGCCGCAGACACGCGACGCGTGGTGATCCGCTTCGCCGGCCTCAACCAACGCGCACCGGAGCGCCTGCGGTATCGCTACCGCATGGTGGGCTTCGATCGCGACTGGATCGAAACCGACAACGGCATCACCCACGCCGCCGTATACACCAACCTGCCCCCCGGACAGCTGCGCTTCGAGGTCCAGGTGATGAATGCGCCCGCGGATTGGAGCAAGCAGGACACGGTGGTGACCCAGGCGGTGGCGTTCGACAAGGCAGCGCCCTGGTGGCTGCGCGCATGGGCGATGGTGGCCTATGTGCTGCTGCTGGCACTTGCGGGCTGGGCCATCCTGCTGCTGGCGATGCGTCGCCAGCGGCGCCGGCAGCGCCGACTTGAAGCGCTGGTGGAGGCGCGCACCTCGGAGCTGAGCGACAAGAACGCGCAGCTGGAGCGGGCAAGCGAGGCCCACGCCCACCTGCTGGAACAGCTGGCCTACCAGGCCGGGCATGACCCGTTGACCCGCCTGGCCAATCGGCGCGCGGGTGATGCGTTCCTGGCCGAGGCGCGGGAAGCCAGCCGTCGCGAAGGCCGTCCCCTCTGCGTCGCTCTGCTGGACATCGACCACTTCAAGTCGGTCAACGACCGTTACGGGCATGCGTTCGGTGACGACGTGCTTTCACAGGTGGCGGCGCTGGCCCAACGACTGGCCGGCGCCCAGGAAGGCGTGCTGATCGCGCGCTACGGCGGCGAGGAATTCCTGGTGTGCCAGCAATTGCCGTGGACCGTTGCGCGCGCGCGACTGGAGGCGCTGCGCGAAGGCATCGCGCAGGCCAGCATCGATGCGCCGGATGGCAGCGCGCTGCGCTGCACCGTGAGTATCGGAATGGCCGAACTGCAGCCGGGCCAGGACCTGCGCGATCTGCTGCGCGAGGCCGACGAGCGCCTCTATCGCGCCAAGGAACGGGGGCGCGACCGCCTGGTGTCGAACTGACGGGCGTCGCGCCGCATGGCTCAGTCGCGCAGTTCCGCCACGTAGCACTGCGCCTGCATCTGTTCGAGCACGGCCTGCGTCGCCGCCTGGGTGGACACGCCACGGCCGCCGGTGGCCAGGTCGTTGGTGAAGACCTGTGCGTTGAGCGCGCCATCCACGGCCCGTTCGATGCAGTCGGCTTCCTCGTGCAGGCCCAGGGAATGCCGCAACAGCAGTGCGCAGCTCAGGATGGTCGCGTAGGGATTGGCGATGCCCTTGCCGGCGATGTCGGGCGCCGAGCCGTGGATGGGCTCGTACAGGCCGACCTTGCCATCGCCCAGCGACGCCGAGGGCAGCAGGCCCAGCGAACCGGCCAGCATCGAGGCCTCGTCGGTCAGGATGTCGCCGAACATGTTCTCGGTGACGATCACGTCGTATTCGCGTGGCTTCGCGAGCAGGTGCATCGCCATCGAGTCGACCAGTTGGTGCTCCAGCTTCACGTCCGGGAATTCCTCCCGGCCGATCCGCGTGGCCACGTCGCGCCACAGGCGCGAGGTTTCCAGCACATTGGCCTTGTCCACCGACACCAGGTAGCTGCGGCGCTGGCGTGCCAGCTTGAACGCGCTGCGCACCACGCGCTCGATCTCGGTCACGCTGTAGCTGCACAGGTCGCTGGCGCCGCGCGCATCGCGGGTCTTCTCGCCGAAGTAGATGCCGCCGGTCAGTTCGCGCACCACCACGATGTCCACGCCAGTGAGCAGGTGCGGCTTGATCGGCGAGGCGTTCAGCGCGGCCGGATGCGGGCGCACCGGGCGCAGGTTGGCGAACAGGCCCAGGCCCTTGCGCAGCGCCAGCAGGCCCTGCTCGGGGCGCACCTTCGCGTTCGGGTCCGACCACTTCGGGCCGCCCACGGCGCCCAGCAGCACGGCATTCGCCTGCTGGCAACCCTGCAGCGTGGCCTGCGGCAGCGGTTCACCGTGGCGATCGATGGCGATGCCGCCGATGTCGTATTCGTGGAAGTCGAACGTGTGGCCGTGGCGGCGCGCCAGTGCGCGCAGCACGGTGACGGCAGCCGCGGTGACTTCCGGGCCGATGCCGTCACCCGGCAGGAGAGCGATGTCAGCGTGCATGGCGGGTGGCCTCGTAGTGTTCGATGTCGGGGTGGCGGGCCAGCAGGTAGCCCAGTTCGTCCACGCCTTCCAGCAGACAGGTCTGCGCGAAGGCATCTAGCGGAAACGTGAAGACCGAGCCGTCGGGCGCGCGCAACTCCCTGCTCGCGATGTCGACCACCAGCTCATCGTCCGGCCTCTGCATCAGCGACTGCACGATCTCCTCCGGCAGCACGACCGGTACCAGGCCGTTCTTCAGGCTGTTGTTGCGGAAGATGTCGGCGATCTCGCTGCTGACGATGGCGCGCAGGCCGAGGTCGGTCAGCGCCCAGGGCGCATGTTCGCGCGACGAACCGCAGCCGAAGTTGCGGCCCGCCAGCAGGATGCTGCGCCCGATGTTCTCCGGCTGGTTGAACGGAAACGCCGGGTTCGGCGAACCATCCGCCTGCCAGCGCCAGTCGTTGAAGGCGTTCTTGCCCAGACCGGCACGCTCGGTCGTGGACAGGAAGCGTGCCGGGATGATCTGGTCGGTATCGATGTTGGTCTGCGCCAACACCAAGCTCTTCGAGCGCACCTCGTTGAAGCCGGCCATCACGCCACCTCCTTGTGCACGCCGAACAGATCGCGCGGATCGCTGACGCGTCCGTTCACCGCCGCCCACGCCGCAGTCAGCGGCGAGGCCAGCAGCGTGCGCGCGCCGGGACCCTGCCGGCCTTCGAAGTTGCGGTTGCTGGTGCTCACGGCCAGCTGGCCCGGCGCGACCAGGTCGCCGTTCATCGCGATGCACATCGAGCAGCCGGGTTCGCGCCATTCCGCGCCGGCTTCGCGCACGATGGCGTCGATACCTTCGGCCTCGGCTTGGCGCTTGACGATCTCCGAGCCCGGCACGACCAGCATGCGCACGCCCGTCGCGATCTTGCGGCCGCGCAGCACCTGCGCCACTTCGCGCATGTCGCGCAGGCGGCCGTTCGTGCACGAACCGACGAACACCACGTCGACCGGCGTGCCTTCCAGCGTGTGGCCTGCACTCAGGTGCATGTAGTCCAGGCCTTTCTGCGCGGCCGCATCCGCCGGCGCCGGAATCAACGCATCCACCGCGATCGCGGTGCCCGGATGCGTACCCCAGGTCAACGTCGGGCGGATGTCGGCGGCGTCGATGCGTACCTCGGCATCGAACGTGGCGCCGTCCTCGCTGCGCAGCGTGGTCCAGTACGCCACGGCCGTGTCGAACGCATCCCCCTTCGGACCACGCGGCGTGCGCGCGACCCAGTCGAACGTGGTCTGGTCCGGCGCCACCATGCCGGCGCGGGCGCCGGCTTCGATCGACATGTTGCACAGGGTCATGCGCTGCTCCATGTCCAGCGCCTCGATGGCGCTGCCACGGAACTCGATGACATGGCCGGTGCCGCCGTTGACGCCGATCACGCCGATGACGTGCAACACGATGTCCTTCGCACCGACACCCGGCGCCAGCGCGCCGTCGACGGTGATGGCCATCGTCTTCGGCTTGCGCTGCAGCAGGCATTGCGTGGCCAGCACGTGGCCGACTTCGCTGGTGCCGATGCCGAAGGCCAGCGAGCCGAACGCCCCATGCGTGCTGGTGTGGCTGTCGCCGCAGACGATGGTCATGCCAGGCAGGGTGAAGCCCTGTTCCGGCGCGATCACATGGACGATGCCGCGGTTGGGCGAGGCCATGTCGAACAGCTCGATGCCGTGCTGCGCGCAGTTGCGTGCCAGCGTGTCCACCTGCGTTTCTGCGGCCTGCGTGTAGTACGGCAGCTTCCCGTCCGGGCCAGCCGGCAGGGTCGGCGTGGAGTGGTCCATCGTCGCCTTGGTGCGGTCCGGGCGGCGCGGCGAGAGGCCACGCGCAGCCAGCTCCGTGAAGGCCTGCGGCGAGGTGACCTCGTGGATCAGGTGCAGGTCGATGTACAGCACGGCGGGGGCCGCATCGGTCTCGGGGACGACGACGTGGGCGTCCCACAGTTTGTCAAAGAGGGTGCGTGGTGCGGTCATGCGGGGGGTCCAGTGATGCTTTTAAATGGTGTGTCGATCAGGGCGATCCTATCCGTCTAGGGTCGTTATCCCGGCGGCTTTAACAGCCGAATGGCTGGTCAAGCCGGAATGACGGTGGAAGGTTCCTAGGCGGCCGCTGCTTCCTGCTTTTCTATGCGGCGCTGGCGCAACAACCGGTTGGCCACGTCCAGCCAGGCCAGCGCGCTGGCCTCGATGATGTCCTTGCTGGTCCCGGAGCCCTCGTACTCCTCGCCATCGCAGCGCACCGACAGGCTGGCTTCGCCGCGCGCATCGGCGCCGATGCCGACGCTGTGCACCTGGTAGCTCTCCAACTGCAACTGCACGCCGGTCGCGGCGGCGAGTGCACTGAACAACGCATCGACCGGGCCATTGCCCTGTGCGGTTTCGGAGATGCGGTTGCCGTCCGGATCCGACAGCTCGACCAGCGCATTGGCACGGCTGCCGACGTCGCTGATCGTCATCGACGACAGCCGGTAACCATCGCTGACCGCGGCGTCCTGCATCAGCGCCTGCAGGTCGGCATCGCCCACCACGCGCTGCTTCTCGCACAGCGCCTTGAACTGCTCGAACACCAGCTTCAGTTCGTCCTCCTCCAGCCAGTAGCCCAGCGCGCGCAGGCGCTGCTCGACCGCGGCACGGCCGCTGTGGCGGCCCAGCACCATCTGCGACGACGGCCAGCCCACGTCCTGCGGCTGCATGATCTCGTAGGTGCCGCGATGGCGCAGCATGCCGTGCTGGTGGATGCCGGACTCGTGGGCGAACGCATTGGCGCCGACGATGGCCTTGTTGCGCTGGACCGGCATGCCGACCAGGCGCGACAGCAGCTGTGAGGTCGGCACGATGCGGCGCGTATCGATACGCGTGTCCAGGTTGTAGAAGGCGTTCCGTACCTTCAGCGCCATCACCAGTTCCTCGATGGCGCAGTTGCCGGCGCGCTCGCCGATGCCGTTGATCGAGCCTTCCACCTGGCGTGCGCCGCCTTCGATGGCCGCCAGCGAGTTCGCGACCGCCAGCCCCAGGTCGTTGTGGCAGTGCGCGCTGAAGACCACCTTGTCGGCACCCGGCACGCGGGCGATCGCGCGCTCGAACATGCCGCGGATCTCCTCCGGGGTGGTGAAGCCGACCGTGTCCGGCAGGTTGATGGTGGTCGCACCGGCGGCGATGGCGGCCGCGATGGCTTCGTGCAGGAAGTCTTCCTCGGTGCGGGTCGCGTCCTCGGCCGAGAACTCGATCTCATCGACGTGACCGCGCGCCAGGCGCACGTGCGTGTCGATGGACTGCAGCACCTGCTCGCGGCTCATGCGCAGCTTGTGCTCGCGATGCAGCGGGCTGGTCGACAGGAACAGGTGCAGGCGCGGCCTGGCGGAGGCCGACAGCGTGCGCAGCGACGTTTCGATGTCGCCCGGCAGGCAGCGCGACAGCACGACCAGCGTGGTATCGCGCAGTTCGCGCGCGATCAGCGCATGCGCCTCGCGGTCGGACTGCGAACTGGCGGGGAAGCCGGTTTCGATGGCATCGACGCCAAGGTCGGCCAGGCCACGGGCCATCACCACCTTCTGTTGCGGCGTCATGCTGCAGCCGGGGGACTGCTCGCCGTCGCGCAGGGTGGTGTCGAAGATGCGGATCTGCGCGGGAGCGGATGCGGTTGGCGTGTTCACCAGATGGTTTCCTCGTGTACTTCTGTTTCCAGGGCGGTGGCCGGAGTACGGCGCGCGCCGGTCTTGATGGGGGGTCGGGGCGTGGCCGCGCGCGGCGTGGCGCGGCCGTGGGCAAGCGAGGGTTCGCCCTCCACGGTGCGTCGGCGCGGCTTGCGCGGCGGACGGGGGCGCACGTCGGACAGCAGTTGCGCGAGTACCGTGGCGTCGATGTTACCGCCCGAGACGACGGCGCACTTGCGTTTTCCAGCCACGCGGCGACCAGCGGCCAGCGCCAGTGCACCGGCGCCCTCGGCGATCAGGTGCTCTTCCAGCGCCAGCCGGACCAGCGTTTCGCGCAGTTCGGCTTCGCGCACGGTGACCACGTCGTCGAGCAACTGCGTGCACAGGCGGCGGGTGATGAAGCCCGGCACCTTCACCCGCACGCCGTCGGCCAGCGAGGCGACCGGGTCGACCGGCGAGACATCACCCTTCATGGCGCGGATCATCGAATCGACGCCTTCGACCTGCGCGCCGACCACGCGCACGCCTTGCGACTTCAGCGCCAGCGCGACGCCCGATGCCAGGCCGCCGCCGCCGATCGGGACGATGACGACGTCGGGCGTGAAGGGGGCGATCTCGATGCCGACCGTGCCCTGGCCGGCGATCACGTCGGGGTCGTCGAAGGCGGACAGGAAGCGGTAGCCGTTCTGTTCCGCGAGTTCCTTGGCGAAGGCGAAGGCTTCGTCGTAGCTGTTGCCGTGCTGGCGCACCGTGGCGCCCCAGTGCGCGACGCCGGCAATCTTGGTCTCCGGTGCACCGTGCGGCATCACCGTGATGGCCTGCACGCCCAGGCGGTAAGCGGCCCAGGCCAGGCCTTGCGCATGGTTGCCGGCGGAGGCGGCGATGACCGGACGATGGTCGCCACGCTCGCGCGCTGCCAGCAGCGCATTCAGGGCGCCGCGGACCTTGTACGACCCGGTGCGCTGCAGGTTTTCCAGTTTCAGCATCACGCCGAAGCGTTCGGCGTGGTGCATCGGCGTCGGCGGCAGGTAACGACGCAGCCGCGCCTGCGCCGCCAGCACGTCGGCCACGGTGACGACGACGTCGCCTACGTCGGGGTCGGTGCTGGCGGTGGCGCGGCCGGCGTCAGGCATCGCGGCACGGGTGCGGCTGATGTCGAAGAAGACGCCTCCGAACCACGACGTCCGCGTTGGCGGGTGTGGCCTTCATGCGGCGCGGTCCTGGTGGCGACGATCCCTGCTCAGTTCCTGCACGGCACTGAAGGACAGTTCCTCGACATCGTAGATCTTCAGCAGTTGCTGGCGCAGGGTCTCCGGTGCGCGGGTACTGTCGATCACCAGCGCCAGCGCCCAATAGCCTTCGCTGTCGTGGGTGGCATGGA
The DNA here is from genome assembly GCF_946886695.1 of uncultured Pseudoxanthomonas sp. The sequence continues at coordinate 54,616 of NZ_CAMPJD010000010.1, read as the reverse complement.
CCGCATGGGGCGGGAAACCGCGGCGCTCGATCATGCCCAGCACGCGCACCAGTGCGCCCTCGGCAGGTTTGAGCTTGAGTTCAAGCCGGTAACGCATTCTTCTTCTCCGGGCCGTCGGCCGCGACGGCCGGCTCGGCGGATTGCTTTGCGGGATTGGCATCCAGCATCGAGCTGTTGGCGTGGTTCGGCGGCACCAGCGGCCAGACGTTGGCCTTGATGTCGATGGTGACGTGCAGCAACGCGGGTCCGGGCTGGGCCAGCAGGTTGGCCAAGGCGTCCTCGACTTCGTCACGCAGGCTGATGTGGTGCGCGGGGATGCCGAACACGCGCGCCAGCGCGGCAAAGTCCGGATTGTCGGACAGATCGATCTCGCTGTAGCGCTCGGCGAAGAACAGTTCCTGCCACTGCCGCACCATGCCCAGCGCGCTGTTGTCGATCAGCACGATCTTCACCGGCAGCTTGCACCGCGCGATGGTGGCCAGCTCCTGCACGTTCATCATGAAACCGCCGTCGCCGTTCACCAGGACGACGGTGCGGTCCGGACAGGCGAACTGCGCGCCCATCGCCGCCGGCAGGCCGAAGCCCATCGTGCCCAGCGCGCCGCTGGTCAGGTGGTTGCGCGGGTGGGTGAACTTGCAGTGCTGCGCCACCCACATCTGGTGCTGGCCCACGTCGCACGCGACGATCGCGTCGGCCGGCGCGACTTCGCTCAGCCGCTTCAGCAGGCCGGGTGCATAGATGTCGGTGCCGGGCGCGTCGTAACGGAAGCCGAAGCGCTCGCGGTTGCCCAGGCAGTGCTTGCGCCATTCGTCGCAGGTGCTGCGCGCCGCCGTCAGCGCTTTCAGGCTGGTGGCGACATCGCCGGGCACCGCGATGTCGGCGGTGCGCAGCTTGCCGATCTCGTAGGCATCGGCGTCCACGTGCAACACGCGGGCGAACGGGGCGAACTCGGCCAGCTTGCCGGTGGCGCGGTCGTCGAAGCGCGCGCCGACCACGATCAGCAGGTCGCATTCCTGCGTGGCCATGTTGGCCGCGCGCGTGCCGTGCATGCCCAGCATGCCCAGGTAATGCGGGTGGCTGGCGGGCAGGGCGCCCAGGCCGCGCAGGGTCAGCACGGTGGGGATCTTCGTCGCGTCGACGAACTGTCGGAAGGCATCGACCGCATCGGCGATGCCGATGCCGCCACCGCCGTAGATCAACGGTTTCTCGGCACCGGCGATGGCCGCCAGCGCATCGGCCAGCCTGGCGTCATCGGGCGCCGGCAGGGGATCGACGCTGGCCGGCACGTGGTCAGGCAAGTGCGATGCATCGCTCATCTGCACGTCCTTCGGCAGGTCGATCAGCACCGGACCGGGACGGCCTTCGCGCGCGATGCGGAAGGCTTCGCGCACCATCTCCGGCAGGTCGTCCACGCGCCGGGCGACGAAGCTGTGCTTCACGATCGGCAGCGTCAGGCCGAACACGTCCAGTTCCTGGAACGCGTCCGTGCCCATCAGCGTGGTGGCGACCTGGCCGGTCAGGCAGACCATCGGCACCGAGTCCAGCATCGCATCGGCGATGCCGGTTACCAGGTTGGACGCGCCGGGGCCGGAGGTGGCCACGCACACGCCAACCTTGCCGCTGGCGCGCGCATACCCGTTCGCGGCCAGTGCCGCGCCCTGCTCATGCCGCACCAGGATGTGCTTGAGGTTGGAATCCACCAGCGCGTCGTAGAACGGCATGATGGTGCCGCCGGGATAGCCGAACAGCGTGTCCACGCCCTCGGCTTCCAGGGCGTGGGCCAGCCAGCGGGCGCCATTGCGTGGGGCAGTGGCCGCGGCGGCGTTCATGCGGCGGCCTGCTCGTCTGTATCGGGTTGCGCGGCATTGGCCTGCAGCCACACCATCTTCGCGCGCAGTTCCTTGCCGACCTTCTCGATCGGGTGGTCCTTGTCGGCTTGCTGGAACTTCTTGTAGTTCGGCAGTCCGGCGTCGTACTCGGCCTGCCAGTTGCGGGTGAAGGTGCCGTTCTGGATGTCGGTCAGCACGTCCTTCATGCGCGCCTTGACCGAGGCATCGATGACGCGCGGGCCGCTGACGAAGTCGCCGTATTGCGCGGTCTCGGAGATGAATTCCAGCATGCGGGTGATGCCGCCTTCGTAGAACAGGTCGACGATCAGCTTCAGTTCGTGCAGCACTTCGTAGTAGGCGATCTCCGGCTGGTAGCCGGCTTCTACCAGCGTCTCGAAGCCGGCCTGCACCAGCGACGAGGCGCCGCCGCACAGCACGGCCTGCTCGCCGAACAGATCGGTCTCGGTTTCTTCCTTGAAGGTGGTCTTGATGATGTTGGCGCGTGCGCCGCCCAGGCCGCCGGCGTAGGCCAGCGCGAACTGCTCGGCCTTGCCGCTCTTGTCCTGGTGCACGGCGTAGATGCAGGGCACGCCGCGGCCGATCTCGTACTCGCGGCGCACCAGCGCGCCCGGGCCCTTCGGCGCCACCAGCACCACGTCCAGGTCGGCGCGCGGCTCGATCATGCCGAAGTGGACGTTGAGGCCGTGTGCGAACAACAGTACGGCGCCCTGCTTCATGTTCGGCGCCAGCACGTCGGCGTAGAGCTTCTTCTGCACCATGTCCGGGGTCAGCACCGCGACCAGGTCGGCGTCCTTCACCGCGTCGGCGACCGCTTTCACCACGAAGCCGTCGGCCTGCGCCTTGGCTTCGGTCGGGCCGCCCGGGCGCAGGCCGACGGTGACGTCGAAGCCCGAATCGCGCAGGTTCAGCGCGTGCGCGCGGCCCTGGCTGCCGTAGCCGACGACGGCGATCTTGGGTTGCGGGAGAGCGTTGGCGGTGGTCATGGAGCGGGATTCCTGGAGGTTGAGGTGAAGGGAAAGGCTCTTAAACAAAAAACCCCGCACTTCTCAGTGCGGGGTTTTGCGAATCTGGCGTTGTCTGTTGCTTACGCGCCGGTCCGTCCCGCAGTTGTGGGCGAGGTAATAAGGACGAGTACGAGGAAGGACGCCGCAGCGGGTGCGGTGAGGTCAGTCGTCGTGGGCGTGTGGCGCTGCAACATGCGGCAAGGGAAACATGCCGCTCCGAAGCGTGTCAAGCGCTTTTCCCGCCTTTGCGACGATCGGATGATTTCAGTCGATATGGTTGCAACTGAAACCGTGGAAACGCAGCAGAATCAAGGCTTCCCACGTCATCGCCGCACTGCTGGATTTCATGCCCGAGTACCGCTCCAAAACCTCCACCCACGGCCGCAACATGGCCGGTGCCCGTGCGCTGTGGCGCGCCACCGGCATGAAGGACGCCGACTTCCACAAGCCCATCGTCGCCATCGCCAACTCCTTCACCCAGTTCGTCCCAGGCCATGTGCACCTCAAGGACCTGGGCCAGCTGGTGGCTCGCGAGATCGAGCGCGTCGGCGGCGTGGCCAAGGAGTTCGACACCATCGCGGTGGATGACGGCATCGCGATGGGCCACGACGGCATGCTGTATTCGCTGCCGTCGCGCGAGGTCATCGCCGACTCCGTCGAGTACATGGTCAACGCGCATTGCGCCGACGCGCTGGTCTGCATCTCCAACTGCGACAAGATCACACCCGGGATGCTGATGGCCGCGCTGCGGCTGAACATCCCCACCGTGTTCGTGTCGGGCGGGCCGATGGAGGCCGGCAAGACGCGACTGTCCGAGCACAAGCTGGACCTGGTCGATGCGATGGTGCTGGCGGCCGATCCGAATGCGACCGACGAGCAGGTGGACGCGGTCGAACGCAGTGCCTGCCCAACCTGTGGCTCGTGTTCCGGCATGTTCACCGCCAACTCGATGAACTGCCTGACCGAAGCACTGGGCCTGTCGCTGCCGGGCAACGGTACGGTGGTGGCCACGCATGCGGATCGCGAACAGTTGTTCCTGCGCGCCGGGCGCGTGGCGGTCGAACTCTGCCACCGCTGGTACGGTGCGGAAGATCCCAGCGCTTTGCCACGCGGTATCGCCACGTTCGAAGCGTTCGAGAATGCGATGACGCTGGACATCGCGATGGGCGGTTCCACCAACACCATCCTGCACCTGCTCGCCGCCGCGCAGGAAGGCGAGGTGGCGTTCGACATGCGCGACATCGACCGCCTGTCGCGGCGCGTGCCGCAGTTGTGCAAGGTGGCGCCGAACACGCAGAAGTACCACATCGAAGACGTGCACCGCGCCGGCGGCATCATGGCGATCCTCGGAGAACTCGCACGCGGCGGCTTGCTGCACACCGAGGTCCCGACCGTGCATGCAAAGACGCTGGGCGACGCGATCGCGAAGTGGGATGTCGCAACCAACCACGACGAATCCGTCGCCACGTTCTACAAGGCCGGGCCGGCCGGCATCACCACCCAGGTCGCCTTCAGCCAGGCCACGCGCTGGCCATCGCTGGACACCGATCGCGCGGAAGGCTGCATCCGCAGCGTCGAGCACGCGTTCTCGCAGGAAGGCGGGTTGGCCGTGCTCTACGGCAACATCGCGCGTGACGGCTGCGTGGTGAAGACGGCGGGCGTGGATGAGTCGATCCACGTGTTCGAAGGCACGGCGCGGGTGTTCGAAAGCCAAGATGCGGCGGTGGCCGGCATCCTCGGCGATGAAGTGAAGTCCGGCGATGTCGTCGTAATCCGCTACGAAGGTCCCAAGGGCGGGCCCGGCATGCAGGAAATGCTGTACCCCACTAGCTACCTGAAATCGAAAGGGCTCGGGAAGCAGTGCGCGCTGCTGACCGACGGACGCTTCTCCGGCGGAACCTCTGGGCTGTCTATCGGGCATGCGTCGCCGGAAGCGGCCGCGGGCGGCGCGATCGGCCTGGTGCGCGATGGCGACCGCATCCGCATCGACATCCCGCAACGCGCCATCGCGTTGCTGGTGTCCGACAATGAGCTGTCGGCACGTCGCGCCGAGCAGGACGCGAAGGGCTGGAAGCCCGCGCGGCCGCGGACGCGCAAGGTCAGCACGGCATTGAAGGCTTACGCGTTGCTCGCGACCAGTGCCGACAAGGGCGCGGTACGCGACAAGCAACTGCTCGATGGTGTTTGATAGCGGGATGACCCGCGCCTTCCTTTTCGTCGTCTTGTCGCTGCTGTCCGTCTCCCCCGCTTGGGCCCAGAAGACACCGCCGCGCCCCTGGGTGATCGCGACTTACGCTTATCCGCAACGCGACCGCGCTGCGGCCATCCAGCCGCTGGCCGATTACCTGGGGCTGCGCGCGCGGCATCCTGTGCAGGTGCGCCTGTTTGCCTCGCCGACCGCATTGATCGAGGCGTTGCGTCGTGGCGAGGCCGACGTCGCCGTGCCCAATCTGCATGGCTACCTGCAAGCGCGTCGTGGGGCCGAGCCCCTGACTACGCTGCCTGTTCCGCAGGTGCCTGCACTGCAGGCGGACCGCTACCGCGCGGTACTGATCGCGCGCGGGGGCCTGAAGGGGGCGGGCGAACTGGAACGGCAGGCGAGCAACCTGCGGTTGGTGCTTGTTGGGAAAGATTCTGCGTCGGGTGGGTTCGTCCCGGTGCGCGAACTGCGCCGACGCGGTCTGGAACCGATAACGGCCTTCGCCCACCTTGCCTATGCCGGCTCGCATGCGGCCGCACTGCAAGCGGTCGCGTCCGGCAAGGCCGACGTCGCCGCACTCGCCGCCGATGTCTACGACGCCGAACGCCCGACCGGCGTGGTCGAGCTGTGGCGCTCGGAGCCCATCCCGCCGGGTCCGCTCCTGTGCCGTCCCGCGGCCGACGTGCCGTGCCAGCAGTTCGCGGCCTGGCTGCTCGAGGCCCATGACGAAGCTCCGTCGGTGATGGCGGCGTTGCGTGCGGGCTGGCCGGAGTTCGGGGATGCGACGGTTTTCGTTCCCGCACCGACCGCATTGCTGACGCCTGCACTGCTCGACTGAACACGCCCGGCCGCGGTGTTGTGGTCTAATTCGCGCCGAAGCGGGGGTATCGCCGGCCTGGCCGGTGATTGAGACAGACCCTTCGAACCTGATCCGGTTGAGACCGGCGTAGGGAAGCTTCGCAGGATGCGCCGTGTTGCCGTGTCGCCCGTCGCGGGCCCGCAATCCGTCCACCCATGCGCCGCCGCTTCGTCCGTGATGCGAACCCTCGCGTCGCATTATCCGAATCCCTCGCAAGAGCCCGCACATCCATGTGCGGGGATTCAAAAAGGACGAACGCCGATGAATGCCATTCCCAAGCCCGCTACCGATCTGCTGCAACAGACCGGACAACTCTCCGAGTCCGTGACGCGCCCCATCCCGGGGTCGCGGAAGATCTTCGTGCAGGGTTCGCGCGCGGACCTGCAGGTGCCCATGCGCGAGATCACGCTGACGCAGACGCCGACGCTGTTCGGCGGCGAGGAGAACGCACCCGTCACCGTGTACGACACGTCCGGCCCGTACACCGATCCGGCAGCGACCATCGACCTGGCCGCCGGTCTGCCTGCGCTGCGCGCCAAGTGGATCGAGGAACGCGGGGACACGGAACAGCTGCCGGCGCTCAGCTCGGAATTCGGCCGTTCGCGCGAAACCAATGCCAAGCTCGACAGCGTGCGCTTCCCCGGCCGCATCCTGCCACGCCGCGCGAAGGCGGGCGCCAACGTCAGCCAGATGCATTACGCCAGGCGCGGCATCATCACGCCGGAGATGGAATACGTCGCCATCCGCGAGAACCAGCGGCTGGACGTGGTGCGCGATGCGATGCTGCTGAAGCAGCATCCCGGCGAATCCTTCGGTGCCAGCATCCAGAAGTTCATCACCCCGGAGTTCGTGCGCGACGAGATCGCCCGCGGGCGCGCCATCCTGCCGAACAACATCAACCACCCGGAAAGCGAGCCGATGATCATCGGCCGCAACTTCCTGACCAAGATCAACGCCAACATCGGCAACAGCGCGGTGTCCTCCGGCATCGCCGAGGAAGTGGAGAAGCTGGTGTGGTCGATCCGCTGGGGCGGCGACACGGTGATGGACCTGTCCACCGGCAAGCACATCCACGAAACGCGCGAGTGGATCATCCGCAACTCGCCGGTGCCGATCGGCACGGTGCCGATCTACCAGGCGCTGGAGAAGGTCGATGGCCGCGCCGAGGCGCTGACCTGGGAGATCTTCCGCGACACGCTGATCGAACAGGCCGAGCAGGGCGTGGACTACTTCACCATCCATGCCGGCGTGCTGCTGCGCCACGTACCGCTGACGGCGAAGCGCGTCACCGGCATTGTTTCGCGCGGCGGATCGATCATGGCCAAGTGGTGCCTGGCGCACCACAAGGAGAACTTCCTCTATACGCATTTCGAGGACATCTGCGAGATCATGAAGGCCTACGACGTGGCCTTCTCGCTGGGCGATGGCCTGCGTCCGGGCTGCATCGCCGATGCCAACGACGCGGCGCAGTTCGGTGAGTTGGAAGCGTTGGGCGAACTGACCAAGATCGCCTGGAAGCACGACGTGCAGTGCATGATCGAAGGCCCCGGCCACGTGCCGATGCAGCTCATCAAGGAGAACATGGACAAGCAGCTGCGCGAGTGCGGCGAGGCGCCGTTCTACACGCTCGGCCCGCTGACCACGGATATCGCGCCCGGCTACGACCACATCACCTCCGCCATCGGCGCGGCGATGATCGGCTGGTTCGGCACGGCGATGCTCTGCTACGTCACGCCGAAGGAGCACCTGGGCCTGCCCAACCGGCAGGACGTGCGCGACGGCATCATGGCGTACAAGATCGCCGCGCATGCGGCCGACCTGGCCAAGGGCCATCCGGGCGCGCAGGTGCGCGACAACGCACTGAGCAAGGCGCGCTTCGAGTTCCGCTGGGAGGACCAGTTCCACCTTGGCCTCGATCCGGAGAAGGCGAAGGAATTCCACGACGAAACCCTGCCGAAGGACGCGCACAAGCTGGCGCACTTCTGTTCCATGTGCGGTCCGCACTTCTGTTCGATGAAGATCACCCAGGACGTGCGCGACTACGCGGCCGAGCATGGCGTGGAAGAGCAGGCGGCGCTGGAAGCGGGGATGGCCGAGAAGTCGGCGGAGTTCCTGGCCCAAGGGGCGCAGGTGTATCGTCAGGGCTGACCGGTCCGGGTGCCAGGCATCCATCCGGCGCACTCATGCGTAATGTTCACAGGGCGTCCGCCATCCTGGCGGCGTCCCGACAGGAGAACGATCATGGCCCGTTTCGCCCGTAATGCCGGCCGCTTGATGATGGCAGCGTGCGTCCTGCTGCTTGCGGCGTGCGCCACCGGCCCACGCGTCACCAGCGACGTGGACCCGTCCGCGAACTTCGCGCAGTACCGCAGCTTCGCCTTCTATTCGCCGCTGGCGATCGAGGCGCAGGGTTATGCCACCCTGACCAGCGGCCGTATCAAGAACGCGGCGCGGGCGCAGATGGAAGCGCGCGGCTACGTCTACGACGAGACCTCGCCCGACCTGTGGGTGAACCTCAATGCCTACATGCAGGAAAAGACCGATGTCGTGTCGATGCCGGAAGTCGACTACGACTACTACTACAGCTACCGCGCCCGACGTTATGTGTCCGTGCCCTATTGGCGCGACCGCACCGAGGTCTACCAGTACACGGAGGGCACGATGAACGTGGATCTGGTGGACGCGGCGCAGAACCGGCTGGTATGGACGGGCGTGGCGGTCGGCCGAGTGGGCCGTGCCACGCCGGAAGAGCGGGTTGCGAAGATCGATGCCGCCGTGGCCGACATCTTCCTGCGCTACCCGTACCGCGCGGGCAGTGGCACGCCTGTGGTGTCGCCGTGAAGGGGAATGGTGCAGGCCTCGCAAAGGCGGGCATAGGCTTCGGCACCGCGCTGGCCATCACCATCTCGTGGAGCGCGAACAAGTCGTTGTTGTGGGCGGTGATCCATGGCGTACTGTCGTGGATCTACGTGGTCTACTACGCGCTGGTCCATCACTTCAAGTGACGGTCGCCGCATGACGATGCCCTGGGCGTGGCTGCGCTGGATGGTGACGCTGCGTCGCCATCCTTCGGCGTTCCTGTTGATCGTGCAACTGGCGGGGATACTCCTGTATCCCGTGATGGAGGATACGCAGGCCGGCCGCGCGCTGTTCGGCGCCTTCGGCATCCTGGTGCTTGCGCTCGCGTTATGGGTGGTCAACCGCAGCGCGGCGGTGAACTGGATCGCCTGGTCGCTCGCGGTGCCTGCAGTGCTGCTGTCGGTGTCGTCGGCCATCTTCGACCAGCCTGCGCTGGGCATCTACGCCCACCTGCTGGAGAGCGGACTTTACTTCTACACCGCCGGCAGCCTGATCGCCTACATGCTGCAGGACCACAAGGTCACCAGCGATGAACTGTTCGCCGCGGGCGCGACGTTCACGCTGCTCGCATGGGCCTTCGCGTTCGCGTTCTCGGTCTGCCAGCAGTGGTATCCGGGCAGCTTCACGGCGGCGGTGGATCCCACGTCGGCCCGCAGCTGGATGGAGTTGCTCTTCCTGAGCTTCAGCCTGCTTTCCGGGGTCGGCCTGAGCGACGTGGTGCCGATCCAGCCCCAGGCGCGCGCGCTGGTGATGCTGGAGCAGTTCGCGGGCGTGATGTACATCGCCGTGGTGGTCTCGCGGCTGATCGGCCTGACGATCCTCAAGCAGCCGGTGCGCAGGGAAGGCTGAGTGTTTCAGGCAGGCAAAAAAATTCGCGCCCGGGGGCGCGAATGCTGGAGCAGGTTGTAATAGGACGTCGGCGAGAGAGAGAGGTTGCCTGTGATGTTCCCGTTCAGGGGGAACACGGCGGCCACTGTAAAATGCACCGCGACGGTGCGCTTTCCCCATGCTGTTCCTGCACTTTGCCGAATTTGCCGGATTGAACGATCCGGTCGGAGACAGGTATTCAGGCACATGACGGGACGAGGGTGCCGGCGCAGCATCCGCCCCCAACATGCCCCTACCTGCCGAGCCCCCCATCGTGCCCCCTGCCGAACACCTCAAGGTGGGCGAGTGCTTCGTCGATATCGCCCTGCGCGAGATCCGCGCGCCGGGTGCCCGCAAGCCCGCGCGCATCACGCCCAAATCGATGGGCGTACTGCTGGCGCTTGCCGATGCGCCTGGAAGGGTCGTCACCCGCGATACGCTGCTGGCCGTGGTCTGGCCCGATACGCTGCCAACCAACGACGTGGTCACGCAGGCCATCACCCAGTTGCGCAAGGCATTCGGTGAACGCGGCGATGGCCCGCGCTACATCGATACCATCGCCAAGAGCGGGTACCGCCTGCTTGCGTCGGTGGAGTGGTTGCCGGCAGCGGGCAAGGATGCTCCATCACACGATGCCGATGAAGCTGTTCCTGCTTCGTCCGCGCCAGCGGCTGCACCTGTCGTCGCGCAGCCGGGCGATGCAGCCCTGCACGCGGCCGCGTCGGTTCCGGTGACGGCCAGTGCAGGGCAGGCCCCGGACGCCCGCTTGTTCCGTCGCTGGGCTTGGGGTATCGGGTTGGGCGTACTGGCGTTGGGTGTCGCAGCGTGGGGACTGTGGATGATGGTGACGCGCAGTGGTCCGGTTCCAGCGGAGTCCGGCGTGCAGACACTGGTACCTGCACCGCGTCCGTATCGTCTGATCACCTCGGCACCCGGATTCGAACTCTCACCGGCGCTGTCGCCGGACGGTTCGCAGGTCGCCTATCTCTCCAGCCTGACGGAGGAACTCGCAGGCACCGCGATCAAGGTGCAGACCACGGAGCCGGCCCAGCCGCGCACCCTGACATCGCCGCCGGAAGGTGCATGGGACAGCAATCCGGAGTGGTCGCCCAGTGGCCGTGAGGTCGCCTTCCTGCGTCGCTTCCCTGGCAAAGACTGCCGGATCATGGCCGTCCAGGCGAGTGGCGGAGAGCCGCGCACACTCGGGGTCTGCGATCCGAACAACCGCCCCAGTTTCGACTGGATGCCCGGCGGGGACGGGCTGGTGTTCAGCAGTCCGCTGACGGGTGCGGGGGAACCGGGCCTGCGCTTGCTGGACCTCGCCTCGGGGCGTTGGCGTGCGCTGGATTACGGCGCGAACGACGAGGATGTCGATACCGCGCCGCGCTATTCGCCGGACGGCAAATGGATCGCCTTTGTCCGCAACACGCCGCTGGGCGACCTGTGGCGCATTCCCGCAGAAGGGGGACGGGCGGAGCGCCTCACCCATCAGCGCGCGGAACTGCGCGGCTGGGACTGGACCCCGGACGGCGAGGCCATCGTGTTCGGGCGCCGTGTCGACAGTCACACGCGCCTGTATCGCCTGACGTTGCAGGATGGCCGCATCGAGGATCTCGGCATCGAGGATGCGCAGACGCCGGCCATCGCAGCGCGCGCGGACCAGCTGGCGTTCGTGCAGCGCAAGCCGCAGTTCGGCGTGTACCGCATCAGCAGTGCGCCGGCGATGGACGGGAAACTGCCTGTGCCGGAAAGGCTGTTCCCTTCCACCGGTCGCGACACGCTGCCGTCGGTGGCGCCGGATGGCCGCCAGATCGTGTTCACCTCCGATCGCTCCGGCGACTACGCCCTGTGGTGGGCCGACATGGAGCGCCCCGCGTCGTTGCGCCTGATCGAGGGCATCCATCCCGAGTCCCGCCACCTGCCTGCATGGTCGCCGGACGGCAAGCGGGTGCTCGTCGTCGGGACCGATGGCACCGGGCGCTATGGTCTGCACGAACTGGTCCCCGCCAGCGGGCAACTGCAGTCGCTGGCGGTGCCGGTGGCGCTGGAGGACCTGTTGTTTGCGGCCTATTCGCCGGACCCGGCGCGGATCTTCGTGGTCGCCGGACGCGGGGACAGCCAGCAACTGGTGCTGTTCGACCGGAGCAGCACGCCGTGGCGGCAGGTCGCCACCATCGAGGGGGTGTCGTTCGCGCGTCCCGATGGAGCACAGGGACGGATGCTGTTCACCCGGCTGGGTCGGGACGGGTTGTGGCAGGCAGACCTGTCGTTGTCGCCCGGCAGCATTCGCCAGATCGATGGCAATCACCCGGTGAGCCAGCGTTACCGCACCTGGACGGTCACCGAGGACGGCCAGGTGGAGTACCTCGAACAGCGGGCTGGGTGCTATGTCAGCCTGCGCCATATCGGGGCGGGACGTTCGCATCCCTCCCCCCGATGCCTGGAGCCGAACCATCTCTCCACGATCAATGGCTTCAGCGCACATGCGCGCACGCGTGTGGCGTACGTCTCAATGGCGATCAACGACGGGTCCGACATCGGCCTGCTGTCGTTGCGGCGCATGGCGGCGACGCCCCCGGTCCGGTTCTGGTAAGTCGCTGATAAAGAAAAAGAAAACACTTTCGCAAATTCTTCGGAAGCGGATTCGTGGAGATTTCGGCGGGTTTTCCGCGCAATTTCCTGCCGCATCGGTCGTGTTCCGGCACATCCACTGCTCCTGTTGTGCAAAGTGGAACGACCGATGGAGCAAACCTTGTGGGGGGATCGCGGACAAGTGGTCCGCGCCGATGCGGCCGATGGCCAGGATCCGAACGGCTGCATCGCGGTCTCGCGGCTGGGCGCCGTGCAGGCGGGCGCTGACGTATTCAGCGTGTGGGTGCAGTTGCGTGGCACCTCATGGGTGGAGGCCAAGGAAGGGCGCTTCCGGCTGCGCCGGGGCCACTGGATCGCGCTGGAGCGCGATTCCAAGCCGCTGGTGCAGAGCGACCGCTACGGCCTGTGCCTGGGGGTGGCGCTGAGCGCGGATGCCCTGCGCGCGATGGCACGATTCGCCGACAGCCCCTTGTATGCCGGCCGTGGGCGGTTGTCCCGGCGCGATGCGCTGACACTGCTGCGCCTGTGGCGCGCAGTGTCCCGGCACGCACCGCAAGGCCCGGACTTCCTGGCACTGCGCCCCTTGCTGCTGCATGTGGTGGCCATCCAGCAGGAGTTCTCCGACTACATCCAGCGTTGCCCCGGACGTTCACGCAGCCGCAAGCGCCAGGTGTTCGGTCGCCTGCAGCGCGCCCGTCTCTATCTGGAAGGCAATTGCGACCGCGTGGTGCGGATCAGCGAGCTGGCCGAACTGACCAGCTTCTCCAGCTGGTACTTCTCGCGCACCTTCTACAGTCTGTATGACGAAAGCCCGCAGGCGGCCGCGGCACGGATGCGGCTGGAGCATGCGGCCGAACTGCTGCGCAACACCTCGATGATGGTGGGCGAAGTCGCCGCGGCATCGGGTTTCGACAATTGCTGCAGCTTTGCGCGTGCTTTCCGTGCGCGCTTCGGAACCTCCGCCAGCCGGTATCGCGTGGCATCGACCGCGTCGAGGACAGACTCGGCAAAGTCATCGGCCCTCGTGCGCAAAGCGGCCGTGAAGACTGGAACGTAAGTTTGCAAGGCGTTTTAACACGCCCATAACGCAACACGTTCCCCTGAGGAGAGATTCAATGAACCATCGTAGTCCGCGTCGCGCGATGCGGGTCGGCTTGCTGCCGGCCGGCATTGCCATCGCACTGGTCCCGGCGTTCGCCATGGCGCAGGAAACCACCGATGCGCCCTCGAGCACCACCACGCTCGATCGCCTCGAAGTCACCGGCTCCCGCATCCGCGGCGCCGACATGGAAACGCAGCAGCCGATCATCACCATCGCGCGTGAGGACATCGAGAAGCAGGGCTTCACCTCGGTGGCCGACGTGCTGCAGAACCTGACCTCCGCCGGTTCCCCCGCGATCGCGCGTTCCGAAGCGCTGGCCTCGGGCGAGAACGTGGGTGGCTACTACGTCGACATCCGCAACCTGGGCGCGACCCGTACCCTGGTGCTGGTCAACGGCCGTCGCCTGGGCGCCACCACCGGGGGTTACCAGGATCTGAGCCAGATCCCGATGTCGGCCATCGACCGCATCGAAGTGCTGAAGGACGGCGCGTCCGCCATCTACGGTTCCGACGCGATCGCCGGCGTGGTCAACGTCATCACCCGCAAGCGCTTCGAAGGCGCCGAGGCTTCGGCGTACATCGGCCAGACCGGCGAAGGCGACGGCGACACCAAGCAGTACTCCTTCACCGTGGGCTCGGCCAGCGACCGTGGCGGCGTCACCCTGTCGGTCGAGTACTCGAAGGAAGATCCGATCTCCGCCGCCGACCGCTGGTTCTCCAAGGACGGCAACGCGGGTCCGGCCTATCCGGGTTCGGGCTGGAGCCCGATCAGCCAGAACGGCTCGTTCTGCGATCCCTGCTCGCCCGCGGCATCCGCCGTGTGGTGGACGCTGAGCGAGGGTGGCGATCCGGCCAACCGTGCCGACTACCGTGTGCACACGGCGGACGACAACGCGAATGCCAACCAGCAGATGTTCCTGTCCACGGGCATCGAGCGTCGTTCGGTGTTCGTCAACGCGAACTACGACGTGACCGACAACATCACGTTCAACGCCGACGTGCTGTACAACCACCGCTCCACGCAGCAGCAGATCGCCGGCTATCCGTACCAGTCCGCCGCGTTCGACACGCCGCTGTCCGCCGACAGTGCGTTCAACCCGATGGCGGGCGACACCACGTTCCGCCGTCGCCTGTGGGAGATGCCGCGCACCACCGACAGCGAGCTGGAAACCTATCGCTTCGCCGGTGGCTTCGCAGGCTTCTTCGACCTGGGTGGCAAGACCTGGGATTGGGATGTCGGTGCGCTGATCAACCGCAACCAGTCGACCAAGCGCGCGCGCGGCGACATGAGCCTGATCGCGTCGCGCCAGGCGCTGGGCCCGTCGTTCATCAACGCCGACGGCGTCGCCCAGTGCGGCAGCGCGGCCGATCCGACCCCGCTCTCCGATTGCCGTCCGTGGAACCCGCTGCTGCCTAACGGCGTCGCCGGCCCGGGCTCGCTGTCCGATCCGGAACTGCAGAAGTTCCTGTTCCCGTGGTTCACCGATACCGGCCTGACCCGCACCACCAGCTACACCGCCAACCTGGCGGGTACGTTGTTCGAGTTGCCGGCCGGCGATCTGGGCATCGCGGTGGGCGTCGAGCACCGCAAGGAGCAGGGCCGCTTCGTACCGGACGCGTTCGCGCAGTCGGGCCAGAGCACCGGTCTGGGTGCGACCACCACCGAGGGCGACTATTCGGTCGACGAGTTCTACGTCGAGCTGAACATCCCGGTGCTGGCCGACATGGCGTTTGCGAAGGAACTGACCTTCAACGTCGCCAGCCGCTACTCCGACTACAGCAACTTCGGCGACACGATCAACAGCAAGTTCGGCTTCACCTGGCGTCCGATCGACGAACTGCTGGTCCGCGGCACCTACGCCGAGGGCTTCCGCGCGCCGACGATCGACAACCTGTACGGCGGCATCGGCACCAGCTTCGAGAACTACACCGACCCTTGCGGCGTCGGCGCGGTGAACAGCGTCAACGGCAACGCGGCCTGCACCGGCGCGGGCGTTCCGCTCGGCTACGTGCAGCTGGGCCAGGGTCTGGTGCCCTGCACGACGTATCCGTGTGCCACGCCGGACCAGTTCATCACGGGCTCCAATCCTTCGCTCGTGCCGGAAACGTCCAAGAGCAAGACCATGGGCCTGGTGTGGTCGCCGCGCTGGGTGGAAGGTCTGGACATCTCGCTGGACTGGTACCGCTACGAGCTGACGGACATGATCATCTCGGACAGCGTGGATCGCATCCTGCGTGACTGCTACGTGCTGGGCAATAGCGCCCGTTGCGAAGGCATCGTGCGTGCGGACGATGGCCATATCACCAGCCTGTTCTATGGCCTGGCCAACCTGGGCTCGATGGAAACCGAAGGCTTCGACCTGGGTGTGAAGTACGCCCTGCCGGAGCAGTCGTTCGGCAAGATCGCGTTCGACTGGACCTCGTCGTACACGAGCGTCTACGACGAGGAAAGCGAGAACTCGGCCGGCGAGAAGATCATTGTGGGCAACGTGGGCAACTCCGGCATCTTCCGCCTGCGCTCGAACCTGGGCGTGGACTGGTCGCTGGGTGACTTCGCGGTCAACTGGACGGCCCGTTACTACTCGGGCATGAAGGAAAGCTGCGTGCCGGCCCGTCCTTGCACGGATCCCGACCACATCGCCAATGGCGAAGAGGATGCGATCCGCCGCGTGGGTTCCAACACGTTCCATGACCTGCAGGTCAGCTACAAGGCGCCGTGGGATGCCACGATCGCCATCGGCGCCAACAACGTGTTCGACCACAAGGGTCCGCTGATGTTCTCGAACTCGGCGTACCGCCACAGCGACTTCGCGTACTACGGTGGCTTCGACTTCGATCGTTACCTGTACGTCAAGTACACCCAGCGCTTCTGATCTCCGGATCGACGCGTCTGCTGCACCACGACGGCCCCGCAAGGGGCCGTCGTTCTTTGCGGGCATGACGGGTGGCGACGGTTGGTATCATCCGTCGAACTGACAGACCGTCCCGACCCCCCCGGGCGTAGCCGAGATTCCCGCGACCCATGAAGCTGCCTGCCCCCTTCATCCAGCTGCCCGTTGCCTTCGACGCCGAGGCGTTGGCGCGCGAGGTGCTGACGATCGACGAGGCATGCTGGCGGTCCCATCCGGGCGGGATCCCCGGCAACAGCGCGCTCGCGCTGATCACCACGGAAGGCGATCCGGACAGCGACCAGGTGACGGGACGGATGCGGCCCACGCCTTCGCTGGCGCGGTTGCCGTACCTCATGCAGGTGCTGGAATCGCTCGGTGCCACGTGGGGGCGCTCCCGGCTCATGCGTCTCTCGGGACAGTCCGAGGTCACCGGGCATGTCGACATCAATTACTACTGGCGTGAACACATGCGTGTACACGTGCCGATCATCACCACGCCGTCGGTGCGCTTCCAGTGCGGCGACAGCGAAGTGAATATGGCGGCGGGCGAGTGCTGGATCTTCGACACGTGGCGTCACCACCGGGTCCTGAACGAAAGCAGCGAAACGCGCATCCATCTGGTGGCCGATACGGTCGGCGGCGTCGCGTTCTGGGACCTGCTGGAGCAGGGCAGGACCCCGGAGCGGCGCGAGCCGGGTTGGGCGCCACGAGGGATCGCGCCGATGCAGGGCCACCGGGCGACGCTGGACTACGAATCTTTCAACGCTTCCGACGTGATGACACCG
This sequence comes from uncultured Pseudoxanthomonas sp., assembly GCF_946886695.1. Next base: position 37,608 of record NZ_CAMPJD010000010.1, on the reverse strand, counting down.
TGGGAGCTACGTGAATGCATCGGCTTCCTGATCAACGACGCCGAGCGGACTCCGCAACTGCCCGCGGTCCATGCGTTGCTGATGCGTTTCGCGCGCCACTGGCACGGCGTATGGGCCTGCCATGGCAACCAGGCATCGGGACTGCCGCATTTCAGGGCGCTGCTGAAGGACATCCAGGAAAAACTCGTGCAGTCGGGTGTTGCACAGGTCCGGCTGCAGAACGGACTGGGACTGCTGGCGGCGTTGAAGGCTCACATTTTCAGTATGGCCCTGGCTGCCGATGTCGATGAGTCGGCGCGACGCGATCCGCACGGTGCCAGGCCTGCGGCAACGGACAGGCAAGCGAGCAGCGGTGCTCGAATGAACGCACGGGAGCTCGATCAGCCGGTTTTCATCGTCAGCCCGCCGCGTTCCGGTTCCACGCTGCTGTTCGAGACGCTGTCGGGTGCGCGCGGCGTGTACACGATCGGCGATGAAAGCCATCAGCTGATCGAGGGTGTCGAGGGCCTGGCACCCGCGCAACGCGGGTTCCACTCCAACCAGTTGGGTCGTGTCGATGCCACGTCGACGGTCGTGCAAGTGTTGCGCACCCGGTTCCTCGACGCGCTGCGCGATCGCGAGGGCAACGTGCCGGATGCAGGCGCGACGATCCGGATGCTGGAGAAGACGCCGAAGAACGCGCTGCGCATTCCGTTCCTGAAGGCGGTGTTCCCCGACGCGAAGTTCATCTACCTGCATCGCGATCCGCGGCAGGTCTGGGGCAGCATGATCGACGGATGGCAGTCCGGCAGGTTCCGCATGTACAACCTGCCCGGCTGGCAGGGGCCGACCTGGTCGTTCCTGCTGACGCCCGGCTGGCAGGCGTTGAACGGAAAGGAGCTCGGGGAGATCGTGGCGAGCCAGTGGGAAACCGCGACGCGCCTCATGCTGGACGATCTGGATGCGCTGTCGCCTGCCGACTGGGTGTCGGTCGACTACGGACGCTTCGTGCAGGACCCGCAGCGGGAGGTGCTGCGCCTGAGCGAATGGGCCGGCTGGTCGTGGGATCGCGAACTCGGCGGGCAGCTTCCCCTGTCGCGCTACACGCTGACGAAACCCGATCCGGACAAGTGGCGGCGGCATGCGGCCGAGATCGAGCCGCGTCTCGTGCAGTGGAAAGCCACGATCGAACGCGCGGCACGCGCCGCGGGTCTCTGATGACAGGAAGAAAAAAGGCCGCCCTTGAGGCGGCCTTTCTTGTTGATGCGCGCGGGAGCAATCAGAACTTGTGCTTCTCGTCTTCCGGCTGCGCGGCCTGTCGGGCGATGGCGTCCACCAGCACGGCCTTGGCTTCGGCGGCGTTGCCCCAGCCATCCAGCTTGACCCACTTGCCCTTCTCCAGGTCCTTGTAGTGCTCGAAGAAGTGGCCGATGCGCTCCAGCCAGTGCGGGCTGACCTGGTCGATGTCGCTGATGTGGCTGTAGCCGGCGAAGACCTTGTCCACCGGCACCGCCAGCAGCTTCTCGTCGCTGCCGGCTTCGTCGCTCATGCGCAGCACGCCGACCGGACGGCAGCGGATCACCGAGCCGGGGATCAGCGGCAGCGGCAGGACCACCAGCACGTCGGCCGGGTCGCCGTCGCCGCACAGGGTGTGCGGGACGTAGCCGTAGTTGCAGGGGTAGCGCATGGGCGTGGAGAGGATGCGGTCGACGAAGATCGCGCCGCTGGCCTTGTCTACCTCGTACTTCACCGGCTCGGCGTCCTTGGGGATCTCGATGATGACGTTGATTTCGTCCGGCGGGTTCTTGCCGGCGCTGACCAGATCCAGGCCCATTGCGTGCTCCGAGGGGGTGCGGTGAAAGAGGCCGGCATTTTACGCGCTTGGCTGCTGCGGCGCAGCAAGAATCGGGCCGGGCTGGCCGGCCGTCGGCGCGGAAAGCGTGATTCAGGCTGTCCTTCAGCTTGCCGGGCCTAGAATCCGCCGCCCATGCACCCTCTCAGACGCGCCGCCGGCTTCCTGCTGACGGTGCTGGCCTTGGCCAGCACCGAGGCGGGCGCACGCACGGTGTATCGCTGCGTGCAGGGCGGGACGGTCAGCCTGGCTACCGCGCCGGAGCCGGGATCGAAGTGCACGGCCAAGGAGATCGACGACAACGCTGTCAGCACGCCCAACCTGTGGGGCTCGATGGGTGTCTTCAGCGGCACGCTCTACGAGCGCGACCAGGACGGGCAGAAGGTGTATTCCACCCGCAACCTGCCGGGTTCCACGGCCTATCTGAAATTCACTGTGCAGACACCGCCGGGCGAGCCCGCCCACCTGGGCCTGGGCAAGGTGGGCACGCCGCGGCTGGACCGCTATCCCTCCGAGTTCAAGGCGGCTGCGCGCCAGACCGGGGTCGACGATGCCTGGCTGCGTGCCGTGGCGCATGCCGAGAGCGATTTCGATGCGAAGGCGCTTTCGCCGAAGGGCGCGATGGGCGTGATGCAGCTGATGCCGGACGTGGCGAAGGAGTACGGCGTCGCCGACCCCTATTCCTCCGCGGAATCGATCAATGCCGGCGCGCGTCACCTGCGTGGCCTGATGCGCCGTTACAAAGGCGACCTGACGCTGGTCGCGGCCGCCTACAACGCCGGCATCGGCACCGTGTCGCGCTACGGCGGCGTGCCACCCTACGCGGAGACGCAGGAATACGTGTCCAAGGTCACCGCGTTGTACGAGCTCTATCTGCGCGCGCTGGGACGCAAGCAGGCACCGGAGCGTCCGGCGCTCTGAGTCCACCGCGTGCCCGCCGCGCGTCGGCGCGTCAGCCACGGTTGCGATTTTTCACTCGCCGCTCCCCCATCGCGGTCTAGCGTGGTCCTCACGGTCGGCCCTCCCGCGTCGGCCAGGAGATCGCTATGAAGACGCGACGCGTGTTCAGCGCCCCCGACATCGACACCGCCGAGGCGGCCCTGCATGTGGCATTGCATCTGGGCATCCGTCCCGATCACGCGTCCCTCGTCGGGCGTCCGGACATCGAGATGACGCAGATGCCCGATGCCGACAAAGAAGGCTCCCCCACCGACTTCATGCCGGCGGCGGCGCGCGGGCTGGTGGGCGGTGGTGTCGTGGGCCTGGTCATCGGCTTGCTCGCGATGGCCATCCCTGTGGTGGGGATCCCGTGGGCTGCGGTGCTGCTTTGCACGGTGGTTGGCGCGACGGTCGGCGGCTGGGCGTCGGCGCTGGCCGGTTCCTCCGTACCCAGCGAAGTGCGCCGCGACTATCGCACCGAGATCGACGCAGGCAAGGTGCTGGTGGTGATCGATGAGGAGGACGAACGCCTGCTCGAACGCGCCAGCCAGGCCATCACCGCAACGGGGACCCAGCGCCTGCAGCTCGTGCACCACGGCCTCCTGCACTGAACCGGTGGACCGGGGCGAAGGTAAGATGCCTCCATTCCCCCGGAGGCAAGGCCATGCAACGTTGGTTGACGGTGATCTGTTCGATGGTGGTCGCAGTGCCCGTGATGGCGTCTGACACTGCCTGGGACAAGTACGGTGCCGACATCCCCGCCGGTGCGGTGGTGCCGTTGGCACAGGCGCTCGCGCAACCGGCAGCGCATGAAGGCCAGGCGCGCGTCTTCAGCGGACGCGTCGTCGATGTCTGCCAGAAGAAGGGCTGCTGGGTGATGCTCGAGGATGACGGACATGGCGCGCGCGTGCTGCTGGGCGATCACGATTTCTACGTGCCCAAGGACGTGCGGGGCGATGCGCAGGTGCACGGCGTGCTGTCGCGGGTGACATTGTCGCCCGCGGCACGCGACCACACCGCTGAAGAAACCAGTGCGGGAGCCGCGGTAGCCGAGGTCGAGTACCGCATCGTCGCCGATGGCGTGCAGGTACGCGTGGACGAGCCCGACGCATGACCTGCGGGCATCAGCCCAGCAAGTGCTCCGATGGAATGACGTGCTGCCCCGGCACCGCGTCCATGGCCGCATCCAGCAAGACCTGCGCCACGCGTTCGGCAGGCACGATCCTGTAGCGCTTCGGCAGGACCGGATCCAGCGCGCCCAGCACGCGCAGCGCCCAACGTTCGCCGCCCCGGTGCTGTACGCGATCCCCGCCCAGCAGGCCCGGGCGCAGCACGGTGAGTGACGTGAAGCCGATCGCGGCGAGCGCCTTTTCGACCTCGCCCTTCGTGCGCGAGTAGAAGATCCGCGAATCTGCATCGGCGCCCATCGCCGACACCAGCGCGAAGGCCCGTGCACCGTGTGCATGGGCGTGGCGTGCGATCGCAAGCGGATAGTCGTGGTCCACGCGCCGGAACGCGTCCTGCGAGCCTGCATCGCGGATCGTCGTGCCCAGTGCGCAGGCCACGGCGTCCACGCGCCACCACTCGGCATCAGGGGGCAGTGCCTCGAAATCCACGACCGGGTTCATCAGTTTGGGGTGGGGGGCGAGGGGTTTGCGTGTGGGCGCGACCACCTGGCGCACCCGCGCGGATGCCAGTGCCCGCCGCAGTGTCGCCTGTCCGACCAGACCGGTTGCACCAGCCAGCAATAGACGACTCATGCGATGCTCCCGTCGCGGCAATGGCGCCATCATGCCAGCACGGCACGGGGGCAGGATCGCATCGGTTAACCTGTGGCATCAGGCGCGGTTCCGCGCCGGGGAATGCCTGTCCATGCACCGCTACACGAATCCACACACCGCAGCGTGCATCCTGGAAGGGGGCACGCGATGAACCTGCCCCTGCACTACGGCGTGCTCGGCGCGATCGAAGCGGGCCTGATCGCGTTCGTCCTCGGCGTGCTGTGCTTCCTGTTCTGGAACTGGCTGAGTACCAGGATGCGCTGGTCGATGGGGCACGCCATCGGTTGGGCCTGCGTCTCGGCCGTGGTCATCGGTGCCGGGGTGGACAGCTGGAACATGTTCTACCTGGGCATTTCGAAGCTGGAGTCGCCGTTGTATGCGCGGCTGGCCTTGCAGGGCATCCACGATCCCGAGTCGCTCGGCTCGCGCGTGGTGCTGGAGATCGCCGGCGCGTTGAGTGGCGTCGCTCTTGGTTGGCAATGGTTCAGCAGAAAAGCGCCGGATTGAACCGCGGCGAAAAGCGCGCGAAAAACGAATACCTAACGGTAAACAATGCGCGACGTCACGGATTCCACGGACGCCTGACAACGCGATCACAGCTCACTAACACCGGGCTAGCCGAACCCGATCCGCGTGTGGTTAAGCGTGCGTGCACGTTCATTTCAGCGCGCCAGTTTCGTTCAGAAGCGACGTTGCAAGGTGGGGCCGTGCGCAATCGGACGCACTCCCACAGAACGGAGCACAGACATGACGAAGAACAACCGCAAGCCGCTGATCGCACTGGTCGCCTTGAGCGCCGCGCTGGCCATGCCGCTGGCGTTCGCGCAGGAAAAGACCGAGGACGCCGCGACGCAGCAGGGCCAGACCGAGCCGACCGCCGAGCAGGCGACCGGCGCGGCGACCCAGGACCCCACCCAGAGCACGCAGTCCGCAACGCAGGCCAAGCAGGGCTGGGCCGACGTGGATACCGACGGCGACGGCGCCATCAGCAAGCAGGAAGCTTCGGCCAACGCCGGCCTCAGCCAGGTCTTCGACCAGGCCGACGCTGATGCGGATGGCAAGCTCACCGCCGACGAATACAAGGCGTTTGTGAGCAAGAACTACGGTGACCAGCAGAAGTAAACCGGCCTGTGGCACCGGGTCGATCGCGGCGCCATGACGCCAGCGCGTGACCCCCGGAAAGGGCGGCCTGTCGTGCCGCCCTTTCTCTTCCGGACGTAACTCCATGACGAGGAGGGATCCATGAACACGAAGACGCTGTCATGCCTGGGTGTGCTGACCACTGTCATCGCATTCGGCACTGCGCTGCACGCACATGCGCAGGAGGTGTCGCAGCGCGGTGAGGAACGGCCGTCGCCGCAGGCGAGCCCGCCGCCCTCCACGACCCCGGTGCCGCGCCCGTTCCAGGAGCTGGACCAGAATTCAGATGGCGCGATCAGCAAGGACGAAGCGGCTGTCGACCCACCGCTGGCGCAGGTATTCGGCACGCTCGACAAGGATGCTGATGGCCGCCTGACACCCGAGGAGTACGCGGCCTATGCGCAGCAGGGAAATCCCTGAGATCGCGCACCCATCCCATGAACCATGCTGCATGGAGGAACCCATGAAGAATCCGATCCATAAATTGACGCTGGGCCTTGGCCTTGCGCTGCTCAGCGCGGGTCTCATGACGGCCTGCGGCCCCAAGCCGGAAGAGATGCCGCCGCCCAGCGCGCCGGAGCCGGTGGAAACCACGCCGCCCACCGACAACGTGGTGCCGCCATCTCCCACTCCGACCGATCCGGCCGTACCGCCGACCGATCCGAACCTGCCGCCACCGGCCAATCCCAACGCGCCGGAAACCACGCCGCCGGCCACCGACGGCAGCACACCACCGCCCAGCAGCGGGGGATAGCGCACGACGTAGAGGCATGCAGCAATGCCACCACGGCCGCCATGTCGCATGGCGGCCGTTTCCATTGATGGCTGGACTGGCTGCTATCCTTCGCGGCCTTCGTGGAGAATGCAGGGCAGGGTTCAAATGGCGCGCATCCGATGGGTCGGCTTCGACGGCGACGACACGCTCTGGAAGAGCGAGGATTACTACCGTCAGGCCGAGGCCGATTTCGAGGCCATCCTCGGCACCTATGTGGACCTCGCCGACGCACGCACGCACCAGCACCTGCTGGACGTCGAGCGTCGCAACCTGAAGATCTTCGGCTACGGCGTGAAGGGCATGACGCTGTCGATGCTGGAAACCGCCATCCAGCTGACCGACGAACGCATCAGCGCGCGCGACCTGCACCGCGTGATCGAGATCGGGCGTGCCACGCTGCTGCATCCGGTCGATCTGCTGCCGGGCATCCGCGAAGCTGTCGAGCGCATCGCCGCCGATCACGAGATCGTGCTGATCACCAAGGGCGACCTGTTCCACCAGGAAGCCAAGATCGCGCAATCCGGCCTGGCCGACCTCTTCCATCGCATCGAAGTGGTATCCGAGAAGGACGAGCCGACCTATGCCCGCGTGCTGCGCGAACTGGAGGTCGAACCGTCGCGGTTCGCGATGGTCGGCAATTCGCTGCGGTCGGACATCGAGCCCGTCCTGGGGCTCGGCGGCTGGGGCATCCACATGCCGTACCACGTGACGTGGGCGCTCGAGACCGAGCATGGCGTGGCCCACGATGCGCCGCGCCTGCGGGTGGTGGAGAACGCCGGGCAGTTGTCGGATGCGCTTGCGACGATCGAATCGGTACCGGATGCCTGAATGCGCCCAGCGAAGGCCATGGTCGTGGGGCACAATGGTGCCGTGAAGCGCGCGCTGCCCACCGTTGGTTTGCTGGCCTGCCTGTCGGCCGCGCTGTGCGCGCCCGTCGCCGCGCAGGACGCCACGGTGACATATGCCCCTGCCACCGGCGATGCCTCGGTGGATCGCCACCTGGCGGACATCAACGACTACGCCAGCCGCTACCCCGCGTCCTTTGCTGACGAGATGGCGCGCTACTACACCGTGCCGCGCGCCTACGTGGAAGCGATGCAGCAGCAACCGGACTGGACCGCCGGCGACATCTTCATGGCCTGCGCGCTGGCGCAGATCGTGGGACAGCCGTGTCGCGCCGTCGTGCGCGAGTGGTCCCGCGACCACGAAGGTGGGTGGAAGGCGGTCGCCGGCCGCCTGCAGGCCGAACCCGGCACCGCGCAGTACCGGCGTCTGCGCAGTGCGCTCGCAGCCACGTATCGCCGCTGGGACCGGCCGGCACCTGCAAGCGAGAAGTGAGCGGAGAGGAGCGAGGAGTAAGCGAAGCACGCCTTTACTCACTCCTCACTCCTTTCCACTCACTCCTGCTTCTTCCCGTACATGATCAGCAGCACCAGATCGTCCTCGCCGTGCTGGCGGATGGCGTGCGTGCTGCCGGGCCGGGTCAGCATCGCGTCACCGGCGCGCACCTCCTGCGCCTTGCCATCCAGTTCGTAGATGCCGCTTCCACCCAGCACGTAGTAGATCTCGTCCTTGTGGTGCTGGTGCAGGCCGATGCCGGCGCCCCGGCGCAACACGCGTTTGCGGAACTCGAAGGCGAGCGCGGGTGCTTCCTTGAAGAAGGGATACGCGGTCGTGTCGCCCGCGCCGCCATGCGGCCCGGGCTGCGCCGCCGCGATGTCGCGTTCGTGCACGATCAGGGACGGATTCGCCTGCGCCTTGCGATCCGCGAGCGCGGTCGCGGGTGCGCCGCAGTCGGTATCGCGTTTCACGTGGGCAGCGAGCGAGGGGTCGAGCCGCTTCCAACCCGCCACCACCAGGCAGGCCACCATCACCGCGCCCCGCTGCTGGAAGTGGGTGTCGTCCTGCTGGCCCTGTTCCGGCACATGCATGAAGTACGCTCTGCTGGCCTCATTGCCCGCCGCGCGCAGCCAGTCCATGCTGGCAGCCGACAGGTCGATCAGGCCCACGTTCTCCCGCGACGCAAGATCACGCACGGCCTGCGCGTACAACCCGTGCGTGTCGAGCAACTGCCCATGGTCGAACTTGCGGCGCGCGACCGGCGTCACCAGGATCGGCGTGGCACCCTTCTGTCGCGCCAACGCCAGGTAGCGACCCAGCCATTCGGGGAATGCCTGCCGGGGTTCGTTGTAGCGTGTGGGGTCTTCGATCTTCTCGTCGTTGTGGCCGAACTGGATCAACAGCACGTCGCCGGCATGCATGTCCTTCGCCATGCCATCGAACCAGCCTTCGGCGATGAAGCTGCGCGAACTCCGCCCGCTCTGGGCGTGATTGCGGACCACATAGGTGTCATCCAGGAACCCCTGCAGCTGCTGCGCCCATCCTTCGCGCGGTGCGCGTTCCGGCCCGTAGTGGCTGGCAGTGGAGTCGCCGGCGATGAAGACCTGGCGTGGGGGCTGCACCTGCGCGCTGGCCTGCGCAGCGCAGGCACAGAGCGCGATCATCAGAAAAGAGCGAAGCATTGCCAGTCTCCGGTATTCGCCAGCACGCGTGCAGAAGCCCCTGTAGGAGCGACGTAAGTCGCGACCGCCAAGCCGGAAGACGTTCCGGCAAGGATCGAAGCCGCTCCAGGCGAAGGCGCCTTCCGGCTTTTTCCGTATCAATCCGCGTCCACTGCCTGCCTGGTTCTGCGGTCGCGACTTACGTCGCTCCTACAGAGAGGCACAGCAAGTGCGCGCGTCAGCGCGCCAACCACCCGCCATCGACGGGAATGACCGCGCCATTGACGTAGTCCGACGCGCGCGACGACAGGAACACCGCCGTGCCGCCCAGGTCCGACGGCTCGCCCCAGCGACCGGCCGGGATGCGGTCGAGGATCGCCTGGTTGCGTGCTTCGTCCGCGCGCAGCTGGGCGGTGTTGTCGGTGGCCATGTAACCGGGCGCGATGGCGTTGATGTTGATGCCCTTGTTGCCCCATTCGTTGGCGAGCAGGCGGGTGATGCCTGCGATGCCGCTCTTGGAGGCCGTGTACGACGGCACGCGGATGCCGCCCTGGAACGACAGCATCGAGGCGATGTTGATGATCTTGCCGCTACCCTGCGCGATGAAATGGCGGCCCGCGGCCTGCGACATGAAGAACGCGGACTTGATGTTGACGTTCATCACGTCGTCCCAGTCCTTCTCGCTGAAATCCACCGCATCGGCGCGACGGATCAGCCCGGCGTTGTTCACCAGGATGTCCAGCCCGCCCAGGCCCTCGACGGCTTCCTTCACCAGGCGCTCGACCGGGTCGATGCTGATAAGGTTCGCTTCCAGGTTGAGGAAGCGGCGACCAAGGGCGCGCACTTTCTCGCCGGTTTCCGCAGCTTCCACGATGCCGGCCGCGGCGATGTCAGCACCGGCTTCGGCCAGCGCCACGGCGATGCCCTGGCCGAGGCCGGTATTGGCGCCGGTGACCAGCGCGATCTTGCCTTCGAGACTGAACGGATTGCTTGCCATCGTGGATTCCCTCGGTGTGGTGCGCTTTGGTAGAGCGGAGCTTGCTCCGCTTGGTGCATCGGCTTCGGATGGTGGTGCAGCCGAGCAAGCTCGGCTCTGCATGACGGCGCTTACTTCAGCTGGCAGATGTCCAGCACGTGCATGTCGGTGTAGTCCAGGTTCTCGCCGCCCATCGCCCAGATGAAGGCGTAGTTGCTGGTGCCCGAACCCATGTGGATCGACCACGGCGGAGACACCACGGCTTCGTCGTTCTGCACGACGATGTGGCGCTGCGCTTCCGGCTCGCCCATGAAGTGGTAGACGCGGTCGTTCTCGGCCAGGTCGAAGTAGAAGTACACCTCGCTGCGGCGGTCGTGCAGGTGCGGCGGCATGGTGTTCCACACGCTGCCGGTCTTCAGCACGGTCAGGCCGAGCAGCAGCTGCGAGGACTGGCAGGTCGCCGGCACGATGAACTGGTAGATCGTGCGCTCGTTGCTGGTCTCCAGCGCACCGCGCTCCAGCGCCACGGCGTCCTTGATCGACAGCTGCTTGGTCTCGAAGCGCGCATGCGCCGGGGTCGAGGTCAGGTAGAACTTGGCGGGGTTGGCCGCATCGTCGGACTCGAACGCCACATCGGCGCTGCCCATTGCCACGTACAGACCATCCTTCGGGCCCAGCGCATAGGTCGTGCCGTCGACGGTGACCTTGCCGGCACCGCCACCCACGTTGATCACGCCAAGCTCGCGACGCTCCAGGAACGGCTTGCCAGCGGCCGAGGCGGGCTCGGTCTGGCGGGGCAGGTCGACCTTCGTCGACACCGGGGCCGCACCGCCGATCACGAAACGCTCGTTGTGCGAGTAGTTCATCTGCACCGTGTCCGCGACGAACAGGTTGCCGATCAGGTAGCGGTCGCGCAGCTGGTCGTTGGTGGCGCCGTCCATCATGTCCGGGTGGGTGGCGTGGTAGGTCTTGCAGAACATGGGCGGGGCTCCGTCGGTGCGGACGCGCCGTGCGGCGGCGTCGGTAAGGGGTGTGGGGCGGATTCTACGGGACTTTGGTAACCGGTGTCATTTTGCGGTGCGGCACTCTTTCCCTGGCTCCGTGGCGTCGTTTACTCGGGCGGCTGGGAAGAGTCGCGGATGATCAGGTGCGGGCGGATGCTGGCAGCGGCCAGCACCGGCGTGCCTTCCGGCTGGATCAGCATCGCGGCGGCGGTGCGGCCAGTGTCGCGGGTGTTGCGGCGGACCGAGGTCAGTGAGGGCCACAGGCGCGAGGCGAGCGGGCTGTCGTCGAAACCGACCACCGACAGCTGGCGCGGGATGTTGATGCCGGCGCGCATGGCGACCTTGTAGACGCCGGCCGCCATTTCGTCGTTGCCGGTGAAGATGGCGGTGGGCCGGTTCTTGCCGGACAACAGCTTCTCGGCCGCGACCACGCCGGATTCGAAGGTGTAACCAGCTTCGATGATGCGCGACTTCGGAATCTCCAGGCCGCGTTTGGCGAGCGCCTGCACGAAACCGTCCGTGCGCTCGATCGAGGAGCGATATGCGCTGGGGCCGGTGATCAGCGCGATGTCGGTATGGCCGAGCGACAGCAGGTATTCGGCCGCTTCGGCCGCGCCGTCGCGGTCGTGGGTGACCACCATGCGTGATGGCTCGTCCATGGAAACCGAGGCAATGCGCGAATAGCGGCAGCCGATCTCGGCCAGCATGTCGGCCAACGCCTGGTCTTCCGAGGCGCGCGGCACCAGCATCACGCCATGCAGCTTCTGCTGCTGCACGAAGCGGCGCACGCCGTCGATGTAGCCCGGGCTGCGGCTGTCGCACGGATGCACCACCAGTTCGAAGCCCGAATCGCGCAACGCATCCAGTGCGCCGTACTGCATGTTCACGATGTACTGCGCGGTCGGATTGTCGTAGACCATGCCGATCAGGAACGAGCGGCGGAACGCCAGGCCGCGCGCCATCGGATCGGGCACGTAACCGACTTCCCGCATCAAGGTCTCCACCTTCTCGCGGGTGTCCTTACGGACCAGGGGCGAGTGGTTGATGATGCGCGAAACGGTTTTCTTCGAGACGCCGGAAAGCCGCGCGATGTCGTTGATGGTCGCGGCTTTGCCACCAGTGGGCAGGGAGGCGGGGCTTTCGGGCTTCTTGCGCGCGGGCATGGAGTGGGTACGGGTCCGTTCGTCTGTCGTGGGGATTCTAGCGGCTGGGGGTCAGTCCAGCGCGCGGTAGCGGAAATTACGGAACTGGACCTTGCCCTGGCCGGCGGCGTACAGCGACGGCTTGAGGGCCAGGAAGCCGCCCGCCACGTTGTGGTGGTAGCCGGAGACTTCCATCTGAACCGGGTACTTGGTCCAGGCCTTGCCGTCGGTGCTGGTCTGGATCGTGACGATGTGGCGGTTGTGCGTGACCCGCAGCCAGAGCTTTCCGCCCTTGGCGCTCGGGAGCAGTTTGCCGGGGCGCTCCAGGCCGTAGCGGTGCATGACGAACTGTTCGCCATTGCTGCCCACGCCCGCATACAGGCGGTCGTTGTAGAACAGTACCGCGCCGCCCTGGGCGCCGGGTTCGATGTCCATTTCGACCTCGAACTGGTAGGCCAGGTCACCGGCGATGATGCCCAGCGGCGAGCTGTCGCGGGGCGAGGTGCCCTTGCCCTGCAGCGACATCACGCCGTCGCCGAAGCTCAGTCGCGCGGTTTCGCCCGGTGCCGGGTCGTAGAACGCCCATTGCGGTCCCAGCTTTCCGCTGCGGAAATCGTCCGACAGCGCCATGCCGTGCGGCGAAAGCGCCTTGCCCGCCGGCTTGGGCAGCGGCTGGCTCAGGTCGCCGCCCTTCGCGACGAACCAGCCGTCGTCGGTCCACTCGATCGGATCGAGCAGCGCCTGCCGGCCCAGCGTCCAGAAGTTGCGCTCATAGCCGTGGTAGATCATCCACCACTGGCCACCGGCGTCTTCCACCAGCGTGGCGTGGCCGCGCGACCACCAGTACTGGTCGCGCGAGGTGGTGCGCACCACCGGATTGTTGGGCGCGTTCTGCCACGGCCCGTGGATGGAGCGCGAGCGCGCGACGATCACCATGTGCCCGGTCGGCGGACCGGCCGTGCCGCCAACGGCAGTGATCATGTAGTACCAGCCGTCGCGGAAGGTGATCTTCGGGCCTTCCTGCGCATAGCCTTCCACGTCCCACGATTCCGGATAGCGCCAGCCGTCGTAGATGTGCTTCACCTCGCCGACCGTGCTCAGGCCGTCTTCGGCCAGCTGAACGTAGTCGCCCGCACTGAGGAACAGGTAGCGCTTGCCGTCTTCGCCGACCGCATGGCCGGGGTCGATATGGCCCGGCAGCCCGATGTCGATGGGCTCGCTCCAGGGGCCGCGGATGTCGTCCGCCCACACGACGAAGTTGCTGCGTCGCGGCGACTCGGTACCGCCGACGCGCGCGGGGAAATAGATGTAGTAGCGGCCATCGTGCTTGACCAGGTCCGGGGCCCAGATCGAGCCGACGTTCTTCGTGATCGCATGGCCGACCGGCTGCCAGTTGATCAGGTCGCGCGAATGCCACAGCGGCAGGCCGGGATAGGCAGTGAAGGACGACAGCGTGAGGTAGTAGTCCTCGCCGTCCTTCAGCACCGAAGGATCGGGTCGGTCACCCGCGAGCACGGGATTGAGGAACGTGCCGTCACCCAGGTCCGCCTGGCGCTGGTGCTCGATGCCGCGCTTCCACGCCGGTTCGCGGTGACCATCCTCCGCCAGCGCTGCCAGCGGTGCGAACAGGCACAGGGCGATCATCCACGACTTCATTGCCATCAGGAGTCCTCTACTTCGACGACGTGTGCTGCGATGTCCATTGCGGGTATTCGGTCGACAGCAGCCACTTCGGCCAGCTGCCGTACCACTCGTAGCCGGTGCGACGCTCGCGCGGAATGTCTTCGTAGCGCGCGACCCGCACGCTGTCGCGCGTCGCGAGCACCACGCTGTTGTCCTTCACGTCGTAGAAGCGCGCCCACAGGCCGGTGGCCGATGGATTGGCGACCAGGCGACGATCCTTGGTACTGCTGTGGTACTGGAACTGTTCCGCCGGCGCGTCGAAGGTCTCGATGCGCCAACCGGTGATCTCCACCCTGCGCAACCAGTCCACCGCGCCGTCCACGGCCGCGACGATGGCGGGCGACGGATCCGGGATGGACATCAGGTAGCGGATCACGCCGACGGTTTCCTGGCCTGCGATGGACGGCAGTTCGAACTTGCGTCCTTGGGCGGGTAGCAGCGTCCGCGCGTCGTACTGGCCGGCCCAGCCGGCCAGCGTGCTGCCCTGTCGTACCTGCAACCGCAGCAGGCAGGCGTCGCCGCTATCGATGGCGGACTGTACGCGTGCCCGCAAGGTGGCATCGACGAAGGCATAGCGGCGCGTGTCCGACACGACTTTGCGCAGCGTGCCCAGCACGCCAGCCGTCACGTCGTCGGCGATGGTGATATGCGGATGGTAGGGCTGCGTGGCCGGCGCCGTATGCGGCCAGCCGCCGCAAGCGGGAATCTGCTGCGCCAGCGTGAACGCGATGCCCTTGAGGCTGCCGTCGCGATAGCGCGTATCGCCGGTGAGCGCATACGCGGTGGCCAGATAGTCGAGCTGCGTGTAGATGTTGCGGTTGTCGAAGCTGCCGCCTGACTTCTGCGCCTCGGCGTCGAAGCGCGCTTTTTCTGCATCATCCAGAATCCGTGCCGGATCCTGGTTCTCGATCCAGCCGCCATCCAGGCGCTGATAGCGCAGGATGTTGTCGGCGATCTTCGCGACGTCGTCTGGCGCATGGCGCGGATACTTGTCGCCGTGTACGTTGCGCCAATGATGGATGGCGTCTTCGAAACCGGCCAGCGATGGCGTTTCCGCCGGCGACTGCGCGCCCGCAGGGCCGACCAGCGCAAGCAGGATGGCGCAGAGCAGGCGCGCGGGCAGGCGCCTCGTCACTTGATCGCCTTCGGCAGCCACAACGAGAGCTCCGGGAACAGCGCCACGATCAGCAGCACCGCCAGCCCCGCCAGCCAGAACGGCCAGATCGTGCGCATGCTCTGTGCGATGGTGATCTTGCCGATGGCGGTACCGATGAAGAGCACCGAGCCGACGGGCGGCGTCACCAGGCCGATACCGCCGGTCAGCACCAGCACCAGCCCGAAGTGGATCGGGTCGATGCCGTAGGCCTTCGCCACCGGCAGGAAGATCGGCGTGCAGATCAGGATCATCGGCGCCAGGTCCATGAACGTGCCCAGCACCAGCAGCACCAGGATGATCAGCAGCAGCACCGTGTACTTGCTGTGGGCGATCGACTGCAGCGCTTCGACGGCTGCCGCTGGCACCTGCAGGTAGGCGAGCAGCCAGCCGAACACCGCCGCGGTGGCGATCACGAACAGGATCACGCCGGTGGTGCGCGCAGCGTGCGTCACCGTGGCGAAGAATTCCTTCAGCGACAACTGGCGGTACAGCACGCTGGTTACCAGCAGTGCGTAGACCACTGCGATGGCGGCGCTCTCCACCGCCGTGAAGATGCCCGCGCGGATGCCGAAGAAGATCAGGCCCACCAGGCCCAGCCCCGGCAGCGCGGAAACCAGGCGCAGCAGCACCGCCCGCATGCCCGGGAACGGTTCCGTGCCATAGCCGCGCTTGCACGCCACCGCCCAGCCCGTGAACATCAGCACGACCGTCATCAGCAGCGCGGGCACGATGCCGGCAGCGAAAAGATCGGCGATGGACAGGCCGCCGCCAGCCGCGGCCGAGAACAGGATCAGGTTGTGCGACGGCGGCACCAGCAGCGCCACCAGTGCGGCGGTGATGCTGACGTTGACGGCAAAATCACGGTCGTAACCGCGCTTGACCATCTGCGGGATCATCGTGCCGCCGACGGCCGACACGTCGGCGATGGCCGAGCCCGACACGCCACCGAAGAACAGCGACGACAGGATGCTGACCTGGCCCAGGCCGCCACGCAGGCGGCCGACCAGCGACGCCGCCAGGCTGATCAGGCGCTCGGAGATGCCACCGCGCAACATGATCTCGCCAGCGAAGATGAAGAGCGGAATCGCGATCAGCGAGGCCGAGCCGGTGCCCGAAGAAATCTGCTGCACCAGCACGATGCTGGGCAGGTCGAGGTAGAGCAGCGTCGCCAGCGATGCGGCGGCCAATGCGTAGGCCACCGGCACGCCGATCAGCAGCAGGATCGCGAAGATCGAGAACAGCAGGGTGATCGCCATGGGTCAGCGGGCCTCGTCGGTCAGCGGCGCGCGCAGCACCAGGAGCAGTCGGTACAGGGCGAACACCACCATCAGCACGCCGCCCAGCGACAACGGCAGGTAGCCGATACTCTGCGGCATCGGCGCACCGGCGATGCGGATGTCCAGCCCGTCGAACAGCAGCACCGCGCCCCAGTACGCCATCACCGCGCCGATTGCGGCGATCACCAGCGGGGATACCGCGTGCAGCAGTTTCTTCAGGCGAGGGCCCACAGCATCGGCCAGCAGGAAGAAGCCGAAGTGGCGGTTCGTATGCACGCCCGCCGCAGCCCCCAGGCTCATGGCGGTGGTCAGCAGCAATACGGTGACCGGCTCGGTCCAGCTGGGCGAGTCGTTGATGATGTAGCGGGCGATTACCTGCCAGCCCTGCACGACCACCAGTCCGAGCAGGGCGGCGACGGCGATCGCGATGGCGGCGTTGGACAGCAGGTCCATGCCGCGTTGTACGGGCGTGGCGGGAGACGGCGTGGTTTCTTCTGACATCGTCGGTCCTCAGGCCAGGTCGCGGATGCGGCGGTACAGCGCGTCGATCGCCGGGTCGCTGCGGTACTCGGACAACAGCGGCTGCGAGGCGCGCGCGAAGGCGGCAAGGTCGGCCTCGTTGTGCTCCACGCCAGCCGCGAACACGGCATCGCGCGCCTTCGCTTCCGAGGCGTCCCAGAGCGAGCGCATCACGCCCACCGATTGGCGTGCAGTCTCGACCAGCAGCTCACGGTCGCGCGGTTGCAGGTCATCCAGCGTACGTTGCGACACCAGCAGCACGTCGGGTGCGTAGGAATGGTTGGTCTGCGACCAGTAGCGCGCCGCTTCGAAGTGGCGGCTGGAGTGGAAGCTACGGATGTTGTTCTCCGCTCCGTCGATCATCCGCGTCTCCAGTCCGGAGAACACTTCGCCCAGCGACAGGGGGGTGGGATTGGCGCCGAACAGGCGCAGCATGCGGATGAAGATGTCTGACACCGGCACGCGGACCTTCAAGCCATGCAGGTCTTCCGGCGTGCGGATCGGGTGCTTGGTGTTGTAGAAGCAGCGCGCCCCGGAATCGTAGATCGCCAGGCCGACCAGCCCGCGGCGGGAAAAGCCGTCCAGTACCGCCTTGCCCACGCCTTCGTCCATCGCGCGTCGCATGTGCGCCACCGAATCGAATACGTACGGCAGGCACAGCGCCTGGGTCAGCGGGAAGGCATTGTTCAGCGCGCCGGCATACACGCGGGTCATGTCGATGGCACCGAAGCGCGCCATGTCGATGGCTTCGGATTCGCGACCGAGCTGGCCCGAGTGGTACTGGCGCAGCGTCACGCGGCCGCCGGTCTCGCGCGCCATGGTCTCGCCGATCCAGCGCACGGCTTCGACGGTGGGATAGTCCTTCACGTGCACATCGGTGGCGGTCAGCACGTGCCGCCCATCGTCGGCAAGGGCGCGACTCCCCGCCAGCGGAAGCGCGACCGCGGCGCCGAGGCTGGTGCCCAGGAAACGACGACGGTTCATCATGCGCGCCAATCCCCTTCGTCCTTCGGCGTCGCGGCTGCCGCGACACACTCAATGCTGCCATGGCCATCGAACTCGATGAGGGCCTGCTGGCCCGGCAGGATGTCGTGGATGCCCGTGGCGTTGCCGGTGGCGATCAGGTCGCCCGCCTTCAACGGGCGACCGCGGCGCGCTGAGCGCGACAGCGCGAACGCGAACGCCGCGCGCAGGCCGCCGGGCAGCGTGGTGGCGCCGCCTTTGCCAACCGGCCGGCCGTCGATCGAGGTCGTGCAGGTCAGCGAAGCATCGCTGCGTTCGGCCCAGCCGGGAATCTCGGCACCCATCACCAGGCCATTGTTGTTGCCGAAGTCCGAAACGACGACGCGCGGGCCGAGCTGGTTGATCGTCGCCAGCGGACTGCTGGCCACTTCCATGCCGGTGAACAGCGTCGACGGTACGGCGGCGGCTTCTTCCGGGGTCCAGTGGGTCTTGTCGGCCGGGGCATCGGCGTCCAGGCGCAGGACGTACTCGGCTTCCACTGCGCCGAAGCCCCCGGCGAATACCTGGAAACTCTCCTGACCACCGGTAGCCAGTTTGACCTGGCGGGCGAAGATGGGGCCCAGCAGGCGCTCATCACCGGATGCATCCCGTCGTTCCGGTGCGATGAAGCCGACCTTCCAGCCGACCACGCGGTCGGGCCACTGCGCTATCGCGTGATCCTGCACCTGATACGCGGTCACCAGATCATAGGGAATCGTGCCCGGGAATCCCGGCAATGCACGGCCCTGGCGCCTCGCGCTGACGAAGCTTTCCGCGATGGCGGCCAGTTCCGGGGCTTCCATGCGTGCGTCGGACGGCGCGCTGTGGTCAGTACTCAAGAGGGCTCTCCCCGCAGTGTTTTGTTGCACCGCCGAGTGACAGTGCAGGTTGATGGCCTGTATATGGTAAACCGGTGTCATTGACAATGTGCACTGCCGCAAAACCCATCCCGATGCCACGATGCGTCGATCCACTCCTGGGAGGGAGCCAATGCTTCATATCCGTTTTCCTGCGCGGGCCTTCGGGCTGACCTGCGGCCTGGCCGCACTGCTGATGGCGTCGGCGATGACGCCGGTCCTCGCCGCCGACGCGCCCGCACTTGCATTCCCCGGCGCGCAGGGCGCGGCGGCGCATACGCCCGGCGGGCGGGGCGGCAAGATCATCCGTGTCACCAGCCTGGCCGCCGAGGGCCCCGGCTCGTTCAAGGAAGCGGTCACGGGAAAGGGTCCGCGCATCGTGGTGTTCGAAGTCGGTGGCGTGATCGACCTCGGCATGAAGGAACTGCGGATCACCGAGCCGTTCCTGACCATCGCCGGGCAGACCGCACCGCATCCCGGCGTGACCCTCGTCAAGGGCGGCCTGACCATCGCCACCCACGATGTGGTCATCCGCCACATCCGCGTCCGGCCCGGCGATGGCGGCCTGCCCAAGCGTTCGGGCGACATCGATGCCATCACCACGGTGCGCGGCGCACATGACGTGATCGTCGACCACTGCTCGCTCACCTGGGCCACGGATGAAAACCTCAGTGCATCCAGCACGCGCTTCCATGGCGAGAACGAAGCCGAGTGGATGGCCAACGCATCGCGCCGGATCACCTACAGCAACAACATCGTCGGCGAAGGTCTGGCCAATTCGATCCACGCCAAGGGCGAACACTCCAAGGGCTCGCTGATCCACGACCACGTCAACGAGGTCCTGATCGTCGGCAACCTGTACGCGCACAACTACGAGCGCAGCCCGCTGTTCAAGGGCGGTGCGCGTGGCCAGGTGATCAACAACCTGATCTACAACCCCGGCCAGCGCGCCATCCACTACAACCTGATCGCGGAAGAATGGCTGGGTCATCCGTACTCGAAGGGCGAGATGGTGGTGCGTGGCAACGTGATGCGCGCCGGCAAGTCGACCGAGCCGCTCGCGTTCCTGATGATCGGCGGATCCGGCGACCTGGACCTGTATGCGCAGGACAACCTGGTGGTCGATCGCATCGGCAACAAGAGCATCCAGGAAACGGGCAGCTACACCACTGCGCCGGTGATTCTCAACCGCGTGAAGAATGCACCTGCGCTGCCGTTCGGGGTCACCCTGCTGCCGACCGGCAAGGTACAGGATGCGATCATCGAGAACGTGGGCGCCACGCCTTGGAACCGCGACCTGATCGACCGCCGCATCGTCGCCGACGTCATCGAAGGACGTGGCGAGATCATCGACAGCCAGGACCAGGTCGGCGGCTATCCGCAGTACAAGGAAGCCCGCAAACCCTTCGTCGAGAGCGAATGGAACCTCGACGTGATGGAACCCATCGCCGGCTATCCCCGCGGCGAACCCTTGCGCTGAGTCCGCGCGGACCGGCATCACCGCCGGCCATGCGTGGCGATGAAGGCCCGCCGCAAGGCGGGCCTTTCGCTTGTCCACCCATCTGGAATCTGGACCGGTGGGCGATGGCTCGCAAGCGGGACCGCGCTTCATGGAGCGTTCGCGCAGCTTGGAGTCGGTGACCGAAGAAAGGTATCCGGGCACGCGACGGGTGCCGACGAGATCTGCCGAGCGCGCGCCGCGCGAGCAGGGCAGGCTGACCGTTCGTCCGCACGTGGACTGGATAGGCGAGTGCAACAAGACCGGTGGATGTGGCCCGGTCGAACCGGTGGCGCGGCCTTCGCTCCCTGCGGGCCTGTGCGACAACCGGTGTGGGCATGCGGAGCAGTGGGGGATGGGATACGTCGCTTCGCGGATCCTCCGGCGGCACACGGATGAAAAAAAGCCCGGCCGGGAGAGGCGGCCGGGCTTCGCGTGCACCTCTGGGCGAGGCGCGGGACTGTCAACGCATCAGAACTTGTAGCGCAGGCCCAGCAGGTACTGGCGGCCGGTCTCGCTGTAGTCCAGCGGCAGGGTGACGCTGGGGTTCGACACCCACGACTCCTGCGGCTCGTCGGTCAGGTTGATGCCTTCCAGGCTGAGCTCGAGCTTGTCGTTGATCTTCCAGCGCACCGAGGCATCGACCGTCGTGGTGCCGGTCTGGCCATGCACGTCGAACCCCGATTCCGTGGCCGGTACCTGCAACAGGAAATCGTCGCGATTGGTCGCCGAGACACGGCCGGAGAAGCGTTCGCCTTCGTAGTAGAGCGTCGCGTTCCAGGAGTGCTTCGACAGGCCGGTCAGGTCGGTCTTGAACGAGTTGGCACCGGTCGAGGTCAGGTACTGGATCTGCGAATCGACGTAGGTGTAGTTCAACTGCACGCCGAGATTGCCGAACTTGCCCGGCAGGAAGGTGAAGGGCTGCGTGTAGTTGGCTTCGAAACCGGTCAGTTCGCCGCCCGGGGTGTTGAGCGGAACACTGAAGACGAAGTCGTCGTTCACGCCAGCGCCGGTGCCGTCCAGCAGGCTGGCGGGCAGGCCGCTCGACGAGTAGGGCTGCACGACGCGCGTGGTCTGGATGAAGCTCTCGATGTCCTTGTAGAACAGGCCCAGGCCCAGCATCGCGCCTTCATTGAAGTACCACTCGAAACCCAGGTCGACCGTCTTGGCGCGGATCGGATCCAGGTTCGGGTTGCCGCCGCTGACGGTGCGCGCACCGCCGCTGACATTGACGGTGACGCCGGGGGTCAGGCTGCCCAGGCCCGGACGCGTCATCACCTTGGCCGCACCCAGTCGGACCAGGAAGTCAGGCGTGATCTCGGCTACCAGGTTCATCGAGGGCAGGGTGTCGCTGTACTCGCGCGAGACCGTCGTGGCGACCGGCGTTCCGCTGGCCGTGGCGGTGCCCGTGGAGGACTGCTTGGTGCGCACGTAACGCACGCCGAAGTTGCCGGACACCGGAATCGCACCAAGATCGGTCGAGAACTCGCCCATCAGGTAGACGCCGCGATCCTCCTCCTCGACGCTGCGCGTGTTCACCGCGCGCTCGCCGAGGGCGAACGGACCGGTGTTGCTGTAGATGTCGTAGAAGTCGGCAATGCCCTGGTAGTCGGGGATCACCCACGTACCCGGCGAGCCGCTCACGCCATCCAGGCTGGCCTGTTCGGTCAGATCGGTCGGCACGATGCGGGTGCCGTCGGTGAACATCGGCACGTCGGTCATTCCCTCGGTCGAGCGGCGCAGCTCGCGCGTGGAGAAGCTGTAGTCCTTCGCCTGCACGCCGCCCTTCAGGCGGAAGCCCGGGCTGATGTTCCAGTTGAAGTCCAACTGGGCGACGTCGAAGTCATTCTCGACGTACTGCGGGCGGATGCGGATCTCCGCCAGCGTCCAGCCGGTGGGATCGGTCGGGCTGATGCCGTAGTCGATCACCGGCTTGTAGGGGTCGCCGCGGTAATCGTAGCTGTAGTTGTCGACGTTCAGCTTGTCCATGATGATCGTCGTCTGGATCGGATTCTCATGTTCCGATTTCGACGTGCCGAGCTTGCCGGAGATCTTGAAGTTGTCGGTGAACTCGTGCTCGCCTTCCAGCCCCAGCTGGGTGAAGACCGTGTTCCATTCGTCGTGGCGGCTCTCGGAGCGGATGTCCACGTCATCGAACAGGCCATAGACCAGCGCGCCGTTCTCCACCGCGCCATCGCGCACGATGGTCTCCGGCTTGCCGTTCTGCGACGTGCCGCGACTGAACGAGATAGCCTCGATGTACTTCTCGTCGCGCACGGCATCGATCTTCGAGTACAGCGCATCGAAGGCGAACTGGGTGCGGTCGGTCGGCTTGAACTGGAGCGACGCCGTCACGCCCGTGCGCTTCTGGTCGTGTTCCATGAGCGTGTAGCGCGGGAAGCGCGGATGGAACGTGTCGGCAGACAGGGCGGGTGCATACGGCGATGTGGGGTTGAAGCCGTTGTTGCTGGTGCCGCGTGCCCAGCGTCCACTGCCGCTGCCTTCTTCCAGTGCCTGCCGCTCGGAGTAGGCGACCGACAGCAGCGCGCCGAACTTGCCGTCGGCCCACGTGTTGGAGATCAGTCCGGCAAGGCGCGGATCGGTCGAACTGCCCATGTCGGCGTAGCTGGCCTGCCCGCTGGCCACCAGCGTGAAGCCGTCATAGTCGAACGGACGCGCAGTGCGCAGGTCGACGGTGGCGCCGAGCGAGCCTTCTTCGACATCCGCCTGCGCCGTCTTGCGCACGATCAGCTGCGAGAACAGATCCGAGGCGAACACGTTGAAGTCGAAGCCGCGGCCACGATTGGAACCGCCGTTCTGATCGGTGGAGCCGACGGTGGTCAGCGCCTCCATGCCGTTGATGCGCACGCGGGTGAAATCCGGGCCCAGGCCACGCACCGAGATGTTGCGGCCTTCGCCGGCGTCGCGGGTGATGACTACGCCGGGAATGCGCTGCAGGGATTCGGCCAGGTTGAGATCGGGGAACTTGCCGATGTCCTCGGCCACGATCGCATCAACCACGCCGGCTTCGCCGCGCTTGATGTCGAGCGCCTTTTCGACGCTGGCGCGGTAGCCGGTGACACTGACGGTATCCAGGGTGGAAACATCAGCCTGGGCCGGGGCGGCTTCACTCGATTCGGTGGATTGCGCTGCTTCCTGGGCGTGTGCGGCTGCGCTCATCTGCAGCGCCAGGCCGATCGAGACAGCAAGCAAGGTAACCGGTGTCTTCCGGCGGTGATGACTGACTGGCATGTTCTCCCCTCCTCAAGGGACCATGGCCGCGTGTAGCGACTGTTTTGATCGAAAATAAAGCGGTTTATTCCCTTACAGATCCTGCCAGCTGGTAAAATGACACCGCTGGTCAAAACGAACGCTAACAGAGTGTGCGCTGCAACAACAACTGGCGGCTGACACGGATTATCTTGTCCCGAGGACAAGCCGGAACAGGTTGTCGATGAGGTGGCGCGTGTCGTCGCAACGGGAGGAAAGGGTGATGGGGAAGATCGTCTGTTTCGGAGAACTGCTGTTGCGGCTGGGCGCACCGGGTCGTCAGGTGTTGCTGCAATCGCCCGTCCTCGACGTGCATGTCGGTGGCGCGGAGGCGAACGTGGCTGTGTCGCTGGCGAGGTTCGGCCATGAGGCAAGGATGGTGGGGCTGGTCGCCGACAACGCGCTCGGCGAGGCGGCACTGGGCGAGCTGCGCAGGCACCGCGTGGATACCTCGGCCGTGCAGCAGGCATCGGGACGGATGGGCCTGTACTTCCTGACGTCCGGCGCCATCCATCGGCCGAGCGAGGTGCTCTATGACCGCGCCGATTCGGCGTTCGCGCGTGCCGGCGGCGGTCGGCATGATTGGGCTGCATTGCTCGATGGTGCGGACTGGCTGCATGTGTCGGGCGTGACGCCGGCCCTCGGCCATCGGGCCGCGGATGGCGTCCTCGATGCAGTGAAGGCGGCGCGCGCAGCGGGCGTGAAGGTCTCGTTCGACGGCAACTTCAGGCCGAAGCTGTGGGAAGCGTGGGGCGGTGATGCGCCGACGATCCTGCTTGGCCTGATGGCCGAGGCGGACATCCTGTTCGCCAGCCATCGCGACCTGCAGGTCGTGCTGGGTCTGGATTTCCCGCAGGCGACGCCGCAGGAACGTTTCGCGGCGGGCGCCGCCGCCGCGTTCAAGGCGTTCCCTCATCTGCGCCAGATGGCAGCGACGGTCCGGGTGCAGCGCAGCGTCGACCATCACGCGTTGTCGGCCATCACCGCGTTGCGCGATGGCGCGCTGCATGTCACCCCGGCCTATGAGGTCTCGCCCATCGTCGATCGCATCGGGACCGGCGACGCATTCGCTGCCGGCGTGCTGCATGGTGGTCTGACCGGCATGGCAAGCGCCGACGCGTTGCATTTCGGTGTGGCGGCGGCCTGCCTGAAGCACTCGCTGCCGGGCGACTTCAATCTTGTGAGCGCCGCCGACGTGCAGGCGTTCCTTGGCGAGAACAGCCTGGACGTGAAGCGCTGAGTGTCCGGCAGCATCAGGGAATGTTGCGTTGCGACATTCCCGGACGCTGGAAAAACTATCGTTTGAAGATGCCGGCGCGGGGTTTGCCCCCCGTCTGTTTGCCGCAGACTGCGCGCCATGATGAGCGCCGTCCATGCGTAGCAAACTGTTCGTCCCCGGAAGCCGCCCCGCCTTGTTCGCCAAGGCGCTGGCCAGTGATGCCGACATGCTGTCGCTCGACCTCGAAGACGCAGTGGCCGAGGCCGACAAGCAGGCAGCGCGCGCGCAGGTGGTGGCGCTGCTCCGCGATGCGCCGCATCGCGCCGCGGGCAAGCAGGTGGTCGTCCGCGTGAATGCGTGGAGCACCGCAGCATGGGAAGCCGATCTGCGTGCGATTCTCCCGCTGGACATCGACCTGCTCAATCTTCCGAAGATCGAATCGGCGGAGCAGCTCAGGCAGGCCGTAGCCGAGATCGAAGCGATCGAGGTGCGCCTGCCTTCGCGCAGGGCGGTCGGGTTGCTGGTCAACATCGAGACGCCGCGAGCGCTCAGGCATGCGGTCGCCATCGCGAAAGCGCATCCTCGCGTGCGCGGCCTGCAGCTGGGGCTGGGCGACCTGTTCGAGCCCCACGGCATCCGCCGCGGTGATCTGCGCAACGTGCACACGACCCAGTACGCGCTGCGCCTCGCGGCGGCGGAGGCGGGTGTATTCGCCTATGACGCGGCCTTTCCGGGGCTGGACGACGAGGCGGGCTTCCGGGCCGAAGCGGAGGCCGCACGGGCGCTTGGTTATCTGGGCAAGAGCTGCGTGCATCCGCGCCAGGTGGCGTGGGCCAATGCTGTGTTCGCGCCGTCCGAAGGCGAAATCGAAGCAGCCCGACGGACGGTCGATGCTGCAGAGCGTGCAGGCGAAGGCGCCTTCGCGGTCGATGGACGCATGGTCGATGCGCCGTTCCTGGCGCGCGCGCGCGCGGTCCTTGCCCTGGCAGAACGGGGGCGGGCGTGACGTACACGACGGGCACTGGGACCGGCATGGCTGCGCTGGTACGTCGCATGGGCAGGCTCCTGGTCCTGCTGCCGCTCTTCATGCTCGGCACCGCGCTGTTGCCGGCGCACGCGGAAAGCCTTGCCGGCGTGAGCCAGTCTTCCGTGCCGGCACCGCCAGCCGAGGTACGCGCGCTGCATACGGTGGGGCCGCACCTTGTCGCCTTTTCGGATGTCGGGGCGTGGTACTGGATACCCGCCGAGAAGCAGTGGCGCGCCGTGGCGTTGCCGCCGGATGCCGACGCCGCTGGCTGGCAGAACGCAGCCATCGGGCGGCTCTACCAGGTACGCCCGTCGTCGGGCGAATCCGCCGTGCGTGTGGTCGCGGAAGCGACCTTCGCGGACGGGCGGTTCGTACTGCGTGATTTGCCGCAGCTTCCGCTTCCGTTGGCAAGGCTGCGCGTGGCGGAAGGCACTGGCGTGCTGCATGTCGTGGGGCAGGACGAACTGGGCGTCAATCACGTGTTCCGGCGAAGGCTGGACGCTGCAGCGGGCACGGCCTGGCAATCCATGCCGGCCTGGGACGGCGACGGTGCCGCGGACACGCTGGTCGCGCAGCGCGGTGAACTGGTCGTCACCATTGCTGGCGAGAGCGGCGACGCCTTGTGGCGCTGGTCGCCGGACCACGGTTGGCAGGCTTTGCCGCCGGTGCCGGGCAGGGTGCTGACGGCCGGCGGCGCGCGCTCCGTCGGCCAGGCGCACGTGCTGTATCTGCTGCAGCCCGATGCGGCCGGTGGACGGGCGCCACGCCTTGCGACCTTCCACACGGTCACGCGCGCGTGGGCGAAGCTGCCTGCGTCGACCGACGCGATGCCGGCGCCGGTCACCGCGTGGGGTGACGGCTTTGCCGGTGCCGACGCATCGGTTGGCGCGATCCGCATGGTGGAGGTCTCTGCGCGCAGCCATCTGCTGACGTGGCTGGACTGGCTGGTGATCGTGGTCTACCTGGCGGCGATGGTCGGCATCGGCATGTACTTCTACCTGCAGGAGAAGCGCGCCTCCACCGCGGACTTCTTCGTGGGTGGTCGCAGCATTCCGTTCTGGGCCGCAGGGGTGAGCCTGTACGCCACCAATACCAGCTCGATCAGCTTCATCGCCATTCCGGCCAAGGCATTCGAGACGAACTGGCAGTACCTCACCAACAACCTGATCGCCGTGCTCGGCCTGATGTTCGTCGCGGTCTGGATCGTGCCGCTGCTGCGCCGGCTGGACCTGATGTCGGTGTTCTCCTATCTGGAGAAGCGTTTCCACCCCGCCATCCGCATGCTGGCCAGCGCGCTCTGCATCGCCATGCAGATCGGCAGCCGCATGAGCGTGATCCTTTTCCTGCCGGCGCTGGCCATCGCGACCATCACCGGCGTGGACGTGGTGTGGAGCATCCTGATCATGGGAGTGTTCACCATCCTGTACACCACGCTAGGCGGCATGAAGGCAGTCATCTGGACCGACTTCGTGCAGGTCTTCGTGATGTTCGGCGGCGCGATCTTCGCCATCGGGTTCATCATCTACCACCTCAATGGAGGCGTGCCAGAGCTCGTGCAGGTCGCCATGGCGGAAGACAAGACGCGCCTGTTCGATTTCAGCTTCGACCTCACCAAGGCCACGGTCTGGGGCTTCATCTTCCTGGTGCTGTTCGACGTGGTGCTGACCTTCCCGAAGGACCAGGTGCTGATGCAGCGCGTGCTGTCGACCAAGTCGGACAAGGAAGCGGGGCGTTCCATCTGGACGTTCGCGGCGATCATGGTGCCCGGCGGATTCTTCTTCTACGCCATCGGCACGGCGCTGTATGTGTACTACCAGTCGCACCCGGAGCGGATGAACCCGCTGCTCCCGCTCGATGCCACCTTCCCCTTGTTCATCGCCGCCGAGCTCCCGATGGGCGTGACCGGCCTGATCATCGCCGGCATCTTCGCCGCCGCGATGTCCACACTGTCCAGCATCATCAACAGCGTCTCCACCCTGGCATCGGTCGATTTCTACGAGAAGTTGGCCAGGAACCCCACGCCGAAGAAAAGCGTGCTGTTCGCGGAAATCATGGGCGTACTGGTCGGGCTGCTCGGCATCGGCATCGCGCTGCTGCTGTCGCGCTACGACATCCATTCCCTGTTCGACGTGTCGATCGAACTGGCGGGTCTGCTGGGTGGTGGCTTCGCGGGTGCCTACACGCTGGGCATGTTCACCCGGCGCGCCAATGCGCAGGGCGTGGCGATCGGCATCGCCGGCGCCATCGTGCTCACGCTGCTGATCTGGTCGATGGACCTGGTGCATCCCTACTTCTATCTCGGCATTTCGATCCTGCTCTGCATCGTCATCGGCTATGCGGCCAGCTGGCTGTTCCCCCCGCCGGCGCAGTCGCTGAGCGGGCTGACCATCCACCGCCAGGATGCAGTGGGCGCGACGCGCTGATGGCGCATGGGCCATATGTCCCATCGTCGCGTGGCCTGCCCTCGTGTAGCCTGAGGGCGACAAGGGGAGGCGCGTGGATACCCAGTTCCTGAATACGTTCGTGGTGGTGGCCGACCGCGGTTCGATGGCCGCGGCGGCACGCGTGCTCAACATCACGCCGGCGGCCGTGGCGCAGCAGATCCGCACGCTCGAGCGGGAACTCGGCGCGCCGCTCATCGCGCGTGCCGGCCGCACCGTCAGCCTGACCGAAGAGGGGTCGCGCATCCTGCAGCGCGCGCGCGACCTGCTGCGTGACGTGGCCGACATGCGCAGCGTCGCCAACGACAGCGAAGTCTCCGGCGAACTGCGTCTGGGTGCGTGCCCCACGGCGCTCGCCGGCATGTTGCCGGACATCCTGGCGCGGATGGTCGACAAGTTCCCGCAGATCAACGTCTACATCCGTCCGGGCTATTCGGCCGAGTTGTACCGCGCGGTGGAAACCGGCGAACTCGATGCGGCGCTGGTATTGCAGGCGCCGTACAACCTGCCCAAGACCTGTGATTGGCAACTGCTGCGCGAAGAGCCGCTGGTGATGATCGCGCCGGCTCGCATGGCGGGCCGTGACCCGCACGATCTGCTGCGCGAGGAGCCGCTGATCCGGTACGACCGGAATCAATGGGGTGGACGGGTCGCAGATGACTACCTGCGCCGCGCCGGCATCGTGCCGCGCGAGCGCTTCGAACTGAATGGCCTGAATGCCATCGCCGTGATGGTGGACCGCGGCCTGGGCGTATCGCTGGTGCCGGACTGGGCGCGTCCGTGGCCGGAGGGCCTGGATCTGGTCCGCATCCCGTTGCCGCTGGCGAGTGAACCCCGGCGGATCGGCATGGTGTGGTCGCGTTCAACGGTGCGTATCCGCCTGGTCACCGTGCTGCTGCAGGAGAGCCGCGTCGCCACCGGGCAGGCCTGATCGCCGCGCGATGTTGCAGTGCACGCTACAAAAACTAGCCTGTGAACATATCCGCGGGCGATTCTTCCGTGACGGGCGTCCGCCTACGCTTCGAACATCGTCGGGTTCAAGCGTCTGGGAGGAACGCTGGGCACGCCGGCCGTCCCTGGCGGCCTTTCTTGCACGCACATCCCTGTCACGGAGCGGTCGCCTGCTGTGCCGCCGTGCCGTCCACCGAAGCATTCCGAGAACAGACCATGAAACAGGTACCCGCCGCGTTCGGCGTTTTCCTGCTGGCCGCCGCCGTCAGCGCCAGCGTCCAGGCCCAACAGAACACCCCGCTGCCGCAGGATGCGGCAGCCGAAGAAGAGCGGGCGAAGGATGCCGTCGACCTGGACCAGGTGATCGTGACCGGCGTGCGCACGCCGAAAGCCGTGGACAAGATTCCCGGCGCCATCACCCTGGTATCGCGCGAAGAAATCCAGCACACCCTGCTGGTGACCGAAGATGCGACCGCGGTGCTGGCGCGTACCGTCCCCGGATATGCGGAATCGTCGCAGGCGATGAGCAACACTGGCGAGACGCTGCGCGGCCGCATCGCGCTGCGCCTGTTCGATGGCGTGCCGCAGGGTTCACCGCTGCGCGAAGGCGGACGCAATGCGACGTTCACCGACATGGGCATGGTGGGGCGCATCGAAGTGATCAACGGGCCGTCTGCGTCCGAAGGCATCGGCGCCGCCGGCGGCATCATCAACTACCTCTCCAAGGTACCGGAGAAGGAAGGTCACGAGACCACCGTGGTTTCGCGATACTCCAGCCAGTTCGGCGACGACAGCGCCGGCTGGAAACTGGGCGTCAACCACGCCTACAAGCAGGACAACGTGGACTTCCTGGGTGGTGCTTCCATCATCGATCGCGGCATTTCCTATGACGGCAACGGTCGCCGCATCGGCATGAACACCAGCGGCTCGGTATCCGACTCGGAAGCCAAGAACCTGTTCCTGAAGGGCGGTATCAACTTCGGCGAAAGCGGTGAGCAGCGCCTGCAGGCGACGCTGAGCCACTTCAAGATCGAGGGCAAGGGCAACTACGTCCAGGTCGAGGGTTGCCGCTATGTCGACGAGGATTGCCCGGTACCGGTCACCAATACGTCCGAGCGCGGGCAGATCTTCGGCCAGAAGGCCGAGTTCAACGACTTCAAGCAGTATGCGGTGAAGTACACGCACGGGAACTTCCTCGGCGGCACGCTGGGCGTGGACGCCTACTATGCCGACCAGGCGATGCGCTACCTGCCCGAGAACGGCGACGACAAGCAGCTCGTGAAGGTGGACGACGACTTCGACGAAGCCGACCGCATCTTCGACCAGTCCGAGATCGTCACCGAGAAGAAGGGTTTCCGCATCGGCTGGACGCGTTCGGAACTGTTCAACGTGTCCGGGCTTGAACTACGGACCGGCATCGACCTGGTGAAGGACACCGCGCAGCAGCGCCTCGCGCTGACCAACCGTCTGTGGGTGCCGCCGATGGAGTACGAGAGCAAGGCGCCCTACGCCCAGTTGACCTGGGATATCGGCCCGGTGACGCTGAGCGGCGGCTACCGTCGCGAGGACGGCGACCTGCACGTCGACAGCTACACCACCACGCCGTACCGCAACAGCGTGTTCGTGCAGGGTGGCGGCGTGCAGTACAAGGAGAACCTGGTCAACTACGGTGCCATCTGGCGCATCACCGACGAGTGGTCGGCATTCGCGTCGTACGGCGAGGGCTTCGGTCTGCCGAACATCGGCATCCCACTGCGCAACATCAGCGTGGAAGGCCAGTCGGTTGACCGTATCGCCGACATCGCGGCCATCGTGGTGGACAACACCGAGTTCGGCATCAACTGGCGCGGCGAGCGCGGTTCATTGAGTGCCTCGCACTACGATTCCGAAACGCCGTTCGGCACGTCGCTGGCGATCGATCCGAACAACAACGACTTCATCCTCAGTCGTGCACCCACGCGCATCAAGGGTGTCGAACTGAGCGGCGACTGGCGCTTCAACGAACAGTGGAAAGTCAGTGCGCTGTACTCGCGCATCCGAGGCAAGACCGCGTTCTGGTCTGCCGCGCCCAATGGCGACTACGACGCCGGTGGGCTCAACAAGCCGATGGGCGTGCTGGACATCAACCCGGACAAGATCTCGGCATCGGTGACATGGAACTTCCTGCCCAATGGCAACGTGACGCTGGGCGCAACGCGACTGGCGGACCGTCATCTGTCGGGCAGCGATGTGCGGGACTTCGACGGCCGCGAGTTCGATTATGAAGAGAACACCTACGGCTACACCCTGTTCGACCTCGGCGTTAACTACGAGACCGAGCGTTTCGGCAAGTTCTCGCTCGGCATCGAGAACCTGACCGACAAGCAGTACATCCTCAGCTGGTCGCAGTTGGAAGGCTTCCAGAACTACTGGGCGGGTCGTGGCAGGATGGTGTCCATCACCCACACCATCACGTTCTGATCTTGGATCCTTCGCTGTCCCCACGCCGGATGCCGGCAAAGCTTGTCGCCCCCACGCCACCTGTGCACACAGGTGGCCGTGGGCGGCTCTGGTTCGGCCTGGCACTGCTTGTCCTGCCCTGGCTCGCCGCGGCACAGCCGGCAGCGTCACCCGATGGGCTGGATGAGCAGCTCCGGCAGGCGACAGGCGAGGGGGGATACCTGGGTGTCGTGGCCGATGTCTGGCACAAGGATGCGCGGGTCTATCACCGCGTCATGGGGCAGGCCGGTCTGCAGGGCACGCCCCTGCGCGAAGACGCGATCTTCCGCATCTATTCCATGACCAAGCCCATCACCTCGGTGGCGGCGCTGATGCTGGTGGAGGAGGGCAGATTGCGACTGGATGATCCGGTCGCGCGTCATTTGCCCGAGTTCGCCGATCTGCAGCGCGTGGTGGGTGGCGACGAAGCGAAGCCGCACCTCATGGCGGTGCTTCGCCCCCTGACCGTGCGCCATCTGTTGACCCATACGGCGGGCTTCGCCACGGGCGGCGACGATATCCGGGTGGCGTCGGCATTGCTTCAGCAACAGGCGCCGGAAGACGCGGAAGATCTGGCGGACTACGCACGCCGTGTCGCACGCGCGCCGCTGGCCGCTGAAGCCGGCACCCGGTTCCGGTACGACGGCGTCAACAGTGAGGTACTGGCACGGGTCGTCGAGGTGGCCAGTGGAGCGCCGTTCGATGAATTCCTGCAGACGCGGATCTTCGCGCCCCTCGGTATGCGCGACACCGGCTTCCAGGTGCCGGCATCGCAGCGAAGACGCATCATGGCGCTGACCACGCGCAACGCCGAGGGCCATCGCGTGCTGGCGGATACGCCTTCCGCGCGCGAGCCGGGCATTCCGTTGCGTGCTTACCGCAGCGGCGCGGGCGGCCTGTACTCGACCGCAGCCGATTACCTGCGTTTTGCGCGCATGCTCGCCAACGGCGGGGAACTGGATGGCATCCGCCTGCTCCAGGCATCGACCGTGGACCAGATGATGCAGGACCAGCTCGCGCGCTTCGATCCGCCTGTCGCCTACCCGGAAGCCGGCGAGGGCTTCGGTCTGGGCGGCTACGTGGTCACCGATACCGCGAAGACCACGCGACCTGGCTCGCAAGGGCAGTTCGGCTGGTCCGGTGCTGCGTCCACGTGGTTCACCATCGACCGTAGCCGCAGGCTGGTGATCGTGCTCATGTCGCAGCACCTGCCGACGGACGGCGCCCCCGCGCTGCCGAAGATCGCGGCGCCTTTCTACCGGCAGGTCTATTCAGCGGTGTCGCCATGAAGGCGCCGGTACTGGTGGCCGGTTCGGCCAACCTGGATTTCGTTGTCCGCGCGCCGCATGTGCCCGCGCCGGGCGAAACCGTGCTCGGTCGCGACTTCGCCACTTTCCCCGGGGGCAAGGGCGCCAACCAGGCCGTGGCCTGCGCGCGTGCGGGTGGCGTGGCGACGCGCATGCTGCTGGCGCTTGGTGATGATCCCTACGCCACGGTGCTGGAAGCGGCGTTGACGGATGCGGGCGTGGCAACGCACATCGTCCGCGTGCCCGATGTGGCCAGCGGGACCGCCTTCATCTGCCTGTCCGACGATGCGGAAAATGCGATCACGGTGGCGCCGGGCGCAAATGCTGCCCTGCGCCCGCACCACCTGCCTTCCCTCTTCGGCGTCACCCACCTGTTGCTCCAACTTGAAACGCCACTGGATGCCGTGGCGAGCTTCGCACACGTGGCACACGCCGCCGGCGTGCACGTGCTGCTGAACGCCGCGCCCGCCACCGCGCTTCCGCCCTTGTTGCTGCAGGACGTCGACCTGCTGGTGGTCAACGAAGGCGAACTTGCCGCGCTCGCCGGTCCCGGCACGCTGGTCGCGCAGATGTCGCGCCTCCCGGTGCCGTGCGTGGTCGCCACACTGGGCGCCCGCGGCTGTGTCGCCAGGCGCGGGGGCGAACTGTTCCTGCAGCCGGCGTTCCGCATCGATGCCGTGGACACCACGGCCGCGGGCGATACGTTCTGCGGTGCGCTCGCCGCCCGGCTGGCGCAGCATGCACCGCTGGCGGACGCGCTACGCTTCGCCAGTGCGGCATCGGCCCTGGCATGCACGCGCCTGGGTGCGCAGGCCAGCATCCCGACGTGCGACGAGGTCGCTGCATGGCTGGCAACGCAGGTCGATGCGCCCGACCACAAGGCTGCCCTCGCCGCGTATTGCGGTATCTCCGGTTCCGATTGAAAGACCCATCCCATGAATTCCCCCACGTCCCCCGATCCTTCCGACGTACCGGACACCACCGGCGCGCTGCCATCGCCGGTGAAGACCGAGTACAAGTTTTCCCACGTCACCACCCAGCGCTACCTGCCCACGCCGGGCAAGGCACCGGGCTGGCCGTTCGCCGACATCGGCCAGTGGAAGATCGACGCCAACGCCTCGGCCGACGACTGGGTCGCGGAGCTGAAGGACTGGCGTCGCGAACACCTGACCCGCATCGGCTATGACGACGCCAACTACCGCCGGCCCGAACTGCAGTGGGCGCAGCGCAACTTCGTGCATGCGCAGGTGATGGTGGAGGACCGCTACCTCTACGATCCCGTCGCCGGCCGCTACACGGTCGATCGCTACCTCGATGACCTGGACGCCCGCTTCGGCGGCCTGGACAGCGTGCTGCTGTGGTGCGTGTACCCCAACATCGGCGTGGACGACCGCAACCAGTTCGATTTCGCGCGCAGCCTGCCTGGCGGGCTGGAGGCGCTGCGCAGTGCCGTCGATGACTTCCATCGTCGCGGCGTGCGCGTGTTCCTCACCACCATGCCGTGGGACAACGGAACCCGCGACGAAGGCAAGCCGGACTGGCAGGCCATCGCGAAGATCGTCAAGGCGGTTGGCGCGGACGGCATCAACGGCGATACCTACAACGGCGTGCCGCGCGCGTTCTTCGACGCCTGCGATGCGCTGGGCCATCCGGTGGTGGTGCAGCCGGAATCCACGATCAGCGCCGAGGAGCACCTGATCTGGAACGTGCAGAGCTGGGGCAAGAAGGCGCCGAACGAAGTCGTGCCGCCGGTGGCGAAGTTCAAGTGGCTGGAACCGCGCCACATGATCAACTACGAGAACCGATGGGGCCGCGACCGCAACCACGACCTGCAGTACATCTTCTTCAATGGCGTGGGTTACAACGCGTGGGAAAACGTGTGGGGCTTGTGGAACCAGCTGACGCCGCGCGATGCCGAGTCGCTGCGTCGCATCGCCACGATCTACCGCCGCTTCCCATCGCTGTTCGTCAGCCTGGACTGGCGCCCGTACGAGCGCACGTTGCAGGCCGGAATCTTCGCCAGCCGCTTCCCCGGCGAAGGGCGCACGCTGTGGACGCTGGTGAATCGCCACGAGTACGTGATCGCGGGTGAACAGCTCGCCGTGCCGCACGTGGACGGCACGCGCTACATCGACTTGTGGAACGGTACCCCGCTGTCGCCGCGCATCATCGACGGCCAGGCGATCCTGGAGACCACGTTGGAAGGTCGCGGCTTCGGCGCACTGCTGGCACTGCGCGAAGGTGTGCACGAAGACGGCCTCGACGCATTCCTGGCACAGATGGCGGAGCGCACAGCCACGCCGCTGGCATCGTTGTCCACGCAATGGACTGCGCTGCCGCAGGTGCTGCTGCCGATCGCGCCGACCACGCCGCAAGTTGTCGCGCCGGACGGCATGGTGACGATCCCGGCGGGCGAGTTCCTGTTCGCCGTGCAGGGCATCGAGATCGAAGGGCAGGTGTGGGAAGGCGTGGACGTGCAGTTCCCGTGGGAGCCGACCGCGCGTCGCCATCATCGTCATCGCATGCAGGTCGCGTCGTTCCACATCGACCGTCATCCGGTGACGAACGCGCAGTTCAAGGCCTTCATCGAGGCGACGTCGTATAGCCCGCGGGACGCCCAGAACTTCCTGCGCGACTGGCGCAACGGTTCGCCGCAGGCCGACTGGGAGAACAAGCCCGTCACCTGGGTGTCGCTGGAAGATGCGCGCGCCTACGCCGCGTGGGCGGGCAAACGGCTGCCGCACGGCTGGGAATGGCAGTACGCCGCCCAGGGCACGGACGGCCGCCTGTATCCATGGGGCGATGCGTGGCGTGACGATGCCGCACCGCCGGTGTTCCGCGGCCGCACGCTGCCACCGCCCGCTGATGTCGGCGTGTATGCCGCGGGCGCCAGCCCGTTCGGCGTGATGGACCTAGTGGGCCATGTCTGGCAGTGGACCGACGAGTTCCACGACGAGCACACGCGCGCCGCCATCGTGCGCGGCGGCAGCGACTACGAGCCCCGCACCTCGCACTGGTATTTCCCACAGGCCAAGCGGCTGGACCAGCACGGCAAGCTGCTGCTGATGGCGCCCGGGAAGGATCGTTCCGGTCGCATCGGCTTCCGTTGCGTGGTGGACGCCGCATGACGACGACGACCGCCGCGGCCGGGTCGTCGTCCGTCGTGCTTGGCGGTGTGCTCGGCGCCGCGTTGGAAGCCAACCTGCGTGGCCGCCTTTCGCACTTCATCACCG
Organism: uncultured Pseudoxanthomonas sp.; assembly: GCF_946886695.1. Next base: position 1,601 of record NZ_CAMPJD010000010.1, on the reverse strand, counting down.
CGCCGGACAGTCCCGCCATCGTGCTGTTCTCGCCCGAGCATCGCGCACGCAACACCGAGGGCGACTGGTATGGCGAACACGCCGGCAAGTGGCTGTCGGCCACGGCCCGCGCCTACGCTCGCAGCGGTGATGCGACGTTGGGGGAGAACCTGCGTGGTGTCGCCGATTACCTGCTCTCCGTGCAGGAGGCCGACGGCTACCTGGGCACCTACGCGGAAGAACGCCGCTTCACCCATCCTCAGCCGCCCAAGCCGCCGAGCTGGGATGGCGCACCGGCGCTGCGCACCTGGGACATCTGGGTGCATGCCTACCTGATCCTCGGCCTGGTCGAAACCGCGCGCGCGTTGCACGACCCGCGCTACACGCAGGCCGCCGAGCGCATCGCCGACCTGTGCGCGCAGGCGCTGGCCTCCGGCATCGACATCACCACGCTCGGCAACCACCACGGCATGTCGGCCACGGTGCTGATGGACGCCGTGTTGGAACTGCACGAGGAAACCGCCGAACCGCGCTTCCTCGCCCTCGCACAACGCGTGCTGGAACAGGCGAACGCGCACCCCGCGCTGCGCCTGCTGCCTGCCCTCGAGGCCGGCGCCGACGCCTCCGAGATCGCCACCGGCAAGGCCTACCAGTTGCTGTGGAACCTGGTCGCGCTGGTGAAGCTGTGCCGCGCCACCGACGATGCCGGCCTGCGCGACGTGCTGGAGCATATCTGGCAGAACATCCGCGAGCACCACCTGACCCTGGGCGGCGGACCCTGGGGCGGCGTCGCCCATCGTTCACGCGAAGTGTTCAACGCGCGCGGCAGCTTCAGCCCGAATGCCTACGTGGAAACCTGCTCGCTGCTGTCGTGGATCCAGTTCAACCGCGAACTGCTGCGGCTGACCGACGAGGCGCGCTTCGCCGAAGAGATCGAGCGCACCGCCTACAACGATCTTCTCGGTGCCCACGCGCCCAACGGCGAGGACTGGTGCTACTACTCGTTCCCGAATGGGCGGCGCGTGCATACCACTTACTGGCGTTGCTGCAAGTCCAGCGGCGCGATGGCATTGGAAGAACTGCCGTCCATCGCGTATACGCAGGCCGGCAACGCGGTGAGCCTCAATCTGTACGGGCCAGGCGAAGCGCGTCTGGTACATCCGCGTGCGGGCGCGTTGCGGCTGCGCCAGCACACCACGTATCCGTTCGACGGTACCGTGTCGCTGCGAGTCGAGCCGGAGCATGACGCCAGCTTCGAAGTGCGCCTGCGCGTGCCCTCATGGGCACAGGGCGCCACCATCAGCGTAAATGGTGAGGCGGTGGACGCGGACGTGGTGCCCGGCACCTTCGCCAGCGTGACACGGCGCTGGAGCGCGGGCGACCTGCTGACCATCGTGTTCCCGCTGCGGCCGGTCCTGCACCACCACGCGCTGCGCAACGTGCAGGAGTCGCGCGCGCCGGACGGGGGTGAGGTCAGGCAGCAGGTGCTGGACCTGCGCTACGTCGGCCTGACGCGCGGCGCGCTGGTCTACGCCACTGAACTGATCGATGGCTTCAAGACCGAGGAGACCATCCGGCTGCCGGATGGTCCCCAGGACGATTGGCTGCAGGTGCTGCCCGTC
>NZ_CAMPJD010000009.1 GCF_946886695.1 uncultured Pseudoxanthomonas sp. | reverse complement strand
TGGCCGAGGCGCCGACCAGGACTTCGCCGTCCTTGGTCCAGGCGACGATGGACGGGGTGGTGCGGTCGCCCTCGCTGTTCTCGATGACGCGGGCCTTGCCGCCTTCCATGATCGCCACGCACGAGTTGGTCGTGCCGAGGTCGATGCCGATGATCTTGCCCATGGTGGATGCTCCCTAGCAAATTCTGTCTGGATCCGGCCGGTGGCCGGGTGGATGGTCTCGATATAGGGGTGCGATGGCGCCGTTCAAGCGCCCCCGCGAGTGCGTTCAGTCGTGTTTCGCCACGACGACCAGGGCCGGACGCAGCAGACGGCCGTTGAGTACATAGCCCTTCTGGAACACCTGCACCACGCTGCCGGGATCGGCGCCGGGGGCGTCCGTCTGGCTGATGGCCTGGTGGTGCTCGGGGTTGAAGGCTTCGCCCGCCGGGTCGAGCAGGGTCAGGCCGTTGTCGCCAGCCACCTTCAGCAGTTGTTTGTAGGTCAGCTCAAGCCCGTCGCGCAGCGGACTGGGCTCATTGCCCGCCGCTGCGAGCCCGGCGTCCAGGCTGTCGAACACCGGTAGCAGATCGCCCAGCAGGCGTTCGTTGGCGAACTTGCGTGCCTGCTCGATATCGCGCGCCACGCGCTTGCGCTGGTTATCCAGGTCGGCGCGCTCGAGCAGCGATGCCGCTCGCAGCTGGTCCACTTCGTTGCGGAGGGTTTCCAGTTCGGCGATCAGCGCGCCTTCGACGTCCTGTGGCTCGTTGCCGCCGCCCAGGTCGGAATCGTGTTCGTGTTGGTTCATTTCGGGTCCCATCGCGGCAAGTCCGGCCGCCCAAGCACCAACCTATGGGGCCGGCGTTTCCGGATTCAAGGCCGCACCGAGTACATCCGCCGCCGCCTGCACCACCGGAATGATCCGGTCATACGCCATCCGGGTAGGCCCGATGACGCCCAGCACGCCCAGCACCTGCCCGCCCGCCATGTAGGGGGCGGTCACCACCGAGACGCCGTCATGCGGCGCCAGTCCGGTGTCCTCGCCGATGAAGATGCGTACGCCCGGCGCGTGGATCGTGCGCTCCAGCAACTGCAGGATCTCGCGCTTGCGGGCGAACGCCTCGAACAGGTCCCGCAGCCGTTCCAGGTCGGACAGTTCCTGCACCCCCATCAAGCGGGTCTGTCCTGCGAGCACCACATCGTCGTTGGGTGGCGTCAGGGCCTGCTCCGCCAGTTCGATGGATTCGGCCAGCAGCCCTTCCATCTCGGTCTGCGCCCTGCGCAGGTCGTGCAGCAGGTTCGCGCGGATCTCGGACAAGGGCCGGCCGGCGAACTGGGTGTTCAGGTAGTTGGCGATGCGCTCGAGTTCGGACCGGTCGTAGGCCCGGCGCGTTTCGATGACGCGGTTCTGCACGTCGTTGTCGGCGAATACCAGGATGGCCATCACCCGCTGGCCATCCAGCGGGACGAAGTCGATGTAGCGGAAGGCGAACTGCTCGCGCCGCGGCACGCTGACCACGCCGACGAAATGGGTCATAGCCGACAGCAGCTCGGAGGCGTTGCCCAGTAGCGCCTGGGTCCCGGCGCCGGCCGGCAGTTCCGAACGCAGCCGGGCCACTTCGCCGTCCCCCAGCGACTTCACCTGCACCAAGCTGTCCACGAACACGCGGTAGCCCTGCGCCGTCGGGATGCGCCCGGCGGAGGTATGCGGCGAACTGAGCAATCCGACCTCCTCGAGTTCCGAGAGGATGTTGCGGATCGTCGCCGAACTGACTTCCAGCCCGGCGTGCCGGGCCAGGGTCTGCGACCCCACCGGCTCACCGTCGCGGATATAGCGCGAGATCAGCGTGCGCAGCAGTTGGCGGGCGCGAGGATCCAGCGGGGGCGACGGCGAGTTCATGCCCGTTAGATAGCGTTGCGCCCGCGGCATTGCAAGTCGAGTGCCCCCCGTGTCTCAGAACCTGAGCCGGCACCGCTTACAATCCGCGGCATGCTCAGACACCTCGCCATCAAGGATTTCGCCGTCGTCCGCGCCGCCGAGCTGGAATTCGGCGATGGCATGACGGTCATTTCGGGTGAAACCGGCGCCGGCAAATCGCTGCTGGTGGACGCCCTGGGCTTCCTGTCCGGTCTGCGGGCCGACAGCGGCGTGGTCCGGCATGGCGCCGAACGCGCGGAGCTCTCCGCCGAGTTCTCTGCCGGAGCGGGCTCGCCAGCACAGGCATGGCTGGCGGACAACGAACTGGATGACGACGGCCAATGCCAGTTGCGCCGGGTGATCCGCGCCGATGGCGGCTCGCGTGCCTGGATCAATGGCCGCAGCGTGACGCTGTCGCAGCTTTCCGATCTCGCGGCCCGCCTGGTGGAAATCCACGGCCAGCATGAACACCAGGCCCTGCTCGCCCGCCAGAGCCAGTTGGACCTGCTGGATGCCTTCGCCCGCAACGGCGACGAGCGCAGCGCGGTGCGCGGCGCGGCGCAAAAGTGGAGCACCCTCCTGCGCGAACGCGAACAGTTGTCCGGCCAGGGCGATGTCTCGGACCGGATCAATTATCTGGAGCACCAGTTGGCCGAGCTGCAACGCGAGGACCTGTCGCCGACGGCGCTGGAGGCCCTGGTGGCCAGCCATCGCCGCCAGGCCCACGCCACCGGCCTGATCCAGGCCTGTGACGCGGCGCTGGGCCAACTGGCCGGCGAAGACGCTCCGTCGCTGACCCGCCACCTGCAGCAGACGCGCGCCGACCTCGCCCGCCAGGCCGAACACGAGCCGCGGCTGCGCGACGTGGATGCACTGCTGGATGGCGCGGCGATCCAGATCGAGGAGGCCCTGTCGCTGCTCGGTCAGGTGCGGGACGACCTCGATGGCGAACCCCTGCAGTTCGATGCGCTGGAGCGCAAGCTTGCCCGCGTGCACGACCTGGCGCGCAAGCACCGCGTGCCGCTGGACGGCCTGCTGGAGCAGCATGACCGGCTGGCGGCCGAGCTGGAGTCACTGCGCGGCGCGGGCGAACGCCTGCTGCAGCTCAACGGCGAGATCGATGCCGCGCAGGCGCATTGGCGCGACGCTGCTTCGGCACTGACCCGCACACGCCAGCATGCGGCCAAGACCCTCGGCGCCACCACGACCGCTCTGATCGGCGAACTGGGGATGGGCGGCGGCCGTTTCGAGATCGCGCTGGAGGCCCAGGAGGGCGAGCGTCCGGACCCGACAGGCGCGGAACGCGTGGAATTCCTGGTATCCGCCAACGCCGGCCAGCCGCCGCGGCCTCTGCGCAAGGTCGCCTCCGGCGGCGAACTCGCGCGCATTTCGCTGGCGATCGAAGTGGCCGCGCTTGGCCTGGATGCTGTTCCCACCATGATCTTCGACGAAGTGGACACCGGCATCGGCGGCGCAGTCGCCGAGATCGTCGGCCAGAAACTGCGCGCACTCGGCGCCCAGCGACAGGTGCTGTGCGTCACCCACCTGCCCCAGGTCGCCGCGCAAGGCCATGCGCACTATCGCGTCAGCAAGGCACCGGTGGATGGCATGACCCAGAGCGCGGTCGAAAAGTTGGCGGCGAAGCAGCGAGAGGAAGAGCTGGCCCGCATGCTGGGCGGCGTGGAAGTCAGCAAGGAGGCCTACGCCGCCGCGAAACGGCTGCTGGCCAACGCGATCTGATCCACCCTTGTTGTTTCTGTGGGAGCGACGCAAGTCGCGATGATGGGCCGCGGTGCCACATCGCGACTTGCGTCGCTCCCACAGTCCGGATTCTCGAGGCGTCAGCGCTTCTTGCGCACGTACAGCACCAGTGAGTGTTCTTCCAGCTCGTAGCCGTGCTTGGCGGCGATCTCGCGCTGCAGTTTTTCGATCTCGGTGCTTTCGAACTCGATGATCTTGCCATTGTCCACGTCCACCATGTGGTCGTGGTGGCCGCCGCGGTCCAGTTCGTAGACGGCCTGGCCGCCCTCGAAGTTGTGCTTCAGCACCAGGCCTGCCGCCTCGAACTGGGTCAGCACGCGATACACCGTTGCCAGCCCGATCTCGTCACCGTGATCCAGCAACTGGCGGTAGATGTCTTCCGCGCTCAGGTGGTGCTGGGAGTTCTTCTGCTCCAGCAACTCCAGGATGCGCATGCGCGGGTGGGTGACCTTGAGGCCGACTTTGCGAAGGTCCTGCGATTCCATGGCGTCTCCGTTCACTCTCGGTTTAGCGCCAGCTGCCTGAAGCTCGGTTGCGGCGGTGCGCGGGAGTGTATCATCGGCCCGGTTTCCTACCGTACCTGCCCCATGCGCAAATTCCTGCTGGTCGCCGTCCTTGCTTCCGCCACTGCCGGCTGCGGCATTCTCTACAAGCAGCCGATCTACCAGGGCAACCTGCTCGAAAAGACGGCCGTCGACCAGTTGCAGGCGGGCCAGACCAAGCAGCAGGTGCAGTCACTGCTGGGCAGCCCGTCGATCGCCGATCCGTTCCATGCCGACCGCTGGGACTACACCGCCAGCAACCGCACCAATCGCCGTGGCACGACCGAGATCAAGAATCTCACCCTGGTGTTCAACGGCGACGTACTGGCCAGTTGGGAAGGCGAATACTTCCCCGAAGCCGACCTCCAGCTGTCGCGCGACGTGCGCAAGTTCGGCCCCAACCTGGCCAAGGAAAAGAAGAAGGGCGGCCGCCGCTGAGGCGCGGCTGACCTGCTATCTGCGCGCCCGTCGACGGCGCGCGTCCTTCGGATCGATCACCAGCGGCCTCAGCACTTCCACGCGATCATTCTCGTTCAACACGCTTCCTGCCGTCGCATTCACGCCGTGAATCGCGATCGCCGCCGATTGCACGTCGTCGAAACCGCTCGCAACCAGCGCATCGGCCACGGTGGCGCCGGCTGGTAAATCCAGTTGCACCGACTCGAACCGGTGCGGCCAGGCCCGGATCACCTCCACGCGCATATCATTCCCCACGGTCGGCGGCGCGCACGAAGTCGTCCACCATGCGATCCGCCAGCGTCTGGAACCCGATCGCCATCGCCGGCGCCAGCAGGCGGCTGGACGGCTCGAATTCGAGTGTCAGCGTGACCTTGCAGGCCGATTCATCCAGCGCATGGAAATCCCAGCGGCCATGCAGCTTGCGGAACGGGCCATCGACCAGGTTCATGTCGATACGGTGCGGACGGTCCAGCGTGTTCTCGGTGGTGAACCACGTGCTCAGCGAGCCCAGCCCCAGGTCCAGCCGGGCCATCAGCCGGCTTTCATCCTGCTCGATGAGGCGGGCGGCGCTGCACCAGTCGAACCGGCGGGGATAGGCCGCCACGTCATTGACCAGGTCGAACATCCGGGTGGCCGAGTGTTCGACCAGTGCGCTGCGGCGGATCGTGTGCATGTGGCTCGCGTAGGGTTCCGCCTTCGGCGACAATAGGACGGATGGCAAAGAAACCGGACAAGAATAAAGCAACGGGCACGATCGCGCTGAACAAGCGCGCCCGTCACGAGTACCACCTCGAGCAACGCCATGAGGCGGGCCTCGCCCTGCAGGGGTGGGAGCTGAAGGCCATCCGCGCCGGCCGCGCCAACATCACCGAGGCCTACGCCACCATCCGCAATGGCGAGATCTTCCTGTTCGGCGCGCAGATCACCCCGCTGATCCAGGCTTCGAGCCATGTGGTCGCGGACGATCGCCGCACGCGCAAGCTGCTGCTGCACCGGAACGAGATCGACAGCCTGATCGGCAAAGTCGAGCGCGACGGCTATACGCTGGTGCCCACCTCCCTGTACTGGAAGGGCAACAAGGTGAAGGCCGAACTGGCGCTGGCCAAGGGCAAGCAGACGCACGACAAGCGCGCCACCGAGAAGGACCGCGACTGGGCACGCGAGAAGTCGCGCGTCATGCGCCGGCACAACAAGGATGCGTGATTCCATCGCGCAACGCGATGAAATCCCCAAGATTCGCTACGCGAATCTCGGGTCCCAACGCTTGCTTCCGATCCCCCATCCGCGCTGACGCGCGAATTCGTGCCCTTACCAAGGGGGGCTTGGCCTCACGAGACTGAACATCGCCCTTGCTGCGCCTTGTGAAGCGAGGTGCCCGCCCCTACACTTGCCCTTGTCAGGACGTTTCTGACTCCCGGGGGTGCACTGGCTTCGACGGGGGTTGCGAAGTTGCCTGGTGCATGCCGAGGGGGCAGCTTTCCTCGTAAATCCAGCGGCAAAACTCTAGTTGCCAACGACGACAACTACGCTCTCGCCGCTTAAGGCGTAAGCCCTGAAACTGCTTGTGTCCGTGCTCGCAGCGTAAGGTCATCATCACGGAATCGCCGGGAGTGGCTGCCTGTCAGCACCCGGTCAACCTAAAACAGGCTGGTTCTGCGGTGCGCTTTGCCCACCGTGCTGCTGCAGGACGAGACTCAACGGCGGGATAAGCATGTAGTACCGGGGATGGAGTGCCTTCGGACGGCGGTTCAATTCCGCCCACCTCCACCATTTGAAGAGAAGCCGGAACCGCGAGGTTCCGGCTTTTTCTTTGCCCTCCCGCATCCGTCAGCTCAGATTACCGATGAACGGACCATTTGCCGGTCAGTCGACTTGGTGCTTCCTGTAAAATCGCCGTCTTTTTTGAGCATCAGCGTGGCAGCAGTGCAACAACGGGCGCCGGTGTCGGCCCCGGCCTTCGTACGACTTCTTGCCCGACTGGGCGACGTCGGCGCGCCTTCCGCCGGCCCCGCCCTTTCCGAGCGACTGGGCCAGTGGATCGACTGGAACCGCGCCATCGCGCTGTCGCGCGCACTCGACGCGGTGCCAACGCCCGGTTCCTTCCCGATCCAGGCCGAAGGCGAAGAAGCCGCCTGCGCCCGCGTGCGCGCCAACTTGCGGACCGCCATCACGCGCACCGACAAACTCGAGAAACTGACCGGCGAGGATTTCGCGCCGTTCCGTCGTCACTGCGTGGACCTCCAGCGGTCCATGCTGGCGTCCACAGGCCCGTTGCGCGGGCGCCTGCGTGATGCGCTGGCCACGGGCTCATCCGAGCAGGCGAGGCTGGCGGAGGTCGATGCCGTCATGGAGATGACGCTGAGCCCGCGCGAACACGCCCTGCTGGCCACAACCCCCACCCTGCTCGGCCAGTACTTCGAGCGGCTGAAGCGGGCCAATACCGACGCGCCCGACGACGCCTGGCTCCCTACTTTCCGCCGCGACCTGCAGGACGTCCTGCTCGCCGAGCTGGACGTCCGCTTCCACCCCATCGAAGCGCTGCTCGCCGCCCTTCGCACTTCGCACGTTTCCGGAACACCATGATCAGAACCCCTCTCCTCGCCGCCCTGTTCCTGCTGGGTCTCGCCATCGTCACCTGGATCGGCGTGGGTTACGTCGGCACGCATGCGCTGGGCGTCGTGGTCACGCTGGTCATCTGCGGCTGCTATGTGGCCGGCGCAGTCGAACTGCACCGCTACCGGCAGGCCACTGCCACACTGGTGCGGGCCGTCGCAGATACCTCCGCCGCCGGCAGTGGCCTGCACGCGTGGCTGGCGCTGCTGCCTCCGGGCCTGCGCCCGTCGGTGCGGCAGCGCATCGAAGGCGAACGCGTCGCCCTGCCCGCACCGGCGCTGACGCCTTATCTGGTCGGCCTGCTGGTGCTGCTGGGCATGCTGGGCACCCTCCTCGGCATGATGGCCACGCTGCGCGGCACCGGCCTGGCGCTGGAAAGCGCCACGGATCTCGACGCCATCCGCGGTTCACTGGGCGCGCCAGTCAAAGGGCTTGCGTTCGCCTTCGGCACCTCGATCGCGGGCGTGGCCACCTCGGCGGTGCTCGGCCTGCTGGCGGCGCTCTGCCGTCGCGAACGGTTGCAGGCCGTGCAGGACCTCGATGGCGAGATCGCGACCTCGCTGCGCGTGCACTCCCAATCGTTCCAGCGCGAGGAATCCTTCCGCCTGCTGCAGCAGCAGGCCGCGCTGATGCCCGACCTCGTGGACCGGTTGCAGGCGATGGTCGCGTCGATCGAACACCAGAACAACGCCACAGGCGAACGCCTCGTCGTCAACCAGCAGGCGTTCCACGAACGCACCGAAGCAGTGCAGGTGCAGCTCGCGGCGTCACTGGAGCAGGCCTTGAAGTCGGGTGTCGACGCCAGCGCCCGGGCCGTCGTCGCCGCGTTGCAGCCGGCGACCGACGCGACGCTTGCAGGGCTCGCACGCGAGAGCGCGGCGATGCAGGACGCCGTCACGCAGGCGGTGCAGCGCCAACTCGATGGCCTGACCGCCGGTTTCGGCGCCGCCTCCACCACCGCGGCCGCCAGCTGGACCACGGCGATCGAGCAGCAGCGCCAGACCAACGACACGCTCACCGGCCAGATGCAGGCCTTCTCCGAGCGACTGGCCGCCAGCTTTGAGCAGCGCAGTGCCGCCGTTCTGGACGGCATGTCCACGCGGCTGGAGCGCAACGCCGCCGAACTGTCGGACAACTGGAACCAGGCGCTTGCGCGACAGGAGGCCACCAGCGCCGGGATCGCCGCGCGCAACGAACACGCGCTGGCGGTGGCGGCAGGCGGCATCGAACGCCATGCCACCGAGCTGCTGCAGGCGATGGAGCGCTCGCATGCCGGCCTGCAGCAGACGCTGGCGACACAGGACGACCAGCGGCTGGCGGCGTGGGCCGAACGCCTGGCCGCAATGAGCGCCTCCCTGCGCGAGCAGTGGGAACATGCAGGTGCGCAAACCGCCCGCCTGCAACAGGACATCTGCGATGCGCTCGCACGCAGCGCGGAGGACATCACCACCCAGGCGCAGGCGCACGCCGCGCAGACCATCGCCGAGATCTCGCAACTGGTGCAGGTGGCGTCCGAAGCGCCGCGCGCTGCCGCCGACGTGATCGCGGAACTCCGCCAGAAGCTTTCCGACAGCATGGTCCGCGATACCGCCATGCTTGAGGAGCGCACCCAGATGATGGGCACGCTGCAGACCCTGCTCGACGCGGTGAACCATGCCTCCACCGAACAGCGGGGTGCCATCGATGCGCTGGTCGCCACGTCCGCCGACCTGTTGGATCGCGTCGGCACCCGCTTCACCGACCACGTGCAGGCCGAGACCGGCAAGCTCGAACACGTCGCCGCGCAGGTCGCTGCCGGTGCCACCGAGGTCGCCGGCCTGGGCGATGCGCTGGGCAGCGTGGTCGCCCGCTTCGGCGAATCCAACGACGCCCTGCTTGCGCGCCTGGAAAGCCTCGAAGGTGCGCTGGAGCGCTCGCTCGTGCGCAGCGATGAGCAGTTGGCCTACTACGTGGCGCAGGCACGTGAAGTGGTCGATCTGAGCCTGTCCGCGCAGCGCCAGATCACCGTCGACCTGCAACGCCTGTCCGGGGCCGAAGCCGCATGAGCGTGGAGACCGGAGACGACGCGGACCTTGGCGCGCCCGTCTGGGCCAGCTTCGGCGACCTGATGTCGGTGCTGCTGGGGGCGTTCGTGCTGGTGCTGGTCGGCGTGATCGCCGTGCAGGCGCAACTATCCCAGCGGCTGGACGAGGAAGTCCGCAGGCGCGAGCTGGAAACACAGCAGCGCGATGCACTCGAGAAGGCCCTCGCGGTGCCGCTGGCCGAAGGGCGGGTGACGCTGGTGGATGGCCGCATCGGCATCCGCGGCAACGTGCTGTTCGCACTGAACTCCGACCAGTTGCAGCCCGAAGGCCGTGACCTGCTCAAGGGTCTCGCCGCTCCGCTCGCGGGCTACCTGCGCACGCGCGATGAGATCCTGATGGTCAGTGGCTTCACCGACGACCGCCAGGTGCGCGACAGCAACCGCCGGTTCGCCGACAACTGGGAACTCTCGGCGCAGCGTTCGCTGACGGTCACGCGCACACTGATTGCAGAAGGCGTGCCGTCATCGTCAGTGTTCGCTGCCGCGTTCGGCGCCGAGCAACCGGTCAGCGCGAACACCGACGAGGAAGGCCGCGCACGCAACCGCCGTGTCGAGATCGCCCCCATCCCCCGCCCCGCCAAACGCAGCGGTGACGATGGACGGTGACGCGTTGCCGTTGACGGCGCAACTGCAGGCGTGGCGTGCCCAAGGCGCGGACCGCGCGGACCCGGCGCGCTTCGACATCCTGCAGGCGCTCGCCGCGCGCATGGCCACGCAACAGGGTGAAGCCCGTCGCCTGCTGGAAGCCCGCGTCGCCGGATTGATCCGGGCGTACGCGGAGGCGTTGGCACAGCGACCGCCTGTGGCTCCTGCGACGAAACACGCGACCGTGCCCGCTTCCGGGTTGCGCGAACTGGTCGCCGCACTGCAGCTGCGTGCCGGCCCCGGCCCCGGCCACGACACCCCGCGAGTGGCGCCTGCCATGTTGACCGAAGCGCGCGAAACCTGGGCCCAGGTCCGCACCGACAGCCAGCTGCGCGCCTCCCTGCACGACCTGCCCGCCGACGCCGGCCCGCTCAACTCCGGCATGCTCGTGCACCGCGCCCTGCACCTGATGCGGGCCACATCGCCCGGCTATCTGCAGCACTTCATCGCCTACGCCGACACGCTGTCGTCGCTGGAGCAACTCCAGCACGCCGTGGCGCTCCTGACCACGACAGCCTCCGATGCGCCGCGTCGAGCGCCACGCAAGCGCAGGCCAGCGGGAACGACCTGAGCCGCGACGGGGCACCGGTAGAGCCGCGTTGCGGCTTTTCTTTTGGGAGCGCGCAAGTCGCGATAGAAGGCCGGTAAAGCCTCATCGCGACTTGCGCCGCTCCCACGGATAGCCCTCCAAGTCGTCCTTGGATGCCCCGAGCGCAGGCAGGGAATCTAATGCATCGGATAGAGCAGATGCTGCTGGCGCAATGTGCTGAATGTCTTCAGTCCCGGCTGCCAGCGTGCTTCGATGACGTCCAGGGTGTCGCCGCGCGCGATGGCGGCGCGCAGATCATCCACGCCGGCCAGCCGGTCGAAGAACGGCGGCTCGCCGGGCAGGAAGGCGAAGTCCTTCGGGTGCTGGTCATGCAGGGCCTTCAGGACCGCGATGCCAGTACGCACGGGAAGGAATGCCGCCCGGTCGATCACGTGCAGTTGCACCCCGCCGCAGACCTTGCCTGCATGCTTCGAGAACGTGGGCGTGAACCACGTGGCGCGGAAGCGCACCCCGGGCAGGTCCATGGCATTGAGCCGCGCGGCCAGCGCCTGCGCATCCACCCACGGCGCGCCCACGGTCTCGAACGGACGTGTGGTGCCGCGACCTTCAGACACGTTGGTGCCTTCCAGCAGCCCCATGCCCGGATACACCAGCGCGGTGTCCGGCGTGGGCATGTTGGGAGACGGAGGCACCCACGGCAACGCACCACGCAGCGGTTCATCGCCACGCTGCCAGCCCTGCATCGTGATCACATGCAGTTCGGCACCGATGCCGAAGCCGGTATTGAACAGCGTCGCCAGCTCGCCGAGGGTCATGCCATGGCGGATCGGAATGGGGAACATGCCCACGAACGACGCCAGCGCCGGATCCAGCACCGGGCCCTCGACCCGCATCCCACCGAGCGGATCGGGCCGGTCCGCCACGATCACCGGAATGCCAGCGCGCTTCGCCGCGCGCATCACGCCCGCCAGCGTGTACGGATACGTATAGAACCGCGTGCCCACATCCTGGATGTCGAACACCAGCACGTCGACGCCGGCCAGCATCTCCGGCGTCGGTTCGCGGTGCTCGCCATACAGGCTGTGCACCGGCAACCCGGTGGCGGCATCGCGCGATGAGGCGACCTTGTCGCCCGCCTGCACGTCGCCCCGCACGCCATGCTCCGGCCCGAACAACGCCACGAGCGTGAAATCGGTGCGTGCGGCGAATCGATCCACACTGCTGCGCAACGCATGGTCCATGCCGGTGGCATTCGTCACCAGACCCACGCGCTTGCCACGCAGCAGGTCCAGGCGCGAGGTGAGCAGGACATCGATGCCCAGCAGCGGCACCGTGGTGGCGCAATCGCAGGCCGCGGCATCCAGCGGCGATGTCGCAGCGGATGCCCCGTTCGCGCCGCAGGCAAGCGCCACGCCGAGCACCAGCAGCGCGATGTGCCGGCGCGGGTGGCGCGGCGCGGCATGCAACGGTCGCACGTTCCGGGGCATAGTGTCGCTCTCGTTTGCTATCGTTGTCATGACGATAGCAGCCCGCGTCGGGCGCCGCGCAAGGGGAACATCGCCGGTCTCGACACCGTCTTCCGTTGTCTGATGAGGGATCCGATGTCCCGTACGGCGAATTGCATCATGCGAAGCATGTCCTTCCTTGCCATGGCCGGTGTCCTGGCCCCCGCCACTGCGCAACCTGCGCCGTCCCGCCTGGGCGTGACGCCCTCGGCGCAGTCGCAGGACTTCGTGGCGCACAAGCAGCAGTTCCAGTTGCACAGCCTGCTGACCGAACAGCGCCACCCGCGCAGCTTCGACCTGAGCACGCGCATCGCGGCCGACACCACCGACGGACTGGTATCGCTGCTGGCGGTGGACGAGGACATCGCAAAGGCACTGCAGGGCGTGGCCGACGATCCGGCACGGCGGGCAGCGCTTGAAGCGGCCTCGCACGACATCACCCGCGCGCTGCGCGACGGGCATCGCCTGTACTTCTATGGCACCGGCTCGACCGGACGCCTCGCTGAAACGATCGAAAGCGGATTGTGGCGCCCGTTCTGGCAACACGCCGCCGCATCGCCGGCGATGACGAAGATCGAGGCGCGCTTTCCCAGCCTGGGCGAACGCGTGCGTGGCGAGATCACCGGCGGCGACCGTGCACTGATCGCCTCGCTGGAAGGCTTCGAGGACATCCCCGAGATCGGCCGCCTGCAGTTGCAGGACAACGGTATCGAGCGCGATGACCTGGTCTTCGCGGTCACCGAAGGCGGTGAAACCTCGGCCGTGATCGGCACCGCGCTGGCGGCCGCCGACCAGGCCGGCGTGGACGCGCGGCGTACGTGGTTCGTCTACAACAACCCAGACGACGTACTGCGTCCGTTCGAGCGCAGCCGTCGCGTGCTGGACGATCCGCGGATCACCAAGATCGCGCTGCCCACCGGGCCGCAGGCCATCACCGGCTCCACCCGCATGCAGGCCACCACCACCAGCCTGTACGTGCTGGGCGTGGTGCTGGAGGATGCGACGCGCACGCTGTTGAGCGAGGTGCTGTCGGCAGACGAACTCGCCGCGCTGGGTTTCAGCGACGCCAGCATCGCCGATCGCCTGCGCGGCTTCGCCGGCATCCAGCAGACTGTCGCAGCGGCCGCGCCGAAACTGGCGGCGTGGACCGAGCGCGAAGCCGCAAGCTACGCCGCCGGACACCGTGCCACCTACCTGGCCACGCGCGCGTTGATGCCGGTGTTCGTGGACGTCACCGAGCGTGCACCTACCTTCCGGCTCGGCCCGCTGGACCCCGTGGATGCACCGGAACGGCGTTCGTGGATCCAGGTATGGACGCCCGCAGGCAATGCGCGACAGGCCTGGCAGGCACTCCTGCACCGTCCCTTCCACGGACTGGACAAGGCGCTGTACCTGCCGCCGTTCGAAACCGGCATCCCGGACCCGTACCTGCGCGAATCCGCGCTGCGCGGGCTGGCCAACGCAGGCGACGAACAGCAGGCGTTGTACGACCTGTCGTATTCCGACGCCAACATGCGCCGCAGCGGACCGCGGTCGGGCGATTCCGGTGCGCTGATCCTGCTCGGCGATGAAGCACATGACGATGCGAACCGGCGTTGGCTGCAGGCGTTCGCTTCAGCAGGTGCGGAACTGGTGCTGGTGTCGGTGTCCGCACGTCCGCTGGCCTCCGAGGTCGTGCGCGACGCCGCCGCCCTGCCCCGTCCCGTACCGGTGATCGCGGTGACGGTGCCGCAGCGCGATGCATTCGAGCTGGACCAGACCATCGCGCTGAAGATGCTGCTCAATGCGCATTCCACCGGCGTCATGGCCAAGCGTGGCCGCGTGGTCGGCAATACCATGACCAGCGTGCAGCCGGGAAACCTGAAACTGATCGGCCGCGCGACCTGGCTGATCCTCTCGCACGTCAATGCGGTGCTGGAGACGCCCGCGTGGCGCAGCGCACACGGCGCGACTGAACCGCTGTCCTACCCCGAGGCCAATGCCGTGCTGTTCGAGGCGATCGAACAGCGCCGCAACGCACCGGGCGCGAGCGGGCTGCCGGAGGTGGAATTGTCAGTCGTGGCCGTGCTGGACGCGCTGAAGGCCGGCGCGCCGGTCGACTGGAGCGCGGCCGCCACGCGGTTGCGGACCGGCGGACTGAGCCACTACCTCGCGCCCTATGCGTCGGCGACTCGGGACAGCGGGCCGTGATGTGCAGGAGCGAGCGATGCAAGTCGTGATCGGAAAGGAAGCCCCCACGCACCTTCTCTTTGCGGTGCCGACCTGCCGGTAGGCTTTCGCGACTCACGTCGCTCCCACATCCCTCCGTCGATCAGCCCTGCCCCTTCGCCCGCGCGAAGGCCGCGGCCAGCGCATTGTCGGCTGGCGCTGCGCCGGGCTTGGCCGGGGCCGGGCCACGCCGGTTGTCGCGGGAAGGACCACGCTCCTGTCCGCGCGGCGTACGCAGATCGTTCGCGCGTGCTTCGCGCGGCGCCTGCGGCGCAGGTGCATCGTCGAGGCGGCGGGTCAGCGCGATGCGCTTTCGGGCCACGTCGACCTCCAGCACCTTCACCTTGACGATGTCGCCGGCCTTCACCACTTCGCGCGGATCTTTCACGTAGCGGTCGGCCAGCGCGGAAATGTGGATCAGGCCGTCCTGGTGCACGCCGATGTCGACGAACGCGCCGAAGGCGGCGACGTTGCTGACCACGCCCTCCAGGATCATGCCTTCGCGCAGGTCCTTGATGTCTTCCACGCCTTCGGCGAAGCGCGCGGCCTTGAACTCGGGACGCGGATCGCGGCCGGGCTTCTCAAGCTCCTTCAGGATGTCGCGGATGGTCGGCACGCCGAACGTCCCGTCGGTGTACTGCTCGGGCTTCACCGCGCGCAGGAACACGATATCGCCGACGATCTGCTTCACCTGCCTGCCGCTGCCGGCCAGGATGCGTTCCACTACCGGATAGGCTTCCGGATGCACGGACGAGGCGTCCAGTGGCTCGTCGCCGTCGGCGATGCGCAGGAAGCCGGCACACTGCTCGAACGTTTTCTCACCAAGGCGCGGCACGCCCAGCAGTGCCTTGCGCGTACGGAAGGCACCGTGTTCGTCGCGGAAGCGCACGATGTTCTCGGCCACCGTCGACGACAGGCCGGACACGCGCGTCAGCAGCGCAGCCGAGGCGGTGTTGACGTCGACGCCGACGGCGTTGACGCAGTCCTCCACGCGCGCATCCAGCGCCCGCGCCAGGCGGAACTGGTCCACGTCGTGCTGGTACTGGCCTACGCCGATCGCCTTCGGTTCGATCTTCACCAGTTCGGCCAGCGGGTCCTGCAGGCGGCGTGCGATGGAGACCGCACCACGGATGCTGACGTCGAGGTCCGGGAATTCCTTCGATGCGAATTCCGAGGCGGAGTAGACCGATGCGCCGGCTTCGCTGACGACGATCTTCTCCAGCTTCAGGTCCGCGGCCTGTTTGATCAGGTCACCGGCCAGCTTGTCGGTTTCGCGACTGGCGGTGCCGTTGCCGATGGCGATCAGCTCCACCTGGTGCTTCGCGCACAACGCGCGCAGCACGTGCAGCGATTGATCCCACTGGCGCTTGGGCTCATGCGGGTAGATGGTGGCATGGTCGACCAGCTTGCCGGTGCGATCCACCACCGCGACCTTCACGCCGGTGCGCAGCCCCGGGTCCAGGCCAAGCACGGCCTTCGGCCCCGCAGGCGCCGCCAGCAGCAGGTCCTTCAGGTTGTCGCCGAACACCGCGATGGCCTCGGCTTCGGCCTTCTCGCGCGCCTGGTTGAACAGGTCCAGCAGCAGGTGCATGTGCAGCTTGGCGCGCCAGGTCAGGCGGCAGGCATCCAGCAGCCACTTGTCCGCCGCGCGTCCCTGCGAGGAGACGCCCGCATGCACCGCCACACGGCCCTCGGCCTGCAGATGGCCGGCCTCGGCGTCCATACCCGGGTCGAGATCGAGCAGCAGGATCTCTTCGCGGCGCGCGCGGAACAGCGCCAGCAGACGGTGCGAGGGAATCTTCGCCAGCGATTCGGCGTGATCGAAGTAGTCGCGGTACTTGGCGCCCTCGTTCTCCCTGCCTTGCGCCACCTTCGCGCGGATCACGCCGACGTCGGCCATCCATGCACGCAGCTCGCCGACCAGCGCAGCGTTCTCGCCCCAGCGCTCCATCAGGATGGCGCGCGCGCCGTCGAGTGCGGCCTTCGCATCAGCCACGCCTTTGTCGGCATCGACATACGCCGCGGCCGCGACCTCCGGCACCTGGGTCGGATCGGCGAGCAGGCCGTCGGCCAGCGGTTCCAGTCCCGCCTCGCGCGCGATCTGCGCGCGCGTGCGACGCTTGGGCTTGTAAGGCAGATAAAGGTCTTCCAGGCGCGCCTTGCTGTCGGCGGCTTCGATGTCGGCGCGCAGCTCGTCGGTCAGCTTGCCCTGCTCGTCGATGCTGGCCAGCACGGCGGCGCGACGGTCTTCCAGTTCGCGCAGGTAGGTCAGGCGTGTCTCGAGGTCGCGCAGTTGGATGTCATCCAGCCCGCCGGTGACTTCCTTGCGGTAGCGGGCGATGAAGGGAACCGTGGCGCCTTCGTCCAGCAGCGCGATGGCGGCCTTGGCCTGCGCGGTCTGTGCGCCGATCTCGGCGGCGATGGTGGCGGCGATGTGCTGGGCGATCTGGGGATTGCGGTCTTGCATTGCGTCCGTACTGGAAAACCCGATGGACCGGGTGGGATGCCGATTGTGGCAACGGATGGCAGCGCTGGGAACGGGTTGACAGCACCCGGCGGAACAGACAAAGAAAACGGGCCGCTTGCGCGGCCCGTTCCCCATATGCTGCGACGATGGCTTAAGAGCGCACGGGCAGCACGCGGACTTCGACGCGGCGATTCATCGCACGACCTGCGTCGGTATCGTTGCTGGCAACCGGGTACCGCTTGCCCATGCCGACGATCTCGAAGCGCTCGCGCTGCAGGCCCTGGCCGATCAGGTAGTTGCCGACTGCGGCCGCACGCTGTTCGGACAGACGCTGGTTGACCGCGTCGGAACCGATGCTGTCGGTGTGGCCGCTGACTTCCACGATGGTCTGGTTGTACTCGCGCAGCGTGGACGCCACGTTGTTGAGCGCGGGATAGAACTGCGACTTCAGGTCGGCCTTGCCGAAGTCGAAGGTCACGCCATCGGGCAGGTTGAGCTTGATGACGTCGCCGTCGCGGCTGACATCGATGCCGGTGCCCGCGGTCTGGCGGCGCAGCTCCGCTTCCTGGCGATCCTGGTAGGCGCCGATGGAGCCGCCCGCCAAGCCGCCGACACCGGCACCCACCAGCGCGCGCTGGCGGCGTTCGGTGGCATCGCTGCCGCTCAGCAAACCGGCCACGGCACCGATACCGGCACCGATCAGGGCGCCCGTGCGGGTGCGGTTGGGGTCGTTCGGATCGTTGGTCTGGCCGGTATAGCTGGCGCAACCGCCCAGCAGGGTGACGGTGAGCGCAGCCAGGGCGCCGGTCTTCAGCATCGTATTCATGGATCCTCCTTGTGACGTCGGGTGAATACCCGGAACGGTCGCAAGCCTAACCATCGTGCTGTGTAGAACGTGCGATTTTCCCCCTGTTCATTCAGGTGGCGGCGGGGATCAGGACAGCAATGCGCTCGCCGTCGGCGCGTCCAGCGTCCGTTCCCAGTCGCCCATCAGCGACAGGTACAGAAGCTTGTCGAACTCCGGTCCGAAACGCCGGATCACCGCGTCCGGATCCGGGATCAGCTTGGCGTCGGCGATCAATCCGAAGTGCACGCGGCCGTTGTAGCTGAGGATGGAGACGCCGATGCCGATGGAACCGGTCTGCGGCACCCAGAACATCATCTCGCGCAGTCGCGATCCGCCCATGTACAGCGGCTGCTGGGGACCGGGGACGTTGGTGGCCACCGCCGTGGCCTTGCGCGAGAACAGCTCTAGCGCGACGCTCTGGATGGCGGAAGGCGCCATGCCAAGCGCAGCCAGAAGTCCAAATGCAACAATGGCTTGCCGTGAGTTCTTCAAGTCGCGCATGCACTCCGCCACGCGCTCCAGCCGACGGATCGGATTGTCCTCGCCCACCGGCAGGTCCAGGAACACGAGGCCGAAATGGTTGCCCAGCTTGCGGGCATGTTCCAGCGGCCGCAGGTTGACGGGAACGGTGGCGCGCAGGGTGACCCCATCGATCTGCTCGCCACGCTCCAGCATGTAGTTGCGCAGCGCGCCGGAGGCCGCGGCCATCAGTACATCGTTGACGGTGCAGTCGCAGGCGCGACCAACGGCTTTGACTTCCTCCAGGTCCAGCGGCTCGGCCCAGGCCACCCGCTTGCTGACGCCCAGCTTGCCGCGCAGCAGCGTTGGCGGGTCATCCGAAAGCGACAGCGCATGCAGCAGTTCGCGCCCGATCTCGCCGCCCTCTTTCGCCAGCACCGTGGCCAGCGAGGGATCGCGGTACATCTCCATGCCCTTGCCCAGCACCTTGCCGCCCAACTGCATGTAGCGGTCGATCGCGCCGACCCGGCGCACGACCTCAACGCCATCCTTCTTCAGCCAGGCCGAGCGCAGGTCCTTGCCGGCGTCCGGCTTGCGACTGGTATCGGTCAGCGACAGCAGCACCTGCACCAGCGCGATGCCGTCCGCATAACTGTGGTGGATGCGGGCGACCAGCGCCGAACCCGTGCCGTAGCGTTCGATCAGGTGGAATTGCCAAAGCGGCTTGGTCTTGTCCAGCGGCGTGGAGGCCATCTGGCTGGTGAAGCGTTCCAGCGCCTTCTTTTCGGAAGCGGGATCGTGGCGCCCCGGCAGTGCCGAGAGGCGCACATGCCAATCGAGGTCGAAATCCGGATCGGTCACCCAGGACGCCCCGGCGGGTGTATCGACAGCCTTCTGCAGGAAGCGCGGATAAGCGAGGAAACGCTTCTTCACCACCTGCTTCAGCCGGTCGAGCGTCATCGGCTCGTCGAACATCAGCACACCGGTGATCATCATCGGGTTGGTCGGACGACACATCCGCAACCAGGCGGTATCCACCCGCGACATCGGCTCGCGACGCGGCTTTGCCGGCGCCTTCTTCGTGGCCATGCTTGCCCTCCTCTCCCGCGCCGAGTGAAACACGCGGCGACGAAAGGCGTCAACGCAGCTCAGCTCACGGTCTGGCGGTAGGCGGCCAATGCGCCGTCGCGACCAGCGGCAAGATCAACGATGGGGTAGCACGGGTACGCCGGCGCGAGCCTCGCCAGCAGCTCCGGCCTCTGCCACGGCGAAAAGCGCAACGGCACCGGCACCTCTGCCAGTTCCGGCACCCATCGCGCGATATAGCTGCCTTTGGGATCGAACTTCTCCGCCTGGGTGACCGGATTGAATACACGGAAGTACGGCGCGGCATCGGCGCCGGTGCCAGCGGTCCATTGCCAGCCCAGCGTGTTGCTGGCGAGATCGGCGTCCACCAGCGTGTCCCAGAACCAGCGGGCGCCGTGCAGCCAGTGGTAGCGCAGGTGCTTGGTCAGGTAGCTGGCCACGACCATGCGGACGCGGTTGTGCATGTAGCCGGTGGCCCAGAGTTCGCGCAGGCCGGCGTCGATGATGGGCACGCCCGTGCGGCCGCGTTGCCAGGCGTCCAGGGCCGCGGGATCGACCTTCGCCCAGTCGAAGTGTTCGAAGCGCGGATTGAGGTTCTGCGTAGTGGTCTGCGGGAAGTGATGCAGCAGGTGGTAGCCGAATTCACGCCAGCCCAGCTCACGGATGTAACCGTCCATGTCGGCGCTGTTGGCTGCCGTGCGTGTGCGCTCCAGTCCGGCCACGATGCGCCACGGTGCGATCTCCCCGAAGTGAAGGTGCGGGGACAGGCGCGAGGTACCGGTGCGGTCCGGGCGGTCGCGGTCGCTGCGGTAGCCATTGAGTGCGCCGTCGATGAAGACCTCGAGTGCTTCGCGCGCGCCGGCCTCACCCGGCGTCCATGCGCCCCAGAAGCCTGCATCCCAGCCAAGCGACGGCACGAGTTTCCAAGCATCCAGCGGCTCGCTCCGGAGCGCGGTGTCGACGGATGGCAGTTGCGCCGGCGCGGTCCACGGTTCGGGGACCCGCCACTGCGACAGGGCGGCGCGCCAGAATGGGGTGAAGACCTTGTAGGGCGTGCCCTGCTGCGTGGCGAGGTCCCACGGCTCGAACAGCAGCACGCCCTTGAAGCTCTCGACCTGCACGTCGCGCTCGCGCAGTGTCTTCTTAAGGGCCGCATCGCGCGGCTGGGTGGCCGGCTCGTACTTGCGGTTCCAGAACACGGCCTGCGCGCCGGTCTCGTCGAGCAGCGCGTCGAGCGATGCCGCGCTGGAGCCATGCCGCCGCAGCAGACGCGATCCGCGGCGCTGGAGGTCGGCATCCAGCGCGGCCAGCGAGCGATGCAGCCAGGCGTTGGACGCTGCCCCGGGCGTCCACTCGCCCTCCTCGTCCGGCGCATGGAGGTACACCGGAACGGGCGTGAAGCCCTGCGCCAGCGCGGCCCGCAGCGCCGGATTGTCGTCCAGGCGCAGATCGTGGCGGAACCAGACGAGAGCGGTCGGCATGCGGAAAATCCGATAGGACGGTGCGCCGGCTTACGTCGCGGACGCCAAGCCGGATGCGGCACCGACGTATTCGCGCGGGATGCGGGCATTGAGCCCGGTCAGTATCTCGTACGGAATGGTGCCGGCCGCCAATGCCACCGCTTCGCACGACATGGCATCGTCGCCCTGGCGACCGATCAGCACCACTTCATCCTCGTTGTAGGCACTGCCTCCCGGCCCGAGGTCGACCATGAACTGGTCCATGCACACGCGCCCGACGATGGGATGGCGCGCACCCCGCACCAGCACTTCGCCCCGCGAGGAAAGCGAACGCGGATAGCCGTCGCCGTAGCCGATCGGCACGGTGACGATGCGGGTATCGGTTGGCGCCGTCCAGGTGGCGCCGTAACTGACCGTGCGACCGGCGTTGACCACCTTGAAGTAGACCACCTTCGAAACCAGCGACAGCGCGGGCTTCAACGCCACGGTCGGGCGCGAGGCGGGATCAGGCATCACGCCGTACAGCGCGATGCCGGGGCGTACCATGTCCAGGCAGGTTTCGGGGAAATGCAGCACGCCACCCGAGTTGGCCAGGTGGCGGATCGGCATCGGCGCACCGATGCGCTCGAAATGCCGGCAGGCGTCGAGGAAGCGCGTGAGCTGTCCCTGCGTCATCGGCGAGGCGGGATCGTCCGAACACGCCAGATGGGAATAGATGCCCTTCAAGGTGCACCAGCGTGAAGCGAGCGCCGCTTCGATCAATGGCCCGGCATTCTCGCTGTGCACGCCGATGCGCTCCATGCCGGTGTCCACTTTCAGATGGATCACCGCGTGGCGTCCCAGCGATTCCGCCGCCAGTTCCACCTGCCGCAGCTTGGCGATCGAGGACACGGTGACTTCAAGATCGCATGCCAGGAACTGGCTGACCTGCGGCGCATGGATGCCGCCCAGCACCAGGATCGGCACCGTCACACCCGCGCGCCGCAGAGCGATGCCCTCCTCCACCAGCGCCACGCCCAGTTGTCCGATGCCCTGGGCCTGCAGGTACCGCGCGACGGGCACCAGCCCGTGCCCGTACGCATTGGCCTTGACGATACCCATCACCGGCACGCCCGCGTGCGCCTGCAATGCATGGAAGTTGTGGCTCAACGCATCCAGGTCCACGCGTATGCGCGTGGGACGGTCGTTCGCCTCGGGCCGGAACGAAGCCGCGAAGTCCATTTCCTCGATGTGGTCAGGTCCAGGCATGGGGTGATTGTAGCGGTGCGAATGCGGATGCCCGCTGCTTCAGCGTCCGTCCTTCTCGTCACGACGCCCAAGCAACCAGCGTTGCCACCCGCGCGGCCGCGCGCGGTAGGCGAGCGCCGCCGGCACACGGACGTAGACGCAGGTGCCCTCGCCCGGTCGCGATGCGACGTCCAGCGTCGCGCCCAGCCGCTCTGCGCGCTCGCGCATGCCGGCCAGCCCCCAGTGCCCGTGTCGGCCTCCGCTCGCCAGCACATCGGGCTCGATGCCGCGGCCGTCATCGATGAAGCGGAGGCGCACGCCATCCGTTCCCTGTTCGATCACGACTTCGATGCGCTCCGCCTGGGCATGGCGGAATGCATTGAGCAGCGCTTCGCGCCCGATCTGCACCAGTTCGTCCTGTACGATCGGATCCAGTTGCGCGGCTTGCCCTTCCATCGTCACCCGGAAGGAAACGTCCGTATCGCTGGCGAGGTCGGCCGCCATCCGGACAAAGACATCGGACAGGCCGCCCGCATGGTGGCTCGCACGCAGATCGAGCACGCGGTCGCGCGCCTCCACCAGCACATCGTCGGCGCGCTCCAGCACCGACTCAAGGGCCTGGCGCCCCGGCGCACTCGCCCCCAGCGATCCCGCCACCGCGTGGAAGCGCAGGATCAGCCCCTGCACGCTCTGCAGCAGGGTGTCGTGCAACTCGCGGGCGATGCGCTCGCGTTCCCGGTGGCGCTCCTGCAGGCGGTCATGGATCTGCCGGGATACGCGGCGAAGACGCATCAGGTAGGCGACCCACAGTAGTCCGGCGATCAGGGCGACGCACAGCAGGGCGAACCATGGGGTCTGGTAGTACCGCGGCGCGATCGAGAACGCGATGCTGGCGCCCTCCTCGTTCCACACGCCATCGTTGTTGGCGGCAAGCACGCGGAATACATAGTGCCCCGGCCCGGGATTGTTGTAGTAGGCCACGCGACGCGTGCCGGCTTCCTGCCATTCCTGTTCATAGCCTTCCAGCCGGTAACGAAACCGGACTCGTTCGGGGATGGCCAGACTCAACGCGGTGTAGCCGATCTGAAGGTTGCGCGCGCCCGCTGGCAACGACAGTGATGTGCCCTCCAGGCGATGGGTCCGGCCGTCGACGGAGAGCGAGCGGACCACCACCGGCGGCGGCAACGGATTGCGCCGGATCGCCTTCGGATCGATCGACACCACGCCGCTGGTGGTGGCGAACCAGAGTTTCCCATCGCCGGCCTGCAGTGCGGTCGGGATGGGCCGGAACTGCGCGGGGACGCCGGGCAGTCCATCGAGGAAGTCGAAGAGATCGTACGCAGCCTGCGGCGTATTCTGGAGCACGTCCTCGATGGCGCTGGCCGGAACCCGCACGATGCCGCGCGCGCCGTTGAGCCAGAGATCACCGTCGGCTGTCTCCACGATGCCGGAAATACCGCGGAACGGGCTATCCGCTTGCGCACGCAGGCTCTGGATGCGGTCACCGCGCAGGCGCGCGAGCCCCTGCTCGCCCCCGATCCAGATAGCGGCACGCCCCTGATGCAGCGCGCTCACGTTGCCCACATCCAGCCCCCTGGAGGGACCGAATACCTGCAGGCTGCCCTCCCGCATCCGCGCGATGCGATTGTGCGCGAAGCCCATCCACAACTGCCCTTCCCGGTCGGCAAGCAGGCTCAGCGGCGACGAACCGTCGCGCGTGCCCGCAAGGTCACGCAGATGGGTCCAACGACCGTCACGCAGACGATGGATGCCTGGCGTGTTCAGCGACACCCACAGCGTGCCGTCGGTCGTCCGCGCGATCGCCTGCACACCCGAATACGCCCTGACCGGCAGTGGCGCCGCCGGCGCCAACGTGTCATCACGCAATGTCCAAAGTCCTTTGGGGCCACCCAGCCAGACCACGCCCTCGTCGTCCCTGTACGCGGCGGTCAGCGGGGGAGGCAGCGGCAGCGTCTCGAGCATGCCGTCCCGCAATCGCATCAGGGGCCGGTTGCGACTTCCCGCCAGCACGGACGCGCCCTCACCGGCGACGATGGCGAAGTCGTGCGCGCCATCCGGCAGGCGGGCAAGCACAACATTGGCATGGCGGAAGCGGTCCAGCCCGCGACTGCTGCCCAGCCAGATCGTGCCTTCGCGGTCCTCCAGCAGCGGCAATGCGTAGTCCGAACTCAGGCCATCGCGCTGGCGATAGCTCTCGAAGTGCGACCGCCCTTCGCCGGCCAGCCGGTAGACGCCGTCACCCAGCGTGGTGGCCCATAACGCGCCGTCGCGATCGAACAGCAGGCCGGCCGATGGCAGTGGCAGCGCAGCGGTCGACGCCGGAGTACCCGGCAAGGGCAAAGCACGCACCGCGCGATCCGCCTCGGCAATCCAGATGCCGCCGTCCGGCGCTTGGGAAAACTGGCTGATCCGGCCAACCGCTGCGTGCACACGCTGGAAGGCCCGGGCTCCACGTGGCAGGAAGGCAACGCCTTGCTCGCTCGCCACCCATAGCGTGCCGGCCGCATCGGCGAACACGGTGCGCGCCTGCCGGCCAGGGAATTCCCATTCCGGTCCCAGCGCATGCCAGCGCCCCCGCTCCAGATAGACCAGTCCGGTGAAGGTGGCCGCCCACAGCCGGCCATCGGCATCGCGCGCGAACCCGAACACGGTGCCACTGGGCAGGCCTTGTGCCTCACCGTAATGAGTCAGCGCGCCGCCATGGATATGGCTGACGGCGCCGTAGCGGAACCCCACCCAAAGCCCGCCTTCCGGAGATGCATGCAGGGCCGAAACACTGGTCGCGGGCAGCGCCTCGCCGGCCGGCGGTTCGTAGCGCTCGAACTGCACGCCGTCGAAGCGATACAGGCCGATCTGGGTAGCCAGCCAGAGGTAACCGTCCGCCGTCTGCGCCAGCGCGGTGATCTGACCCGGTGCACCGTCCTTGACGCTCCAGGCCGTGTGGTGGAATTGCGACAGCTGGCGGTGGATCTCGAGTGCGGACGCGGTCTGCGCGAGCACGAGCAACACCAGGCCGGCCCATGCCGCCCGCCAGCCACGCCATCGCCTGCTTGTGCCCGCGCCCGACGCACTGGCCACTGTATTCCCCTGGATGTACTCGCTGGCAGATCTGTTCCCGCCGCTACCATCGCCACTGCGGCGGACCATCTGCTGGTCATTCGTGATCCGGACCACCACCGTACCGGGCATCTCGTCCGGACGCCCCGCAGCGCCCGTCAATGCCTGATGTCGGCTCCCCCGTGGACCGGTCCTGCCGGATGCAGCGTACTACGCGGCACACACCGACGTGAACATCGATCCGATCATTCGAATGCGCCGATGCTGTCGTGGCTCAGATTGTCGAAGCGTGTGTATTCGCCGAAGAAGCGCAGCTTGCACGAACCGGTCGGGCCCGAACGCTGCTTGCCGATGATGATTTCGGCCAGGCCTTTGTCCGGCGACGTTTCCTTGTTGTAGTAATCGTCGCGGTAGATGAAGACGATCATGTCGGCGTCCTGCTCGATGGCGCCCGATTCGCGCAGGTCCGCCATCACCGGACGCTTGTCGGTACGCGTTTCCAGCGAACGATTGAGCTGCGACAGCGCGAGCACCGGCACGTTGAGTTCCTTTGCCAGCCCTTTCAGGGACCGCGAGATCTCGGAAATCTCGGTGGCGCGGTTCTCGCTGTTGCCCGGCACGGACATCAGCTGCAGGTAGTCGATGACGATCAGGCCCAGGTCGTGTTCCCGCTTCAACCGGCGCGCCTTCGAGCGCAGCACGTCCGGCGAGAGTCCGGGCGTGTCGTCGATGAACACCTTGGCCTGGTCCTTGAGGATGCGGATGGCGCTGGTGACGCGACTCCAGTCCTCGTCTTCCAGCGAACCGGTGCGCAGTCGTGTGGCATTGATGCGGCCGACCGAAGAGATCAGTCGCATCGCCAGCTGCCCGGCCGACATTTCCATCGAGAACACCGCGACGGCCTTCTTCGACTTGATGGCCGCGTATTCGGCGATGTTCAGCGCGAACGTGGTCTTGCCCATCGCCGGACGCGCCGCCAGGATCACCAGGTCGGTGGGCTGCAGGCCCGCGGTCATCATGTCGAACTCGGTGTAGCCGGTCGGCAGGCCGGTGACGGTGCCGCCGCTTTCCGAGCGCACGCGCAGGACTTCGAACGCATCCTTCAATGCATCGTTCATCGCCACGAAGTCGGTGCGCCCGCGTGCGCCCTGCTCCGCGATCGCGAACACCTTCTGTTCGGCGACCGCCAGCATCTCGTCGCTTTCCTTGCCCTCCGGCTGGAAGGCGTCGTTGACGATCTCGGTGCCGACCTCGATGAGCTGGCGCATCACCGCCTTGTCGCGCACGATCTCCGCATAAGCCGTGATGTTCGCCGCCGACGGCGTGGTGCTGGCCAGTTCCACCAGGTAAGCGCCACCGGCGACCAGTTCCATGTGCCCCTGCGACTCGAACCACTCTCCCAGCGTCACCGCATCGAACGGACGGTTCCGTTCCGCGAGTTCGCCGATGGCGCGATAGATCAGCTGATGGTCGCGACGGTAGAAATCATTCGGCGTGAGCTTGTCGTTGATGCGGTCGTACGCTTCCGGTGCCAGCATCAGGCCGCCCAGCACCGCCTGTTCCGCCTCGATGGAATTCGGCGGAACGCGCAGCTGTTCGATGCGCGAGTCGTGCGGGTCGGTGCGGAAGCCGGTACGTGCGGGCATGGACAGTACAACCAGGTCGGAATGGGGCCGGACCGGACATCGTAGGAGCCTGGCCTGTGGGCACGCGACGGAACAACCTGTGGATAACTACCTTCAGACTGATCTTTTGTCGTCTCACCCGCTGCGACGGTGCGGGCTACCTGTCGGCATGCGCCGACGGCAGAAACAGAACAGGCGCCTTTCGGCGCCCGTCTGTCGGCATCACGGATGATGCGCTGGCTGGATCAGGCTTCCGCCTGCACCACGACCTTGACGGTCGTCTGCACGTCGGCGTGCAGCTTCACGGCGATTTCGTACTCGCCGATGTTGCGCAACGCGCCTTCGCCCATGATGACTTCGCTCTTCTCGAGCGGCAGGCCGGCGGCGGTGAACGCATCGGCGATGTCGCGCGGACCGACCGAACCGAACAGCTTGCCTTCGGTCGCGGCATTGGCGGTGATCGTGACGCTTGCACCTTCCAGCTTGGCGGCGCGGGCTTCGGCGTCGTCGTGCACGGCCTTGGCCTTGGCTTCGTACTCGGCGCGCTTGGCTTCGAACTCGGCGACGTTGGCGGCGGTGGCCGGCACGGCCTTGCCCTGCGGCACCAGGTAATTGCGGCCGTAGCCCGGCTTCACGTTGACCTTGTCGCCCAGGACGCCCAGGTTGGTCACTTTCTGCAGAAGAATCAGTTCCATCGTATTGCTCCGTATTCGTTAGCAGGCATGGCCTGCAGCGATTGGCTGTCCGAATGACAGTAGGAAGAAGAACCTCCCCGTGCGGGGAGGCCCTGGATTACACGTCGTGGTTGTCCGTGTACGGGATCAGCGCCAGGAAACGGGCGCGCTTGACCGCGGTGGACAGCTGACGCTGGTAGCGGGACTTGGTACCGGTGACGCGGCTCGGCACGATCTTGCCGTTCTCGGTCAGGTACTGGCGCAGGGTGTTGAGATCCTTGTAGTCGATCTCTTTCACGCCTTCGGCGGTGAACTTGCAGAACTTGCGGCGGCGGAAGAACTTGGACATGGGTAGGATCCTCAGGCGGCTTCGGCGGTGTCGGAATCGGTCGAAGCCTCGGTGCTGGCCTCGCCTTCGTCGTCGTCACGGCGACGACGCTCGCCACGCTCGGGCTTGTCGCCCTTCTCGTCCTTGTTCTTCATGATCAGGGACTGCTCGGTATCCGGGCCATCGCGCTTGATGACCAAGTTGCGCAGCACCGCATCGTTGAAACGGAAGCTCTCGACCAGTTCATTCAGGACGGCCTGGTCAGCCTCGATGTTGAGCAGCACGTAGTGGGCCTTCACCAGGTTCTGGATCGGGTAGGCCAGCTGGCGGCGGCCCCAGTCTTCCAGACGGTGGATCTTGCCGTTGCCCGTCTCGATCAGCGACTTGTAGCGCTCGATCATGGCCGGCACCTGCTCGCTCTGGTCCGGGTGGACCAGGAACACGACTTCATAGTGACGCATCGTTTTTACCTTTCGGATGTGGGCCCGGCACGCGGAATGCACGCCGGGCGGGACAGCCCCCCGACCACTCCGCGCGGATGCCGGCGGGGTGCGGTGGGGCAAGGACCCGCGGCCAGCAGGCCATCGGGAGCCGGAAATTATGTCAGGTCAGTGACTTAGGGGCAAGCCGGGCGATTCATGCCGGCGGCGGGGCTGCATCCCCCGCCCTGTGCGCTCAGGCCGCGTCGGCCGTGGTGGTGAAGCTCTCGCCGCAGCCGCATTCGGCGGCCGCGTTGGGATTGTTGAACAGGAAGGTCTCGCTCAGGCCCTGCTTCGCGAAATCGATCTCGGTGCCATCCACCAGCGCCAGGCTGTCGGCATCCACATAGATCCGCACGCCCTGGAACTCGAACACCGTGTCTCCCTCGCGCTGGTCGCGGGCCAGGTCGGCCACATGGCCCCAGCCGGAACAGCCGGTGCGGGTCACTCCGAAACGCAGGCCCAGCGTACCCGGGGTCTGTTCGACGAAACGCTGCACGCGTTCAAGCGCAACCGGGGTGAGGGTGATGGCCATGCGGTGCTCCTGCGGGACAACTGGGGAGGAATTATAGCGGCGGCCACGCAGCGTGGGCCGCGCGGCTCTTGTAAACTCCGCGTTCCATTAATGTGTCTGTTTACGGAAGGATTCAAGCCATGACGGTGGTGAGCGTCGAACATGCGCTGGCGGGCAAGCTCCCGGCCGGTGGCGAAGTCACGGTGCGCGGCTGGGTGCGCACGCGGCGCGATTCCAAGGCGGGCCTGTCCTTCGTCAACGTCAGCGACGGCTCATGCTTCGCGCCGATCCAGGTGGTGGCGCCCGATTCGTTGTCGAACTACGAATCCGAGATCAAGCATCTGACCACCGGCTGCGCCGTCGTCGCGACCGGCACGCTGGTGCCTTCGCAGGGCCAGGGCCAGAGCTTCGAGATACAGGCATCATCCATCGAGGTCGTGGGCTGGGTGGAAGACCCCCTGACCTACCCCATGCAGCCCAAGCAGCATTCGCTGGAGTACCTGCGCGAATTCGCCCACCTGCGTCCGCGCACCAACCTGTTCGGCGCGGTCACCCGCATCCGCAATTCGCTGGCGCAGGCGGTGCACCGGTTCTTCCACGAGAATGGCTACTTCTGGATCAGCACGCCGATCATCACCACGTCCGACGCCGAAGGTGCCGGCCAGATGTTCCGCGTGTCCACGCTGGACCTGGTCAACCTCCCGCGCGACAAGGAAGGCGCGGTGGATTTCTCGCGCGACTTCTTCGGCAAGGAGACCTTCCTGACCGTCTCCGGCCAGCTCAACGCCGAGGCCTATGCGCTGGCGATGAGCAAGGTCTACACCTTCGGTCCGACCTTCCGTGCCGAGAACAGCAACACCACGCGCCATCTGGCCGAGTTCTGGATGATCGAGCCGGAAGTCGCGTTCAACGACCTGGCCGCCAACGCGCAACTGGCCGAGGACTTCCTGAAGTACCTGTTCCGTGCCGTGCTGAGCGAGCGCGCCGATGACCTGGCTTTCATCGCAGAACGCGTCGAACCCACCGCGCTGACCCGTCTGGAAGCCTTCGTCAACTCGCCGTTCGAGCGCATCGACTACACCGATGCGATCTCGCTGCTGCAGAAGTCCGGGCAGAAGTTCGAGTTCCCGGTCGAATGGGGCCTGGACCTGCAGACCGAGCACGAGCGCTGGCTGACCGAGCAGCACGTCGGCCGCCCGGTGGTGGTGACCAACTACCCCGAGCACTTCAAGGCGTTCTACATGCGCCTGAACGACGATGGCAAGACGGTCGCCGCGATGGACGTGCTCGCGCCCGGCATCGGCGAGATCATCGGCGGCAGCCAGCGCGAGGAGCGCCTGGACGTGCTGGACAAGCGCATGGCGCAGTTCGGGCTGGATCCGGCGCACTATGGCTGGTACCGCGACTTCCGCCGCTACGGCTCGGTGCCGCATGCCGGCTTCGGCCTCGGCTTCGAGCGGCTGGTCGTGTATGTCTGCGGACTGTCCAACATCCGCGACGCCATCGCATACCCGCGCGCACCGGGCAACGCGGAGTTCTGATCGATGCTGTTGTTCTTCGCTCTCTGCTTCGTCGGCATCGCCATCGCCGGGTTCTGCGCGTTCGTGATCTTCTGGCCGCTGACACTGGTGCACATCCGTGACCGCCATGCCGCGCTGGGCGCGCAATGGGGCGAAGGCGCCTTCCTCAAACCGGCCGCACTGCGCTGGCTGTTGGGTGGCGGCTATCGCCGGATCACCGACAGCTCGCTGTCGGGCTTGGCCACCCCGGCACGGATCTCGCTGTGCGTGATCTTCATCGGGCTGGGCATGGCCGGGCTGTTGTGGCTGTGGGCGGAGGCCCTGGGATGAGCGACCACATGAGCGAACACTGGTACCTGGCATCATTGGGCCGCACGCTGATCTGGGCGCGATTGCGCGTGCTGGAGGCGGGCACGGCCGAGGTACTGGACAGCGACGGGCATACCCTGCCCTACGACAGCGAGGACACGGCCCGCGCCGCCTTGTTCGACGCGGAATTCGTCGCCTGGGACGGCCTGGATGAAGATGACGCGCTTGCACGCGGCTTCTCGCTGCACGACGTATCGCCCCCGCATGCGGACAGCGACGACATGCTGCGACCGATGATGGTGCAGTCGCTGGGCGCCCGCGCCTGAGGCACGCGCCATGTACACTCCGCGCGCGTTCACCGAAACCGATCTCATCGAACTCGACCGGCTGATCGCCCGCGATGCCTTCATCACGCTGGTCACGGTCGTCGACGGGCTCCCCTTCGTCAGCCATTTGCCGGTGCTTTACGCGCGCGAGGGCGAGGGCATCGTCATCGAAGGCCATTGGGCCCGACCGAACCCGCAGGCGCGCCATGCGGGCCCTGCCCTGCTGATCGTGCACGGCCCGCATGCCTATCTGTCGCCGGGTTGGTACGCAGACAAGGAAGAAGCCGCCCGCGTGCCAACCTGGAACTATGCGGTTGCGCACCTGCATGGCGTGCTGGAGACCACCGACGACGCAGCCCGATTGGCCTCGATCGTCGATCGGCTCAGCCAGGTCAACGAAGCCCGGGTAGGCAACGATTGGCGCTTCGAGCACGACCGTGACGACCATGTCCGCCAGCTGCGCGGGATCGTCGGGTTCCGTTTCGCCGTCGAACGCGTCGAACTGAAGTTCAAGCTCAGCCAGAACCATCCTGCCGCCAATGTCGAAGGCGCTGCTGCAGCACTGCAGCAGTTGGGCGGCGAAGATAACCTGGCGGTATCCGAGCTGATGCGCGAGCGCCTGGCCCGCCGGGCAGAATGATGTGGGAGCGACGCAAGTCGCGACACGATCACTTTACCCTTCAGGATGGTCGGGAAAGCATCGCGACTCACGTCGCTCCCACAAGGCTAAACTCGCTCCACTTCCGCCTTGGATCCTTGCATGGACCTCAACCTCGCCGGCCGGCACGCCTTGGTTTGCGGTGCCTCCGAAGGCATCGGCCGCGCAGCCGCCCATGAGCTTGCCCTGCTGGGCGCGGACGTGACCGTGCTGGCCCGTCGTGCCGAGGTGTTGGCGGACGTGGCCGCGGCGCTGCCGCGCATGTCCGCCGAACAGCACCACGGCAGTCTCGCCATCGACGTCGCCGATGCCGCGGCATTGCAGGCAAAGGTCGGCGTACTCGTGGCCGCCCGTCCCGTCCACATTCTCATCAACAACACCGGCGGCCCGCCGGGCGGACGCGCCATCGAGGCCGGCGCAGACGACTACCTGGCCGCCTTCCAGCGCCATCTGCTGGCCAACCAGTTGCTCGCGCAGCTGACGGTGCCCGGCATGCGTGAAGCCGGCTGGGGCCGCATCGTCAACGTGGTCTCCACCTCGGTGAAGGAACCCATCGCCAACCTCGGCGTGTCCAACACCATCCGCGGCGCGGTCGCCAGTTGGGCCAAGACGCTGTCGAGGGAACTGGCCCCGGATGGCATCACGGTCAACAACGTGCTGCCGGGCTACACGCGCACGCAGCGACTGGAGCAGATCCTGCGTGACCGCGTGCAGGCCACAGGCAAGGATGAGGCCGCCATCAGCAGCGCGATGCTGGCCACCGTGCCGGCAGGTCGCTTCGCCGACGCGCACGAGATCGCCGCCGCCATCGTCTTCCTCGCCTCGCCCGCCGCGGGCTACATCAACGGCGTCAGCCTGGCCGTGGATGGCGGCCGCATGCAGTCGATCTGACTTGCCGGCACAGGGGGCTTGCCAGCCGGGTTAAGCTAATGGGCATGGACCGCTTCAGCCATTTCATCGCGGGCGAACTGCGCCACTCCGGCGCCTGGCGCCCCGTGTTTGAACCCGCATCGGCCCAGGTCTATGCCGAGGTCGCGGATGGCACCGAAAGCGACGTACTGCATGCAGTCGATGCGGCGGAATCGGCATTTCCCGGCTGGGCGGCGCTGACCACGACAGGGCGTGCGCGCTGGCTGGAAAAGCTCGCCGACGCGCTCGAGGGCCGCCTTGAGGAATTCGCTGTCGCAGAATCGCGCGACACCGGCAAGCCACTTGCGCTGGCGCGCGACATCGAGATTCCTCGCGCTATTGCCAACTTGCGCTTCTTCGCCCATGCGGCAACCCAGTTCGCGAGCGAATCGCACCATGGCGAAGCCGGCCTGAACTACACGCTGCGCCAACCCTTGGGCGTGGTGGCCACCATCTCCCCGTGGAACCTGCCGCTGTATCTCTTCACCTGGAAGATCGCCCCGGCATTGGCCGCCGGCAACACGGTGGTGGCCAAGCCTTCCGAGATCACCCCGGCCACGGCCTCCATGCTTGGCGCATTGGCCGCAGAGATCGGCCTTCCGCCCGGCGTGCTGAACATCGTGCATGGGACGGGCCCGGCGGTGGGCGAGCCGTTGGTGCTGCATCCTGTTATCAGGGCGGTGTCTTTCACTGGCAGCACGGTGGTGGGCCGCCGCATTGCCGGCCTGGCCGGACCGCTGCTGAAAAAGGTCTCGCTGGAACTGGGCGGCAAGAACCCCACGCTGGTGTTCGCCAACAGCGACTGGCGCGCGCACCTCGACACCCTGCTCCGCTCCGCTTTCCAGAACGCCGGGCAGATCTGCCTGTGTGGGTCGCGGTTGCTGGTGCAGCAGGCCGTATATGACGAGTTCCGCGCTGCCTTGATCGAACGCGCGCAGGGACTGAAGGCTGGGCCGCTGGACGACCCCACCACGCGCCTAGGCGCGATGGTGTCGCAGGCGCACTTCGACAAAGTACTGGCCTGCATCGCGCGGGCGCGAACCGAGGGCGGCCGTGTGCTGCTCGGCGGGCACGCGCTGGAGCGGCCCGGCTGGTTCATCGCGCCCACGGTCATCGAAGGTCTGGGGCCCCAGGCAGCCACCAACCGCGAGGAGATCTTTGGCCCGGTCGTGACCCTGCAGCCATTCGAGGACGAGGCCCATGCGCTCGCGCTGGCCAATGCCGGCGACTACGGCCTGGCGGCCACGCTGTGGACGCGCGACCTGGACCGGGCCCATCGGCTGGCGTCGCACCTGCGTGCCGGCATCGTCTGGATCAATACCTGGATGACCCGCGACCTGCGCACGCCGTTCGGCGGCACAGGCGCATCCGGTCTCGGCCGCGAAGGCGGCCACGAGGCCATGCGTTTCTTCACAGAACCCAAGAACGTCTGCGTGGCGTTGCGCTGAGGATGATCGAACCGAATGTCTGACCTTTCCGAACTCGAAAAGCTGCTGCAGAACAACCGCGACTGGGCCGCCCGCATCAAGCAGGAGGATCCCGGCTTCTTCAAGCGCTTGTCGCAGCAGCAATCACCGCGCTACCTGTGGATCGGCTGCTCCGATTCGCGCGTGCCGGCAAACCAGATCCTGGGCCTCGACCCGGGTGAGGTCTTCGTCCACCGCAACATCGCCAACGTGATGTCGCACGGTGACCTCAATGCGCTGTCGGTCGTCCAGTTCGCCGTCGACATCCTGAAGGTCGAGCACATCCTGCTAGTCGGTCACTATGGCTGCGGCGGCGTGCATGCCGCCATGACCGGCCTGCGCGTGGGCCTGGCCGACAATTGGCTGCGCCATGTCGCCGATGTCGCGCTCAAGCACAACGATCTGCTGGAACAGGTGGATACCGAATCGCTCCGCCATGCCCGCCTGTGCGAACTCAACGTGATCGAACAGGTGTTCAACGTGTGCCAGACCACCGTGGTGCAGGACGCATGGGCTCGCGGCCAGCCGCTCGCGATCCACGGCTGGGTCTACAGCCTGTTCGACGGCCGCGTGCGCGAACTCGGCATGGACGTGGCCGCGCAGGATGAGCTCCAGCCTGCCTACCAGCGCGCACTTGCCGGTGTGCCGGCCAAGGGCAAGCGCGATGAGTGACGTCGTCCACGCCGAGGCCGCGCCGAAGCCGGTCGGCCAGTATCCCCACGCGCGGCGCGTGGGAGACCTGCTGTTCCTGTCCGGCATCGGCCCGCGCGATCCGGCCAGCAACGCCATCGTCGGCAACGTGCACGACGCCGAGGGCCGCCTGATCAGCTACGACATCGATGCGCAGTGCCGTGCCGTGTTCGCCAACGTCCGCGCAGTGCTGAAGGCCAGCGGTGCACGCTGGGAAGACCTGGTGGACGTGACGGTGTACCTCACCGACATGGCGCACGACTTCAAGGCGTACAACCGGGTGTGGGCGGAGTATTTCCTCGACCCGGCCGCGGCGCCCTGCCGCACTACGCTGGGCATCACCGCGCTGCCGACGCCGATCGCCATCGAACTGAAATGCATCGCGCACCTTCCCGAGGCCCGCTGACATGCTGCCCAACCCGCTCATCTTCCAGGCATGGATCGACGAGCACCGCCACCTGCTGAAGCCGCCGGTGGGCAACAAGGTCATCTACGACGGCGACTTCATCGTCATGGTGGTCGGCGGCCCGAATGCGCGCACCGACTACCACTACGACGAAGGTCCGGAATGGTTCTACCAGCTGGAAGGCGAGATGGTGCTGCGCATCCAGGAGAACGGCGCGGCGCGCGACATTCCTATCCGCGCTGGCGAGATCTTCCTGCTGCCCCCGCGCGTACCCCATTCGCCGCAACGCATGCCGGGCTCGGTCGGTCTGGTGATCGAACGCAAGCGCCTGCCGCACGAGGACGACGGCCTGTTGTGGTTCTGTGAGCGTTGCAACGCAAAGGTCTATGAGGAGTACTTCCACCTCAACGACATCGAGCAGGATTTCTTCCGCGTGTTTGAGGCGTTCTACCGCAACGACGATCTGCGCACGTGCAAGGCCTGCGGCCACCTCAACCCCCGCCCGAGCCGCTACGAGATGCAAGCCGATTCGCAAGCCGACATCACCTGAGCTTGCACCTGCCCAATCCGGGCATTATCGTACCCGATATGGGCATGAACGATGATTCCAGACCTCCCAGAGTGAGTGAAGCAGCGGCACGCTACGCGACGGCCAGCCTGTCAAGCGCGCTGTTCACCACCACCCAGCAGCGCGTGCTGGCCTGCCTGTTCGGCGAATCCGGGCGCAACTACGCGGTCAACGAGCTGATCCAGACCACAGGCGCCGGCAGTGGCGCCGTCCAGCGCGAACTGGCCCGGCTGGCCGGCAGCGGACTGCTGACCGTCGAGCATGTCGGCAATCAGAAGCGCTACCGCGCCAACCCCGATGCCCCGATCCACGACGAACTGGCCTCCATCGTCCGCAAGACTTTCGGCCTGGCCGGGCCGCTGCGCGCGGCGCTGGCGCCGCTGGCGGACCGCATCCACGCCGCCTTCCTCTACGGTTCGGTCGCAAAGGGCAGCGACACCGTCCGCAGCGACATCGATCTGATGGTGCTCGCCGACGACCTGGCTTACGCCGAGGTCATGCTGGCCCTGCATCCGGTGGCGGAACGGCTGGGCCGGCAGATCAATCCCACCGTCTACGACCGTGACGAGCTACGCACCCGCCTCGACGCCGGCAACGGCTTCGTCACCCGCGTGCTGCAGCAACCGCGGCAATGGCTGATCGGTAGCGACGATGACCTCCCCGCTTGAGAAGCTGGGCGACGTCGACGACGTTCCCCTCGCGAAAGACGGCTCGTCCAAACCGCAATACCTTGAATCACCCCTCGCCTTCATTCAGGTCCGCACGGGTTGACTGTCAGAGGGCATAGAATCCCTCCAGGCAGAAGACCGATGCCGACACCCACCCACTGCCCAGCGCTTGACCACGCATTCGCATGGTGTCGATCGAAGTAGAATTTCCCTTGCAACTTCCCGGCCTACCGGAGCAACGCAGATGAACCCGCCCGCCGCTCTTGCCCGCACACCCAAGTCGGTACTGCGCGATGCCATCGACGCCCAACCGGACGATGCCAGCTACGAAGAAATCCTGCGCGAACTGGCCTTTGAACGGATGCTGGAGCGCGGCCTGGCCGATGTACGCGCTGGTCGCACGGTCCGCCATGACCAGGCGCTGGAAAGAATCCGCTCGTGGCGGAGCTGAGGTGGTCGGCCGAGGCTTTGGCCTGGCTGGAAGCCATCCACGGGTACATCGCCGCCGACGATCCTTCGGCGGCGGCCAAGGTGGTGGATGGCATCGTGCACCGCGCTGAACAGTTGCAGCACTTCCCCGACATGGGCGCGCGTCTACGCACTGAAACCGACGGAGACTTGCGTGTACTGCTCTACGGGCACTACCGCATCGCTTACCTGCATCACACACCCGACCGGATCGTGTACATCGTGGGCGTCTTCCATGGCGCCCTTGACATCGACCGCTATCTGCCATGACGCCCGCATCCCCTTCATGCTGAAAATCGACACCCACGCGCACTTCCTGCCCCGCGACTGGCCCGACCTGGCGGCCAAGTACGGTGACCTGCGCTTCCCGGTGATCCACCACGGCGATGACGGGCGCCACCGCATCTACAAGGACGGCAAGTTCTTCCGCGAGATCTGGCCCAAGACCTGGGACCCGGACGTTCGCGTCGCCGACTACGCGCGCTTCGGCGTGCAGGTGCAGGTGATCAGCACGGTGCCGGTGATGTTCAGCTACTGGGCCAAGCCGCACCACGCGTTGGAGCTGCACCAGGCGCTCAACGATCACACCGCCGCGGCCTGCCGCGACTATCCGCGCCACTACGCCGGGATTGGCACGGTGCCGCTGCAGTCGCCGCGCCTGGCGGTGCAGGAGCTGGAACGCTGCATGGACCAGTTGGGCCTGCAGGGCGTGCAGATCGGCAGCCATGTCAACGACTGGAACCTCGACGCGCCGGAGCTGTTCGAGTTCTTCCAGGCCGCCAGCGAGTTGGGCGCCGCGATCCTGGTGCATCCGTGGGACATGATGGGCGCCGCGTCGATGCAGAAGTACTGGCTGCCGTGGCTGGTCGGCATGCCCGCCGAGCAATCGCGCGCCGCGTGCAGCCTGATCTTCGGCGGCGTGCTGGAGCGCCTTCCGCAGCTGAAGGTATGCTTCGCCCACGGCGGCGGCAGCTTCCCCTACACCATCGGTCGCATCGAGCACGGCTTCAA
Source organism: uncultured Pseudoxanthomonas sp. (assembly GCF_946886695.1). Next base: position 58,885 of record NZ_CAMPJD010000009.1, on the reverse strand, counting down.
CATGCGGCCGGACCTGGTGGCCACCGACAACCATCGCAATCCGCGCGAATACCTTGACCGGGTCTATTTCGACTCCTGGGTCGCCGATCCGCGCGCACTGCGTTACCTGCTCGACACCGTCGGCCACGAACGCGTGATGCTCGGCACCGACTACCCGTTCCCGCTAGGCGAACAGGAACCCGGCGCCGGCATCGCCGCGCTGGGCCTGGACGACGTGCAGCAGGCGCGCCTGTATCACGGCACCGCGCTGGAATGGCTGGGCTTGCCCGCCGCGAGGTTCCTTTGAACCTCGGCCGTGGGAGCGACGTCAGTCGCGATCGCATACCAAGGGTGAATCCTCATCGCGACTGACGTCGCTCCCACAACCACATACCCAGTCCATCTACACGTCCATGACCGACCCGCTGTCCCGCACCCACATCATCGCCCTCGACGCCGCCGACCCGCTGCGTGCGCTGCGCAACGACTTCCTGATCCCGCGCCACAAACACAACGACCAGGTCTACTTCTGCGGCAACTCGCTCGGCCTGCAGCCGAAGGCCGCACGCATTTACATCAACGAGGTGCTGGACAAGTGGGCCAACGAAGCCGTCGAAGGCCACTTTACCGGCAATGCGCAATGGATGACATACCACGAACTGGTGCGCGAACCGCTAGCGCGCCTGGTCGGTGCGGAACCGGCGGAGGTGGTGGCGATGAACACGCTGACCGCCAACCTGCACCTGATGATGGTCAGTTTCTACCGCCCCACCGCGGAGCGCCCTGCGATTCTGATGGAGGCCGGCGCATTCCCGTCCGACCGGCATGCGATGGAATCGCAGGTGCGATTCCATGGATTCGACCCAGCGACCGATCTGATCGAAGTGGAGCCGGACCTGCCCGATGGCACGCTGTCGATGGCGGCCATCGAGCGCGCCATTGCCGTACACGGCCCGCGCCTGGCGCTGGTGCTGTGGCCGGGCATCCAGTACCGCACCGGGCAGGCGTTCGACCTTGCCGAGATCGCGCGGCTTGGCCATGCCCAGGGCGCCGTCGTCGGCGTCGACCTGGCGCACGCGGTCGGCAACCTGCCGTTGCAGCTGCACGACAGCGATGTCGATTTCGCCGTGTGGTGCCACTACAAGTACCTCAACTCCGGACCGGGCGCCGTCGCCGGCTGCTTCGTCCACGCGCGCCACGCGCATACCGACCGTCCGCGCTTCGCCGGCTGGTGGGGCCACGAGAAGGAGACACGCTTCCGCATGGGGCCGGCGTTCGTACCCACGCCCGGTGCCGAGGGTTGGCAGCTCAGCAACCCGCCGATCCTCGGGCTCGCGCCGCTGCGTGCATCGCTGGAACTGTTCGAGAAGGCTGGCGGCATGGAAGTCATCCGGACCAAGTCGCTGAAGATCACCGGGCTGCTGGAAGCGCTGATCCAGGCACGGCTGTCGGACGCACTGCAGATCATCACGCCGGCCGACACCGCCCAGCGCGGTGCGCAGCTGTCATTGCGGGTGATCGGCGGACGCGAGCGTGGCCGCGAACTGTTCGAATACCTGCTGTCCGTCGGTACCGTCGGCGACTGGCGCGAACCGGACGTGATCCGCATCTCGCCCGCCCCGCTCTACAACCGCTACATGGATGTCCACCGCTTCGTCGAGGAAGTCGAGACGTGGCGGGGGTTCTGATCCGGAGAGACGCTCTTGGGCATTGAGCCACAACGACACATCACGATCATCGGCGCCGGCCTCGCCGGCGCGCTGCTGGCCACCCTGATGGCGCGCGCCGGCTGGCGCGTGGAGGTGTTCGAAAAACGCGGCGACCCGCGTGTGCAGGGCTACGCCGGTGGACGCTCGATCAACCTGGCACTGACTGAACGTGGCCGCCATGCGCTGCGGATGGCGGATGCGGACGATGCGGTGATGCGGCAGGCGGTGATGATGCGCGGGCGCATGGTGCATGCCCTCGACGGACGGCTGCAGTTGCAGCGCTACGGACGCGACGACTCCGAGGTCATCTGGTCGATCCATCGCGGCGACCTGAACATCACGCTGCTGGACCTGGCCGAACGCGCAGGGGCCGTCATCCAGTTCAACCGCCGGTTGGAATCCGTGGATTTCGATGCGCGCATCGCCCGCTTCGTCGATGAGCGGGACGGTGGCGTCCATCCTGTCGGGTTCACCGCCCTGATCGGTGCCGACGGTGCCGGTTCATCCTTGCGTGGCGCCATGCAGCGACAGGAGGATCTCGGCGAACGCACCGAGTTCCTCGACCACTCCTACAAGGAACTGGAAATTCCCCCCGCCGCCGACGGCAGCTTCATCATGGAGCCGAATGCCCTGCATATATGGCCGCGCGGCCACTACATGTGCATCGCGCTGCCCAACGACGAGCGCACGTTCACGGTGACGCTGTTCCTGCCCAACGAAGGCGACCCGGGCTTCGACAGCGTGCGCAGCGGCGCGGAAGCGAAGGCGCTGTTCCTGCGTGATTTCGCCGATGCGGTGCCGCTGATCCCGCGACTGGAGCAGGACTGGGACGCCAACCCCACCGGCCTGCTCGCCACGCTGTATCTCGAACGCTGGCACCTGCGGGGCCAGGCCGTGCTGCTGGGCGACGCCGCCCACGCCATGGTGCCGTTCCATGGTCAGGGGATGAACTGCGCTTTCGAGGATTGCGTCGCCCTCGCCCACCACCTGCAATCCATGCAAGACCTCGCGAAGGCTTTCGCCGCCTTCGAAGCCGAGCGCAAGCCAAACGCGCTCGCCATCCAGGAAATGGCGCTGGAGAACTACGTGGAAATGCGCGACAAGGTGGACGACACCGGCTATCTGTTGCAGCGGGAACTGGAGCTGTCGCTGCAGCAACGCCACCCGGACCGCTTCGTGCCGCACTACACGATGGTCAGCTTCATGCGCATCCCGTATGCGGTGGCGCAGCACCGCAGCCACGTGCAGCGCGACCTGCTGGTGCGGCATACCGCTGGACGTGATGCCCTCGACGGGATCGACTGGGCAGCGGTGGATGCCGACGTGCTCGCGCGCTTGCCGGTGCTGGAGGAAACAGCCGGGTGAGCGCCAGCTTCCTGTTCTACGATCTGGAGACCTTCGGTGCGGATCCGCGCCGCAGCCGGATCGCGCAGGTCGCGGCCGTGCGCACCACGCCTGCGCTGGAACTGATGGAGGAGCCGATCAGCTTCTTCGTACGGCCGGCGGATGACCTGCTGCCCTCGCCCATCGCCACGCTGATCACCGGCATCACGCCGCAACAGGCGCTGCGCGACGGCGTCAACGAAGCCGAAGCCTTCGCCCGCATCGCCGACGAGATGGGGCGGCCGGAAACCTGCACGCTGGGCTACAACAGCCTGCGCTTCGACGATGAGTTCGTGCGCCATGGCCTGTTCCGCAACTTCCATGAGCCCTACGAGCGCGAGTGGCGTGGCGGCAATTCGCGCTGGGACCTGCTGGACGTGATGCGGCTGATGCATGCGCTGCGGCCGGACGGCATCGTGTGGCCGAAGCGGGACGACGGCGCAACGTCGTTCAAGCTGGAGCACCTGGCACTGGCCAACCGCGTCCGCGAGGGCGATGCGCACGAGGCCCTGTCGGATGTCTACGCCACCATCGGCCTGGCCCGGCTGATGCGGCAGGCCCAACCCCGCCTGTGGGACTACGCATTGCAACTGCGCGACAAGCGCTTCGCCGCGCGCCTGCTGGACGTGACGGCCATGCAGCCGGTACTGCATGTCTCGCAGCGCTACCCCGCCAGCCGCCTCTGTGCCGCGCCCGTGCTGCCATTGGCGCGGCATCCGCGCATCGACAATCGCGTGGTGGTGTTCGACCTGGAAAGCGATCCGACCGCGCTGCTGTCCATGGCGCCCGACGAGATCGCCGATCGTCTCTACACGCCGGCCTCCGATCTGCCGGAGGGCGAGCAGCGGATCCCGCTGAAGGAAGTCCATCTGAACCGTGCACCGGCGCTGGTCGCCTGGCCGCACCTGCGTCCCGCGGACATGGACCGGCTCGGCATAGATCCCGTGCGCTGCGAGCGCCATGCAGAGGTCCTTCGCGAGGCCGGCCCGACGCTTGCGGAGAAGGTGCGTCAGGTGTTCGCCGGCGAGCGGGCGTTCACTCCCGGCGACGTGGATGCCTCGCTTTACGATGGCTTCCTGGCGGACGCGGACAAACGCCGCTTCACCGAGGTCCGGACCACGCCACCCGCGCTTCTGGGCCAGCGCGATTTCGGCTTCCGCGATGCCCGCTTGCCTGAACTGTTGTTCCGCTATCGCGCGCGCAACTGGCCCGGCTCGCTTTCTCCGGTCGAACGCCAGCGCTGGGACGACTACCGCCGGCAGCGCCTCGCGACCGACAGCGGAATGTCCGAATACAGCTTCACCAGCTTCGATGCCGAACTTGCGGGCCTGCGGGCGGCGCACGCCGCCGATGCGGAACGACTGGCCCTGCTGGACAAGATCCAGCAGTGGCGCGAGGACGTGCAGGCCGGTCTCTAGTGCGAGGTCGACATCGAGGGCAGCCTTGTCGGCCTGATGACGCCGGCTTGTCTAGAATGGCAGCCATGGCCACCTACTTCTCCGATGCCAGCTTCAAGTTCCTGCGCGCGCTGGCCCGCCACAACGACAAGACCTGGTTCAACGACCACAAGGCGCGGTACGAGGATCATGTCCGGCAGCCGTTCCTCCGGTTGCTGACAGACCTGCAGCCGGACCTGGCGGCAGTGAGTCTGCACTTCCGCTCCGAACCGAAGACGGTAGGCGGGTCGCTGTTCCGCATCTACCGCGACGCGCGGTTCTCCAACGACAAATCGCCGTACAAATCATGGCAGGGAGCACGCCTGTTCCACGAGCGCCACAAACAGGTGCCCGCACCCTCGTTCTACCTGCACCTGCAGCCTGGCGAGTGTTTCGTCGGTGCCGGACTCTGGCATCCCGAGCCGGACACGCAGCGGCGGGTGCGGCAGTTCATCCTGGACAACCCGGGCAGTTGGAAGAAGGCGGCGCACGACGCGCCCTTCCGGCGGCGCTTCGAGTTCGAAGAGAGCGAAAAGCTGGTGCGTCCGCCGCGTGGGTTTCCCGCCGATTTCGAGTTCATCGAAGATCTGAAGCACCGCAATTTCGTATTCTGGCGTTCGCTGGACGATGCCACCATGACCGGTCCGAAGCTGCGGCAGACCGTGGCGGCCGATCTCAAGGCGCTTGGCCCGTTCGTCGACTACCTGTGCGCTGCGCTGGACCTGGAGTTCTGACCCGGAGGTTTGCCGATGAAGAAGTGGCTCGTGATCGGGGTGGTGATCGCCCTCCTGCTCGGGTTGGCGGGCTATGTGGCCGCCGGACCCTACCTGGCCATCCACGGCATCCGTACGGCGCTGGCGGAGCAGGACACCGGCAAGCTGCAGAAGCATGTCGATTTCGCTTCGTTGCGGGTGAACCTGCGCGCGCAGGTGGAGGACTCGCTCGCGCGGCGGGCCGGACCGGAGCTCAGCGACAACCTGTTCGGTGCCGCGGCGCTCTCGATCGCCAACAGCGTGCTGGGACGCGGGGTGGATACGATGGTCACGCCGATGGGTATCGCCGCGATCCTTGAAGGCCGCGCCACCTGGAAGCGGGCCGTCGGCGACACCGTGGGCGGCGACACCTACGCGCCCGCGACGCCGGCAGATCCGCTCAGGCAGGCCAGCCACCGCTACGAGTCGTTGTCCCGTTTCACTGCCACCGTGCACGACGATGATGACGACCCGGTGGTGTTCGTCTTCACCCGCCAGGGCCTGCGCTGGCGGCTGACCGACATCCGCCTGCCGCTGTAAGGCGGGCGAGCGCACGCCCTACGGGTTCGCCACCCCGTGCGGAACATGACCCGCGGCCACATGGTGGCGCGCGCTGTCGATGTTGTGTTGCGAATCGTCGAAGAAGATGTCGGCACCGAAGGCTTCCAGGAACGGCCCCTTGTGGCGGCCGCCGAGGAAGAGCGCCTCGTCCAGGCGCACGCCCCATTCGCGCAGCGTGCGGATCACCCGCTCGTGCGCCGGCGCGGAACGCGCGGTGACCAGGGCGGTGCGGATAGGCGAACGCTCATCGGGCGGGAATACCTGCTGCAGCTGGTGCAATGCCGACAGGAAGTTGCGGAACGGGCCACCGGACAAGGGCTCGCGTGCACGCTGTTGCTCGTGCCGACCGAATGCCTCCACGCCCTGTTCGCGGGAAATGCGCTCGCTTTCGTCGCCGAAGATGACCGCGTCGCCATCGAACGCAATGCGCAGCTGGTGCTCGTGGCGCTGCTGCGGTGCGCCTGCTGGCAGGATGGTCGCCGCCGCGATGCCGTGCTCAAGTGAGCGGCGTACCGATTCCGGGTTGGCCGACAGGAACAGGTCGGTGCCGAACGGCTTGACGTAGGGCCAGGTTGGCTCGCCGGCCGTGAACGTCGCACGCACGATCCCAAGGCCGTAGTGCTGGATGGAGTTGAAGATGCGCAGGCCGGTATCGGCCGAGTTGCGCGAGAGCAGGATCACTTCGACGCGCGGCGCTTCCGGAGGCGCACCTACGTTGAGCGCCAGCAGCTTGCGCACGACGGGATAGGCGATGCCCGGCGCCAGCACATCGTCTTCGTGCGTGCGCTGGTAGTCGGAATAGGCCTGTACGCCCTCGCGCTCGTACAGCGCGTGGCTTTCCTCCAGATCGAACAGGGCGCGCGACGTGACCGCGACGGTCAGCAAACGGGGGGTGTTGTCGGCCATGCGTACAGTATCGGCGATCTGTGGCGCACCACGCGAGACGCTGCGCCGCTATCCTCCCGGCGCCGCGGCAATACGTACCTGTGCCGGCGGCCCCCGGCGATTGTCGGGCGTGATGGCGCGCACTTCGACCAGCAGATCGATCGGCGACTGTTCCGAGGGCGGTCCATCGCGCCACAGGAACACGAACTCGCTGCGACGACCCTCAACACGCCCCGCCACCGGCTCGCGGGGAAAGATGGCAAGCGCGTCCTCGCCGAGCACGCGGAACTCGAACCCGAGTTCACGCAGCTTGTAGTCCGTGCCACGGGGCCATTCCACGCCCAACGTCAGCAGGCCGCTGGCATCGCACGACGCGTGCCCGTCCACACCGCGCGTCAGGCTGACCACCTCCAGCAAGGGCGGCTTCAGCGTACCGTCTTCGACCAGCGCCGACGATGCACCACCGGCTGCGAACGCGGTGGTGCCGGTGGACAGATTGCAGGCCGCCGCATCGGTCGCGGCAAGAACGGCGCACAGCGCCAACGCGCACTTCAACTGCATCGTGACCCCTCCCCGGGTGGATGCGAACCGAATCGCTACGGGGCGCTGGATACCATGCGCGGGATGACCCGGCAAGCCGCAATGCGGCGAAACCACGATGTCCGCCGGGACAATCCTCAGGTCATGAACTGCTCGCTGAGGATGCGTTCCTCGAGGTTGTGCTCGCGGTCGAACAGCAAGGTGACCGTGCGGTCACGCGACTCGCGGATAGTCACTTCCACCACGTCCCGCACCTCGTGCGAATCGGCGGTGGCGCTGACCGGGCGCTTGTACGGGTCCAGCACGCGGAACCGGATCTCGGTATCGGCCTTGAGGATGGCGCCACGCCAGCGGCGCGGACGGAACGGCGCGATCGGTGTCAGCGCGATGGTGTGCGAACCCAGGGGCAGGATCGGCCCGTGCGCGGAGAAGTTGTAGGCGGTGCTGCCAGCCGGCGTCGCGGTCAGCACGCCATCGCAGATCAGTTCGTCCAGGCGGGTTTCGCCGTTGAGATCGATCTGGATATGCGCTGCCTGCCGCGTCTGGCGCAACAGCGACACTTCGTTGTAGGCCAGCGATGACGTGGACGTGCCGGACTCGGTCAGCGCCTGCATTTCCAGTGGCCGCAACTTGGCCGGTTCCGCCGCGGCAATCCGGTCGAACAGGCCGTCCGAGCGATAGTGGTTCATGAGGAAGCCCACGGTGCCCAGCTTCATGCCGAACACCGGCTTGCCGAGCGCGCCATGCCGATGCAGCGTCTGCAGCATGAATCCATCGCCGCCCAGCGCGCACAGCACGTCTGCCTGGTCCGGCGCATGCGCACCGTGTTCTCGCTGCAGCGTCGCCAGCGCTTCCTGCGCCTCAGGCGTGGGACTGGCGAGGAAGGCAATGCGGGGTGTGGACATCCGTGGCTCCATCGTGGCCCGCACAGCGTACAGAAAAAAACGCCGGGAGCGCTTTCTGACAACGCACAGCGTTGGTCCACCGGGTGGCGGCCATGGAGGGCGGCCACAAAAAAAGGCGGCCCGAAGGCCGCCTCGTTCCACTCACATGACAGGCAATCAGCCCTGGGACGCCAGCTGACCCAGCCGCTGTACCGCCACCGACGCGGTGGGGTAGTCGAGCGTCTTCTGCGCGGCCAGCTCGTTGAGCATGTTCAGCGTGAAGCGCAGCCCGGCGTCGTCGCGGCCCAGCCAGGCCTTGACCTTGGCGTCGGCGTTGCCGCCTGGCAGCGACAGCAGCTGGTTGGTCAACGTGCGCTGGTGCGCTGCCAGCTCATCGCGCAACACACCCCGCGCGACGGCATGCCAGCGGCCATCCACCTTCAGCGCTTCGATCTGGTCCTGCAGCCAGGGTAGGTGCAGCGCCTCGCCCAGGCGGTAGTGCGCCTTCGACACCTCGACCGGCTTGAGCTTGCGCGCCCGGGCCAGTTCGATGATGTCGCAGGAGGGCTCCAGGTACGGCAGCGCCGCGATCTGGCCGGCCAGTGCAGGCGGCAGACCCTTGTCCTTCCATTCCTGCAGGCTGGCGTTGTACGCCGGGCGCAGCGAGTCCGGCAGCACGCCGTCGGCCGCACGGATCTCGTTGAAGCCGTCGTGATAACGCTCCACCGCAGTGGCGATCGCTGGAATCGGCCCCTGGCGGGTCAGCAGCCAGCGGGTGAAGTTGCGCTGCACCTGCCAGATGACCTGCAGCGCGTCGATCTGCACCGATTCCGGCACCTTGCCATCCAGCGCGTCGATCTGGTTCCACAGCGCCCGCGCGTCCAGCGTCTCGCGGGTGATGGTGAAGGCCTTGGCGACTTCCGCCGGCGAGCGGCCCGTGTCTTCCTGCATGCGCAGCAGGAAAGTGGCGCCCATCCGGTTGATGGTGGTGTTGGTGACCGCGGTGGCGATGATCTCGCGCTTCAGGCGGTGCTTCTCCATCTCCGAGGCGTACTTCTTCTGCAGCGGCTGCGGGAAGTAGCGCTGCAGCTCCTTGGACAGGTACGGGTCCTCGGGGATGTCGGATTCCAGCAACTGCTGGAACGCGACCAGCTTGGAGTACGACAGCAGCACCGACAGCTCCGGACGGGTCAGGCCTTGCCCGCGTGCCTTGCGCTCGGCAAGCTCCGCGTCGGACGGCAGGAACTCGATCTGGCGGTCCAGCAGGCCCTGCGACTCCAGCGTCTGGATGAAATGCTGCTTGGAGCCCAGACGCGAGACGCTCATGCGCTCCATCAGGCTGATGGCCTGGTTCTGGCGGTAGTTGTCCCACAGCACCAGTTCGGCCACTTCGCCCGTCATGTCGGCCAGCAGCTTGTTGCGGGCGTCCATCGACAGCTTCTTGGCCTGCACCACGCCGTTGAGCAGGATCTTGATGTTCACCTCGTGGTCCGAGGTATCCACGCCGGCGGAGTTGTCGATGAAGTCGGTGTTGAGCAGCACGCCATGCTGCGCGGCCTCGATGCGGCCCAGCTGGGTCAGGCCCAGGTTGCCCCCCTCGCCCACCACCTTGCAGCGCAGGTCGCGGCCATCGACGCGCAGGCCGTTGTTGGCGCGGTCGCCGACGTCGGCATGCGTCTCGCTGGCGGCCTTGACGTAGGTGCCGATGCCGCCGTTCCACAGCAGGTCGACCGGCGACTTCAGGATGGCGCTCATCAGTTCGTTGGGCGTCATCGACTTCACGCCGTCGGCGATGCCGAGTGCGGTGCGCACCTCGGGCGTAATGTCGATCGACTTCGCACTGCGCGGATGGATGCCGCCGCCCTTGGAAATCAGCCTGGCATCGTAGTCGGCCCAGCTGGAGCGCGGCACCTTGAACATGCGGTCGCGTTCCTTGAACGACTTCGCCGCGTCCGGGTTCGGATCCAGGAAGATGTGGCGGTGGTCGAATGCGGCCAGCAAGCGGATGTGTTCCGACAGCAGCATGCCGTTGCCGAACACATCGCCCGACATGTCGCCGATGCCCACGCAGGTGAAGTCTTCGGTCTGGCTGTCGCGGTTCATCGCACGGAAATGGCGCTTGACCGACTCCCAGGCACCACGGGCTGTGATGCCCATGCCCTTGTGGTCGTAGCCCACCGAGCCACCGGAAGCGAACGCGTCGCCCATCCAGAAGCCGTGCGCGATGGCAAGGCCGTTGGCGATGTCGGAGAACGTGGCCGTGCCTTTATCCGCGGCGACGACCAGGTACGGGTCGTCCTGGTCATGGCGCACCACGTCGACCGGCGGCACGATCCTGTTGCCGACGATGTTGTCGGTGATGTCCAGCAGACCCTGGATGAACAGCTTGTAGCACGCGATACCTTCGGCCAGCACTGCGTCACGGTCTCCGCCCACGGGCGAACGCTTCACGAAGAAACCGCCCTTCGCGCCGACCGGCACGATGACGGTGTTCTTCACCATCTGCGCCTTCACCAGGCCCAGCACCTCGGTGCGGAAGTCTTCGCGGCGGTCGGACCAGCGCAGGCCGCCACGGGCCACGGGGCCGAAGCGCAGGTGCACGCCTTCCACGCGCGGGCCGTACACGAAGATCTCGCGATAGGGACGCGGCTTGGGCAGATCCGGCACCTTGGCGGAATCGAACTTGAAGCTGATGGTGTGTGCCTGCTGCCCATCCTTGCCGCGCTGGTAGAAGCTGGTGCGCAGCGTGGCTTCGATAGCGCCCATGAAACCGCGCAGGATCCGGTCGTCGTCCAGGCTGGAGACGCGGTCCATCAACTTGATCAGCGCACGGTGCGCGGTGTCGACCTGCTGCTCGCGCTTGCCTCCGCGTGCTTCGACCAGCGTGGCCAGGGTCTTCGTTGCGGCTTCGTCATTGCCGGCCAGTGCCTTGAGTTCGGCGGCGAAACGGTCCTGGCCCTCCTTGATCTGGGCCTTGCTCTCGCTACCGGTGGCGGGATCGAAACGCGCCTCGAACAGTTCCACCAACAAGCGCGCGAGCAACGGATACCGGTTGAGCGTTTCTTCGACATAGCTCTGCGAGAACGGCACGCCAGTCTGCAGCAGGTACTTGCAGTAGCCGCGCAGCAGCGCGACCTGGCGCCACGCCAGGCCGGCGCCCAGCACCAGCTTGTTGAACCCGTCGTTCTCGGCATCGCCATGCCATACGCGGGCGAAAGCGTCTTCGAACGCGGGGGCAAGGCGTGCGATATCGAACTCGCCGCCCACCGGCTCGACCTCGAACTCCTGGATGTAATGCGCGCCGCGCGCGGTCTCCAGGCGGAACGGATGCTCCGAGATCACGCGCAGGCCCATGTTCTCCATCAACGGCAGCGCGTCGGACAGCGGGATGTCGGTTTCCTGCCGATACAGGTTCAGGCGCAGGCGGCCCTGGCCGGGACGCTTGCGGCGCGATTCGTGCAGGCTCAGGCGCAGGTCATCCGCACCGGACAGCGAGGCGAGCTGTTCGACATCGCGCGCGGCACCTTCCGGCGATACCACTTCGATGTAACCCGCCGGCAGCGCCCGTCCATATCCGCCCGCCAGCAGCAAGCCCTTCGACTCGCCGTGGCGGGTGATCAAGGTTTCGCGCAGGTCGTCCTGCCAGTTGCGCAGCAGGTGCGCGATGTCGCCTTCCAGCGCGGAGGTGTCGACCTCGACCTGTTCGCCCGCTTTCGGACGGATGGTGATGTGCAGCTGCGCCAGCGGCGACTCGCCCAGCAGCACGCTGCTGTCGACGTATTCGCCCCGCATGGCGTCCTTCAGCAGCGATTCGATGCGCAGGCGCACGTCGGTGTTGAAGCGCTCGCGCGGGATGTAGACCAGTGCCGAATAGAAGCGGCCATAGCGGTCGCGGCGCAGGAACAGCTTGCTGCGCACGCGCTCCTGCAGGCCGAGGATACCCATCGAGGTACGGAAAAGTTCTTCGTCGCTGGACTGGAACAGTTCCTCGCGCGGCAGCGTCTCCAGGATGTGGCGCAGTGCCTTGCCGCTGTGGCCGCTGGGCGACAGGCCGGATTTCTGCATCACGTATTCGTGGCGCTCGCGCACCAGCGGGATTTCCCACGGACGGCGGTTGTAGGCACTGGAGGTGTACAGGCCGATGAAGCGCTGCTCGGCGATCGGGTTGCCCTTGGCGTCGAACTCCAGCACGCCGATGTAGTCCATGTTGCCCGGGCGGTGCACGGTGGAACGGCGATTGGTCTTGGTGAGGATCAGCGCATCCACCGAACCGCCTTGCGGCAGGTAGTGCGCGGCCAGCGTCTTGATGTTGCGCGGTGGCGTGGTATCGCCCTCGCGCAGCAGGCCAAGGCCGCTGTCCTCGACGGCACCGAGGATGCCGGTGGACTTCTCCACGCGGTACTCGCGGTAGCCGAAGAAGGTGAAGTGGTCGGCAGCGGCCCAGCGCAGGAATTCCTGCGCCTCGCGACGCCCGTCGTCGTCTACCGGCATGCGGCGGGTGGCCATGTCGTCGGCCAGCGACAACATCTTCTCGCGCATGGCACTCCAGTCACGGACGATCGCCCGGACTTCCTCCAGCACGGCGCGGATGCGCTTCTCGATGGCCGCCATCTCGTCGGGCGGCAGGCGATCGATCTCCAGCAACATCAGCGACTCGGGCTTGCCCTCGCCCACGGCCTGCACCTTGCCCGCCTTGTCGCGCGTGAAGCGCACCAGCGGATGACCCAGCACGTGTACGCCCACGCCCATCTCGGCCAGCGCCATGCTGACGGAGTCCACCAGGAACGGCATGTCGTCGTTGATGATCTGCAGCACGGTGTGCGGCGATTCCCAGCCGTGCGATTTCTGGCTGGCATTGAATATCCGCACGTTCGCGGTGCCGGGCTTGCGGTTGCGCGCGAAAGCCAGCGTGTCCGCGGCGATCGCAGCCCATCCGTCCGCACTGTGGTGCGGATACTCGTCTTCCTCCATGCGCTTGTAGAACGCCTCCGCGAAGGTCTGCGTTTCGGCCTGCGCCGAGGCGCCCGGCACCCGCTTGCGGATCGCTGCCAGGATCGGCGCAAGCGAGAATGCGCCAGCCACCGCGTTCACCTTGCCCTTCTCCCCCGCGGCATTCGCCGCCTGCACCGGTCGGGCCGCCACCTTCTTGGTGGGGGTCGCCTTCGGGGTCACCGACTTGGTGGCCTTGGAGGCTTCCGGTTTTGGCTTCTGTTTCGAGGCTTTTTTCGGGCTGCGTGCAGCGTTCATGCAGAGAGTGGCTCAACAATTGGTAGTCGAATGGTCATTGTATCCCCCGGCGCCATGACAAAACTTGCTGCGAGGCGTCATAAGCAACGCTTGCAATCGCATCCGCGATTGACTAGCCACTCACGCTTCTCCACCTGACCTGCTCGCACGTCACCGGCAAGACGTTGCACCGTGCGGCAGCGCATGGAGAAAGCCAGGCGTCGTCACGCGACCTTTATCGGCAGGGCAGCTTCTTTGTGCACGGAAATGTCCCGATTTCAAGGCTGTCATATTTCTAAACTGGACGGTATAGTCTAGCCCGCATGCAGCCCGCCACCTCCATCATCGCGCTCGATCAGCGTCGCAGCCGTGTCCATCAGGCTGTGCGCGAGCTCATGGCCGAGCAGGGCTTCCACATCAGCATGGACGCCGTGGCCGCACGCGCGGGCTGCTCGAAGCAGACCCTGTACGCGCATTTCGGCAGCAAGCAGGAACTGCTGCGCAGCGTGATCGCTGAGCACCAGGAACCCGCCACGGCCCGCCTGTCGCCTGCGGTCGAAGACCCGCGCCAGGCGCTGCTGGCCTTCGCCGAAGAACACCTGCGGCGCCTGTGCGATCCCTCGGTGGTCGCCACGCGGCGGCTGCTGATGGCAGAAGCGCACCAATTTCCCCAGGAAGCGCGAGCGCTCTACCGTGACGCCTGCGATACTCTCGTGCAGCGCCTTGCCGCCTGGCTGCAGCACGCGATGGACCAGGACAGGCTGAGGCATGACGACCCGCACTACGCCGCGGAGCTGCTGCTCAGCATGATGACGGGACTCGATTTCGACAGGCAGCATTTCGGCGTACCGCATCGCGCCAGCGCGAAAGCGCGCGCCCGTTGGGCCGGGTTTGCGGTCGATGCCTTCCTGCGCGCCTTCGCTCCCGCCACGCCAGACCACGAAAGTCCCGCGCCTGCCGTGCCCGGCCGGCGCCTGCGATCTCTGCCTTCCCCTTCCCCGACATCAAGAAAAAGAAACGGAGCTTCCCCATGACCGCCCCCATCCGTTCCCTGGTACTGGCCAGCGCCCTGCTCGCGGCCCTGACCGCCTGCAGCAAACCCGAACAGCAGCAGATGCCCCCGCCCGAAGTGGTGGTGATGAGCGCGACGCCCAAGGACGTGCCGCTGGAGCGCGAGCTGGTGGGTCGCCTGTCGCCGTTCCGCAGCTCCGACGTCCGCGCCCGCGTGGCCGGCGTGGTGCAGAAGCGCGTGTACCAGGAAGGCAGCGACGTGAAGGAAGGCCAGACCCTCTTCCTGATCGATCCCGCCCCGCTCCAGGCCTCGTTGAGTGCCGCGCAGGCCAATCTCGCGTCGGCGCAGGCCACCTACGCGAATGCGAAGACGTCGGCCGATCGCGCGCGCCAGCTGGCGCCGCAGAAGTTCGTCTCCCGGTCCGATCTGGACAACGCAGAAGCCGCCGAACGCAGCGCCGCCGCCGCCGTGCAGCAGGCCCGTGCCAATGTGCAGACCGCGCGCATCAACCTGGGCTATGCCAGCGTCACGGCGCCGATCTCCGGCCGCGCGGGCAAGCAGCAGGTCACCGAGGGCGCCCTGGTCGGCCAGGGCGATGCCACGCTGCTGACCACCATCGACCAGATCGATCCGCTGTATGCGAACTTCTCGATGAGCTCGAGCGAGCTGCAGACACTGCGCCAGGCGCAGGGCGCAGGCCAGGTGCAACTGGCCGCCGAGGGCCAGCGCACGGTGCAGGTCCTCCTGCCGAACGGCCAGGCCATCGACCAGACCGGTACGCTTGACTTCTCCGACACGGTCGTCGATCCGGCCACGGGCAGCGTCTCGCTGCGCGCCACCGTCCCCAACCCGGACCGCGCACTGCTGCCGGGCACGTTCGTGACGCTGCGTGCCACGCTGGGCGAACAGAAGGGCGCCTTCCTGATCCCGCAGAGCGCGATCCAGCGCGACACCGTCAGCGCTTACGCGATGATCGTCGGAAAAGATGGCAACGTCGTGCGCAAGAACGTGACCACCCAGCAGGCGGTGGGCAACGACTGGCTCATCACCGACGGCTTGGCCGCCGGCGACCAGGTGATCGTCGAGGGACTGCAGAAGGTCAAAGAAGGCGCGCCCGCCAAGGGCATCACCGCCGAGCAGGCCGCAGCCGCCAAGGCTGCGCAGGCCAAGGCCGCCCCGGCGCAAGGCAAGGCCGAGTAAGAAGGACCCTCCCCCATGCCCAAGTTCTTCATCAACCACCCGATCTTCGCCTGGGTCGTGTCGATCCTGATCTCGCTCGCCGGTGTGATCGCGATCCTCAACCTCGGCGTCGAATCCTATCCTTCCATCGCGCCGCCGCAGGTAACGGTCAGCGCGACCTACCCCGGCGCCAGTGCCCAGACCACGGAGCGGTCGGTCACCCAGGTGATCGAGCAGCAGCTGACCGGCATCGACAACCTGCTGTATTTCAGCTCTAGCTCCAGTTCCTCCGGCCAGGCCTCGATCACGCTGACCTTCGAGACCGGCACCGACGCGGACATCGCCCAGGTGCAGGTGCAGAACAAGGTGTCGCTGGCCACGCCACGACTGCCCAGCGAAGTCACGGCCCAGGGCGTGGTGGTGGCCAAGGCCAACGCCGGCTTCCTGATGGTGGTGGGCCTGCAGTCCGACAACCCCAGCATCGACCGCAACCGCCTGAACGACATCATCGCCTCGCGCGTGCTGGACCAGATCTCGCGCGTGCCCGGCGTGGGCAGCACCCAGCATTTCGGCTCCGAGTACGCCATGAACGTGTGGCTGGACCCCGGCAAGCTGCAGGGCTACAACCTGTCGGCCACCGAAGTGCTGGCAGCGGTGCGCGGGCAGAACGTGCAGTTCGCTGCGGGCTCCATCGGTGCGGACCCCGCCCCCGAAGGCCAGGCCTTCACCGCCACGGTGTCGGCGGAAGGCCGCTTCAATTCGCCGGAGCAGTTCGAGCAGATCATCCTGCGCGCCAACAGCGACGGCTCCACCGTGCGCCTGAAGGATGTCGCGCGCGTGGCGTTCGGTGCACAGGGCTATGGTTTCGATACGCAGTACAACGGCAAGCCGGTGGGCGCCTTCGCGGTGCAGTTGCTGCCCGGTGCCAACGCGCTGAACGTGGCCGAGGCCGTGCGCGCCAAGCTGGATGAACTCCAGCCCAGCTTCCCGTCGGGCGTCAGCTGGTTCTCGCCGTACGACACCACCACCTTCGTGAAGATTTCCATCGAGGAAGTGGTTAAGACGCTGATCGAAGCCGTCATCCTGGTGTTCCTGGTGATGCTGGTGTTCCTGCAGAACTTCCGCGCCACCATCATCCCCACCCTGGTCATCCCGGTCGCGCTGCTCGGCACGTTCTGGGGCCTGAGCCTGATCGGCTTCACCATCAACCAGCTGACGATGTTCGCGATGGTGCTCGCCATCGGCATCGTGGTGGACGACGCCATCGTGGTGATCGAGAACGTCGAACGCATCATGGCGGAGGAAAAACTGCCGCCGCGGGAAGCCACGATCAAGGCCATGGACCAGATCACCGGCGCGGTGATCGCGATCACCGTGGTGCTGGCGGCGGTGTTCATCCCGTCCGCGCTGCAGGGTGGCGCGTCGGGCGAGATCTACAAGCAGTTCGCCCTGACCATCGCCATCTCGATGGCGTTCTCGGCCTTCCTGGCGCTGGGCTTCACGCCGGCGCTCTGCGCCACCTTCCTGAAGCAGCACGAACACGACAGCCACGAGAAGAAGAACATCGTCTTCCGCGTCTTCGAGAAGTACTACGGCAAGGTCGAGAAGACCTACGTGGGCCACATCGGCTCGGCCATCAAGCATGCACCGCGCTGGATGGTGGTGTTCGCCCTGCTGACCGTGCTGTGCGGCTTCCTGTTCACGCGCCTGCCGAGCAGCTTCGTGCCCGAGGAAGACCAGGGGTACGCCCTGGCCATCGTGCAGTTGCCGCCGGGCAACACCCTGCAGAACACCAAGCAGGTGTTCAACCAGGTGCGTGGCACGCTGCAGCAGATGGACGGGTTCGAAGGCGTGATGGAGATCGCGGGCTTCAGTTTCGTCGGCCGCGGCGAGAACGTCGGCATGGCCTTCATCCGGCTCAAGGCCTGGGATGATCGCGACGTGACCGTGCCGGAGTTCATCCAGCAGGCCAACCAGCGCCTGTACGGGATCAAGGGTGCGCAGATCTTCGTGGTGAACCTGCCAACCATCCAGGGCCTGGGCCAGTTCGGCGGCTTCGACATGTGGCTGCAGGACCGGGCGGGCCTGGGCGAGGAAGCGCTGATGGCGGCCCGCAACCAGTTGCTGGGTGCGGCGGCACAGGACAAGAGCCTGATGGCGGTGCGTCCCAACACGCTGGAGAACGCGCCGCAGCTGCAGCTGCACGTGGACCGCGTGCAGGCGCAGGCGATGGGGCTGTCGGTCAGCGACATCTACAACGGCATCCAGCTGATGCTGGCGCCGGTGTACGTCAACGACTTCTTCTACGAAGGCCGTATCAAGCGCGTGAACATGCGCGCCGACGCCGCCTACCGCACCGGCGCCGATTCGCTTTCGCGCATCTACACGCCGAGCAGCCAGCAGACCGACGCCAGCGGCGGTCGCGCGATGATCCCGCTGTCCAACGTGGTGCAGTCGCAATGGGCCTCCGTGCCTCCCTCGCTGTCGCGCTACAACGGGTATTCGGCGGTGAACATCAACGGTTCCGCGGCACCGGGCGGTTCGTCCGGGCAGGCGATGACCACGATGGAGAACATCGTCACCGACCAGCTGCCGCAGGGCTTCGGTTACGACTGGAGTGGCATGTCCTACCAGGAGATCCTGGCCGGCAACAGCGCCACCCTGCTGATGGTGCTTTCGCTGGTGGTGGTGTTCCTCTGCCTGGCGGCGCTGTATGAAAGCTGGTCCATCCCGGTCGCGGTGCTGCTGGTCGTGCCACTGGGTGCTTTGGGCGCGCTCGCGTTCACGCTGCTGCGCGGCCTGTCCAACGATCTGTTCTTCAAGATCGGCCTGATCACCATCATCGGCCTGGCGGCGAAGAATGCGATCCTGATCGTCGAGTTCGCGGTGATGGAGCGCAAGCAGGGCAAGACGCTGCGCGAAGCGGTGATCTCGGCCTCGCACCTGCGCTTCCGGCCGATCCTGATGACCTCGTTCGCCTTCATCATGGGTGTGGTGCCGATGGCCATCTCGACCGGTGCCGGCGCCAACGCGCGCCACGCGATCGGCACCGGTGTCATCGGCGGCATGTTCTTCGCCACGTTCCTGGGCCTGTTACTGATCCCGGTCTTCTTCATCGCCGTGCGACGCATGCTGGGCGACAAGATGGACGAACCCTCGAAGGAATACCTGCTCGAGCAGGAAAACCCCGCTTCACGCTGAGGGGAGTGAAGGAACAGGGAGCCCCGGCCATGCCGGGGCTCTTCCTTTTTGCAGGCCATGACATCGCGGACGCTGAGGTTGTCCGGCTGTCCGCGAAGTCCCGCCTGCGACCTGCTGAGCGCCGAGCGCACGGCGCAATGGGCCTGCCCGGCCACCCGCCATGCCTTCCTGCACTATGTGTGCCGGTCTCAATCCGTGATAATCCCGCGATTGACCATGTCGATCGCGACGCCGCTCGTTCGTCGACCTGACGACTTCCCCCGACTTGACGAAGACCACTCCATGACACGGAAAGATCCGACCGCAAGGAAAACGCCCTCCACCACCCGCCGCATGATCCTGATGCTGATCGCCGTGGTGGTGATCTTCGGCGGCGTGTTCGCCGTCAAAGCGATCATGGGCAAGGGTATGAACGATTTCTTCGACAACATGCCGCAGCCGGCCGCGGCGGTGACCGACTGGACCGCCAAGCAGGAGGAATGGGTAGACGCGCAGCAGGCCGTAGGCACCTTCGTGGCCATCAATGGCACCGACGTGACCACCGAGGCCGGGGGCGTGGTACGCAGCCTGTCCATCGACGTCGGCAAGCCGGTGAAGGCCGGCACCGTGCTGGCCCAGCTCAACACGGCCAACGAACTGGCTGTGATGAAATCGCTGGAAGCCTCTGCCAAGCTGGCGGCCGTTCAGCGTGATCGCTGGCAGGCACTGGCGCGCGACAAGCTGGTCTCGCAGGCCGAAGCGGAAGAGCGCGCCACCGTGGCCGCCACGTCGCTCGCGCAGGTGGAGGCGCAGCGCGCCCTGATCGCGCAGAAGACCATCCGCGCCCCGTTCGATGGCGTGCTGGGCATCCGCAAGGTCAACCTGGGCCAGTACCTCACGCCGGGCGATGCCATCGTCAGCCTGCAGGCACTGGACCCGATCTACCTCGACTTCACCTTGCCCGAGCAACGCGTGGGCCAGGTACTGCCGGGGGCGAAGGTCCGCGCCACCGTGGACGCCCTGCCCGGCCAGGTGTTCGAAGGCGAAGTCACGGCGGTGGAACCGCAGGTCGATCCGGCCACGCGCAACTTCAAGGTGCAGGCGACGCTGGCCAACCCGGAGTACAACCTGCGTCCGGGCGCGTTCGCGCATGTCGGCTTCGACACCGGCGACAGCCGCAAGGTGGTGGTGGTGCCGCAGACCGCGATCAGCTTCAACCCCTACGGCAACGCGGTGTACGTGATCCAGGAAGTCCAGCGCGCCGAAGGCGAGAAGGACATGCAGGGCAAGCCGCTGACCGGCAAGAAGCTGGTGGTACGCCAGCGCTTCGTGAAGACCGGGGCCACCCGGGGCGACCTGATCGCCGTCACCGAAGGACTGAAGCCCGGCGAACGCGTCGCCACCAGTGGCCTGCTGAAGCTGCGCAATGACGCCGAAGTGGTGGTGAACAACAAGGTGCAGCCGGTGACCGAGGCCCAGCCCAAGCCCGAAAACCGTTGACGGAGCGACGGCATGAAATTCACCGACATCTTCATCAACAAGCCGGTGCTGGCGATCGTCGTCAGCCTCTTCATCCTGCTGTTCGGCCTGCGCTCGTTCACCGAATTGAACGTGCGCCAGTACCCGGAACTGCGCAACGCCGTGGTGAACATCAGCACCACCTACTACGGTGCCGACGCCGATCTGATCCAGGGCTTCATCACCACGCCGCTGGAGCGCGAGGTGGCCAGTGCCGAAGGCATCGATTACCTCAGCTCGACCAGTTCGGCCGGTGCCAGCGTGATCCAGGCTTACATCAAGCTTGACCAGGACCCGAACGAGGCGCTCACCCAGATCGCCGCCAAGGTCAACAAGATGCGCGGCCAGTTGCCGCCGGAATCCGAGGATCCGGTGATCGACCTGCAGCAGGGCCAGCAGATCGCGGCGATGTACGTGTCCTTCGCCAGCGAGACGCTGGACAACAACCAGATCACCGACTACCTGACCCGCGTCGTCCAGCCAAAGCTGGTCACCGTGTCCGGCGTGCAGCGCGCCGACATCCTCGGCGCCGGCACGTTCGCCATGCGCGTATGGCTGAAGCCGGACCGCATGACGGCGCTGCAGGTGACCGCCAGCGATGTGTCCACGGCCTTGTCATCGAACAACGTGCTGGCGGCGGTGGGCTCGACCAAGGGCCAGATGGTCGCCATCGACATGACCGCGCGCACCGATCTGCGCAATGCCGACGAGTTCCGCCAGCTCATCATCCGTGAGCAGAACGGTGCCATCGTGCGACTGGGTGATGTGGCGGACGTGCAGCTGGGCTCGGAGAGCTACGGCACGTCGGTCCGCATCAACGGCGAAGCCGCCACGTTCATGGGCATCTTCGTGTCGCCGGACGCGAACTCGCTGGACGTCATCAAGGACGTGCGCACGCTGTGGGACAACGAGATCGTCCCGCAGCTGCCGGAAGGCATCAAGGCCACGATCCCCTACGACAGCACCGAGCAGATCCAGGACGCCATCGACGAGGTCGTCAGCACCATCGTGGAAGCGGTGATCATCGTGATCGTGGTGATCTTCCTGTTCCTGGGTTCGCTGCGCAGCGTGCTGATCCCGGCGGTGACGGTGCCGCTGTCGCTGGTGGGCGCGCTGTTCCTGATGCTGCTGATGGGTTTCACCATCAACCTGCTGACCCTGCTGGCGATGGTGCTGGCGATCGGCATCGTGGTGGATGACGCGATCATCGTGCTGGAGAACATCCACCGCCACATCGAGGAAGGCATGTCGCCGTACGAGGCGGCGATCAAGGGCGCACGCGAACTGGCCTGGCCGGTCGTGGCCATGACCACCACGCTGGTGGCGGTGTACCTGCCGATCGGCTTCCAGGGCGGCATGACCGGGGTGCTGTTCACCGAGTTCGCCTTCACCCTGGCCGGCTCGGTGCTGTTGTCCGGTGTCATCGCGCTGACGCTGACCCCGATGATGTGCGCCAAGATCCTCAAGCCGCACAGCGAAGGCGGCAAGGGCAAGCTGGAGAAGTGGCTGGACGAGCGCTTCGACAAGATCAATGCCGGTTACCAGCGCCGCCTGCATGGCACGATGGAAACCAAGTCGGTGATCGGCGTGTTCGGCATCCTGGTGCTGGTGTCGTGCGTGTTCCTGTACATGACCGCGCCCAAGGAGCCGGCGCCGCTGGAGGACGAAGGCTTCATCTTCTCCGTCGCCAGCGCGGACCCCTACTCCACGCTGGACTACGTCGAGCGCTACACCGAGGAAGTGACCGCCATCGCCAAGGGCGTGCCGGAGGTGCAGGACTACTTCCTGTTCAACGGTGGCTTCGGCGGCAGCGGCGGCGGTGCAAGCCCGATGGCAATGGCCGGATTCGTGCTGAAGCCCTGGAGCGAGCGCGATCGTTCGACCAACGCGGTGCTGCAGCAGGAACTGCAGCCAAAGATGAGCCAGGTCAGCGGCCTGAACATCTTCGCGCTGGTCCCGCCCTCGCTACCGAGTGCGGGCGGCGACGGCGGTGGCGGCGAGTTCGTCATCGGTGGCGTGGGCGACCTGAGCCAGTTGGCGGAACTGGCCGACCAGATCCTGATGAAGGCGATGGAGAGCAAGCGCTTCATCTTCCTGGACAAGGACCTGAAGATCGACAAGCCGCGCATCGAGGTCAACATCGACCGCGACAAGGCTGCCAGCCTGGGCATCGACATGCGCACGCTGGCGGCCGACATGGCGGCAATGCTGTCCGGCGGCTATACCAACCGCTTCGCGATGCAGAACCGCTCATACCTGGTGATCCCGCAGGTGCAGCGCAGCGACCGCCTCAACGCCAGCGACCTGGAAAACTACTACACGCGCACCCGCGGCGGCGAACTGATTCCGCTGTCGACCCTGGTGACGCTGAAGGAAAGCGCGCAACCGCAATCACTGAAGCGATTCCAGCAGCTCAACGCGGTATCCATCACCTTCGCCCCCCGTCCCGGCGTCAGCAAGGGCGAGGCACTGGCGATCCTCGAACAGGCCGCGAAGGAAGTGCTGCCACAGGGATACTCGGTGGACTACGCGGGCGAGTCGCGGCAATACAAGCAGGAAGGTGCGGCGATGCTGGTCACGCTGGCACTGGCGCTGATCGTGATCTTCCTGGTGCTGGCGGCGCAGTTCGAGAGCTTCCGCGATGCGCTGATCATGCTGTTGACCGTACCGATGGCGATCTGCGGCGCGCTGCTGACGGTGAACGTGCTGGCGATCCTCAGCGGCATCCTGGGCATGATGCAGATCGAAGCCTTCCCCGGCATGAGCATCAACATCTACACCCAGGTGGGCCTGGTGACGTTGGTCGGCGTGATCTCCAAGCACGGCATCCTGATCGTGGAATTCGCCAACAAGCTGCAGATCGAGCGTGGCCTGTCCAAGCGCGAAGCGATCGAGGAAGCGGCCGCCATCCGCCTGCGCCCGGTGCTGATGACCACCGCCGCGCTGGTATTCGCGATGATCCCGCTGCTGATCGCCAGCGGCCCGGGTGCGGCGTCGCGCTTCTCGATGGGCGTGGTGATCGCCTCGGGCATGACCATCGGTACGTTGTTCACCCTGTTCGTGCTGCCGGCGTTCTACCTGTACCTGGCCCGCGACCATGCGCACGACCGCAAGGATGCGGATGATGTTCCGGCAACCGTGGATGGCGAGCCCGCGCACGGGCATTGACCAGGCATGCAGTCGATGGAATGAAGAAAAGCCCCGGCCATGCCGGGGCTTTCTTGTAGGAGGGGCTTAAGCCCCGATCGTGTACCTGTCGTCGGCTGTCGGGGCTGAAGCCCTTCCTACAGAGGGTTACTTGGGCGCGTTGGTCACCGGCGCCACGTACGCCCTGCGCGCCGCACGCACCTCATCGTGATGGTCCGAAGCCCACTGCGCCAGCATCTCCACCCGCTCGAAGAACGACAGCCCCAGCGACGTCAGCGCGTAGTCCACGCGCGGCGGCACCGTCGGGAATACCTCGCGGCTGAGCAACCCGTCCTGTTCCAGGTGCCGCAGCGTCTGGGCCAGCATGCGCGGCGAGATGTCGGCTATGCGCTTGCGAATCTCGGAAAAGCGAAGCGTCCCCGCCGACAGCTCGTGCAGGACCAGAACCGTCCAGCGATCACCCAGCCGGTCCAGCACATCGCGGATAGGGCAGTTTTCGACGAGGATCAGCGATTGGCGATGCAGGGTCATGGTCCAACTCCAGGGCATGGTTACTGACCGGTAACCCGGTTACTTCAGGCTCCCTGCTTGTGGGTGCGGCAGCCTTCACTACCATACCGTAACCAACATCCTTTCCGTTACCAACACAGGAGCCTGCCATGAACGCCCCCGCCCCCACCCTGCTGGTCACCGGCGCTTCCGGACAGCTCGGCAGCGCCGTCGTCCGCCATTTGCTGGATACGCTGCAGATCCCGGCCGAGCGTCTCATCGTCACCAGTCGCACGCCGGAATCGCTGGCGGACCTGGCTGCGCGCGGCGTGACCGCGCGTGCCGCCGATTTCGACCAGCCAGCCACGCTGCCCCCCGCCTTCGCCGGGGCCGACCGGCTGTTGCTGGTCAGCACGGACGCGCTGATGGAGCCGGGCAAGCGCCTCGCCCAGCACCGCAACGCCGTGAAGGCGGCGGTCGAAGCCGGCGTAGGCCACGTCGTCTACACCTCGCTGCCGTCCGCTGAAACGTCGCACGTGTCGTTCGCCCCCGACCACTGGGGCACCGAACAGGCCCTGGCTGCGTCGTCCCTCGCATGGACGGTTCTGCGCAATGCCTGGTACTTCGAGAACCTGGCCTATTCCCTGCCGGCCGCACTGGCATCAGGCGAATGGGCGTCGGCAGCAGGCGAAGGTCGCATCGCCTACATCGCGCGCGACGACCTTGCGCGTGCGGCTGCCGTGGCCTTGGCTTCTTCCCATACGACGAACCGCGTGCTCACGCTGACCGGCTCACAGGCGTATTCCGCGCGCGACATCGCCAGCCGTGTGTCTGCACTTGCTGACAAACCGTTGTCGGTCGTCGACATCACGGTGGAACAACAGCTCGAAGGTCTGAAAGCGCACGGCTTCCCACCGGTCCTGGCCGAGGTGTTCGCGTCGTTCGATGTCGCGACCGCAGCGGGCGACCTGGGCGAGGTCACCCATGATTACGCTCGGCTCACCGGCCATCCGCCGACGACACTCGACGCCTGGCTGTCGGCGAACATCGCGCTGCTGACCCGGGCGCCCTGAACCCCCAACGAAGAACCCCGGCACAAGGCCGGGGTTCTTTGTCTCATCCCTCATCCGGAGATCAGGCCTGCTTGGCTTTTTCCTTCGCGATCCACTGGTCCACGCGACGCTCCAGCAACGTCAGCGGAAGCGCGCCGCCGCCCAGCACGGTGTCGTGGAATCCCTTGATGTCGAACTTGTCGCCGAGTTCGGTTTCCGCCTTTCTGCGCAGGTCCTGGATCTTGATCATGCCGATTTTGTAGGCCGTGGCCTGCCCCGGCATGATCAGGTAGCGCTTCACCTCGGACTCGATCGCCGCCCGCGGCACCGCGCTGTTGGCGTCGAAGTACTCCACCGCCTGCTGTTCGGTCCAGCCCTTGGCGTGCAGGCCGGTATCCACCACCAGGCGGATCGCGCGCCACATCTCGGAACTCAGCCGACCGAACTCGGAGTACGGGTCCTTGTAGGTTCCCGGCATTTCCTTCGCCAGCCACTCCGAATACAGACCCCAGCCTTCGGCATACGCGGTGACGCCGTACTGCGTGCGGAACTTCGGCACGCCCGTCAGTTCCTGCGCGATGGCGATCTGCATGTGGTGACCCGGCAGGCCCTCGTGGTACGCGATGACCTCGAGCTCCGGCTTCGGCATCGCGTTCATGTCGGACAGATGCGCGTAGTACACGCCCGGACGCGAACCATCGGGCGTGCCCGGGTAGTAGTGCTGCGCCGCGCCGTCCTGCTCACGGAACGGCTCCACGCGCTTGACCACCAGGTCGGCCTTCGGCAACAGGCCGAAGTAGTCCGGGAGCACCTTCTTGATGTTGTCGATGGCCGCCGTGGCGTCATCGATATAGGCCTGGCGGCCGGCATCGGTGTTGGGATACTTGAACTGCGCATCGCTGTCGATGAAGGCGAAGAAGGCATCCAGGTCACCCTTGAAGCCCACCTTGTCCTTCAGCGCCGACATCTCGCCCTTGATGCGCTCCACTTCCTTCAGGCCCAGCGCATGGATCTCCTCGGCCGTCATGCCGGTGGTGGTCATCTGGCGCAGCTGGTACTCGTAGTACGCCTTGCCGTTCGGGTGCGTGGTGCCCACGCCGGTGGCATTGACCGCTGCCTTCGGCAGTTCCTCCTCGCTCCACTCGATCACGCCCTCGTACGCGGGCTTGAACTGCTCCAGCAGCGCCTTGCGCGCTTCATCCTTCAGCGCCGTGGCTCGGGCGGCATCGATCTTGCCGGCCTTGACCAGCGCATCGGCCTTGGCCTGCGCGTCGGCCCAGATCGCGGAGTCCTTGCCGGCCGAGAACGGCGCACCGGTGATGACTTTCTTCGCCTGGTCGATCACGCCCTCGTAGGCGAACTTCGGCGGACGGATGTCCTGCCCGGCGGAGGCGCGCGCGCGATCGAGCAACTGCCCGAAGGCGCGCTGCGTCGCCTTCAGGCGAGCGATGTAGGCCGTGTAATCCGCTTCTTCATCCACCTTGTGGAAGCTGATCAGGAACGTCGGCCAGAAACCCTGCGCACCGTTCATCTGGTCGAAGGCGTAGCCGTCCTGCATGAACGGCAGACCGTCGCGCGCGTTCTCGTACTGCAGTTTCCACAGGTCGTACGAGAACTTGGTCTCGTCGTCGAGCTTGGCGTAGTCGAAGGACTTCTCCATCTCCTCGACGCTGGCCTTCTGCCACGCGACCTGGTCGCGCGAGGCCTGCTCGGACATGTCGTCGACCTGGTCGTACAGGTCCTTGCGACCCTGGAAGGTCAGCTGGATAGGACTGAACTTCAACTGTTCCTCGTACTTGGTTTCGAACCATGCGTTCAGCCGCTGGCTCTCGGCGGCGATGTCGGCGGCGGACGCGGCGACGGCAGGGGTGCCTGCAGCGCCGGTATCCGGCGTAGCGGCGCGGTCGCAGGCGGTCAGGGCAAGTGCGAGGGCACAGGCGATCAGGGTTTTGCGCATCGGGGTCTCCAGGAAGGATACGGAGGACAGACCCCCGCATTCGGACACTTTACCCAACCCGCCCCGCACAGTCCCATGACAAAAGATGGGGGTCGCGATGTGGCCCCGCTCACGGATCTGCGGACAAAAAAACGCCGCCCTGCGGCGGCGCTCGTTTTCCGGAGGCGCTGGATTCAGCGCAGGCCGGTCTCGTTGCGGGCGATGACCAGGCGCTGGATCTCGCTGGTTCCTTCGTAGATCTCGGTGATCTTGGCGTCGCGGAAGTAACGCTCGATCGGCATTTCCTTGGAGTAGCCCATGCCACCATGGATCTGCAGGGCCTGGTGGGTGATCCACATGGCGGCCTCGGACGCGGTCAGCTTGGCGATCGCCGCTTCGTTGCTGAAACGCTGGTCCTGGCCCTTCACCCACGCCGCACGCAGGGTCAGCAGCGTGGCCGCATCCAGCTTGCACTTCATGTCGGCGATCTTGGCCTGGGTCATCTGGAACGTGCCGATCGGCGCGCCAAACGCCTTGCGCTCCTTCACGTAGGCGATGGTGGCCTCGTAGGCGGCACGGGCGATGCCGATGGCCTGGGACGCGATGCCGATGCGACCGGCATCCAGCACGCCCATGGCGATCTTGAAGCCCTCGCCTTCCTTGCCCAGAACATCGTCCGCCGAGGCTACGTAGTCGGTGAACTCGATTTCGCACGTCGCCGAGGCACGGATGCCGAGTTTGGGTTCGGTCTTGCCGCGATGGAAACCTGCCTTGGCGGTATCGATCAGGAAGGCCGTGATGCCGCGCGCGCCCTTGTCGGGTTCGCTCATCGCGAACAGCACGATGTACTTGGCCACGGGGCCGGAGGTGATCCAGCTCTTCTTGCCATTGATCACGAAGCTGCCATCGGCCTGCTTCACGGCACGGCAACGCATCGCGGTGGCGTCGGAGCCCGACTGCGGCTCGGTCAGCGCGAACGCCCCGATCTCGCGGCCTTCGGCGATGGCGCGCACGCAGGTCTGCTTCTGTTCCTCGGTACCGAACTTCAGGATGCCGTTGCAGAACAGCGAATTGTTGACCGACATGATGGTCGAATGGGCCGCATCGCCGGCGGCGATCTCGATCATCGCCAGCACGTAGGCGATCGGGTCCATGCCCGCACCGCCGTATTCGGCCGGTACCTCGATGCCCATCAGGCCGTTCTCGCCCAGCAGGCGGATGTTGTCCAGCGGGAACTCGCCGGTCCTGTCGTGGTGCTCCGCGCTGGGCGCGATCTTTTCCTGTGCGATCCGGCGCGCGACGTCCTGGATCATCAACTGCTCTTCGGTGAATGCGAAATCCACGGGTACCCCTCGGCATACGTACTTGAATACCAATTGTAACCCGCGACCATCCGCGGGCGTATGCCGCTGGTTGACCTTGGCGGCGCCGCGGGGGCAGAATATCTCTATATCGCGATAGGAAGATATTTATGGATCTGGAAGCCTGGTCGACCCGGCTGAAAGTGTTTGCCGACGCCACCCGTGTGCGCCTGCTGGCGCTGCTGTCGCGCGAGGAGCTGACCGTCGCCGAGTTGTCGGCTATCACCCAGTTGGCCCAGCCGCGTGTCTCCACCCATCTGGCAAAGCTGAAGGAAGCCGGGCTGGTCCGCGACCGTCGCGCGGGCGTGTCGGCCTACTACCGTTTCGACGAAGACAACCTGGACACGGTACAGCGTGAACTTTGGCGCAGCCTGCGCGACGGCAGCGACGATCCGCTGCTGCGCCAGGATGCCGAGCGCGTGGCCAGCGTGCTCGCCAACCGCGCCTCCGACCAGAACTGGGCCGACAGCGTGGCCGGCGACATGGAGCGCCATTACTCCCCCGGCCGTACCTGGGAGGCGCTTGCCCGCACCGCACTACCGCTGCTGGAAACCGGCGACGTGCTCGACATCGCCTCGGGCGACGGCGTGCTGGCCGAACTGCTCTCGCCGCATGCCAAGCGGTATGTCTGCATCGACACGAGTACGCGCGTGGTGGCGGCCGCCGGAGAGCGCCTGCGCCGCTTCCCGAACGTGGAAGTGCGCGAGGGCGACATGCATGCACTGCCGTTCAAGGACGGCAGTTTCGACCTGGTCGTGCTGATGCATGCACTCACCTATTCCGCCAAGCCAGCCCAGGCCGTCGCCGAAGCGGCCCGCGTCCTGCGCCGCGGCGGCCGCCTGCTGCTCAGCAGCCTGGGCAAGCACGAACACAAGTCGGTCGTAGAGGCCTATGGCCACGTCAATCTGGGCTTCACCGAAAAAGAACTGCGCAGGTTCGCCGAGAAGGCGGGGCTGGACATCGCCAACGCCGAAACCGTCACCCGCGAGCGTCGCCCGCCCCATTTTGAAGTCCTGTCGCTGACCGCAGTGAAGTCATGAAGACCCTTCCCTGGTTGAACCCCACCCGTGCCGGCTTACTGTCGAAGGCGCTGCAAGAACGCATCCTCATCATCGACGGCGCCATGGGCACCATGATCCAGCGCCACGGCCTGCAGGAAGCGGACTACCGCGGCGAGCGTTTCGCCGAGGGCTGCGACACGCAGCACGCGCATGAACATGGCGCCGGCTGCGGCCACGACCTCAAGGGCAACAACGACCTGCTGTTGCTGAGCAAACCCGAGGTGATCGCCGGCGTGCACACGGCCTACCTCGAGGCAGGCGCCGACCTGATCGAAACCAACACCTTCAACGCCACCTCGATCAGCCAGGCCGATTACCACCTCGAGCACCTGGTCTACGAGTTGAACAAGGCGGGGGCGCACGTCGCGCGCCAGTGCTGCGACGCTATCGAGGCAACCACGCCGGACAAACCCCGCTTCGTCATCGGCGTGCTGGGACCGACCAGCCGCACCGCTTCGATAAGCCCGGACGTGAACGATCCCGGCTACCGCAACACCAGCTTCGACGAGCTGCGCGGGACCTATCGCGAAGCCATCGAAGGCCTGATCGATGGCGGCGCCGATACCCTGATGGTGGAAACCATCTTCGACACCCTCAATGCGAAAGCCGCCCTGTACGCCATCGAGGAAGTGTTCGACACGCGTGGCGGGCGCCTGCCGGTGATGATCTCGGGCACCATTACCGACGCCTCGGGCCGTACGCTGTCCGGACAGACTGCGGAAGCTTTCTACGCCTCGGTCGCGCATGGCCGTCCGCTCTCTGTCGGGCTCAACTGCGCACTGGGCGCGAAAGACCTGCGCGAACACGTCGAAACCCTGTCGACCGTCGCCGACGCGTATGTCAGCGCGCACCCCAACGCCGGTTTGCCGAATGCGTTCGGCGAGTACGACGAGACACCGGAGGAAATGGCGGCCACGTTGAAGGAGTTCGCACAGTCCGGCCTGCTCAATCTCGTCGGCGGCTGCTGTGGCACCACGCCGGCACACATCCGGGCCATCGCCGACGCCGTCGCGGGCGTTGCGCCCCGTCGCCTGCCTGCCCTGCTGGAGGCCGCCGCGTGAGTACCCGCGTCCGCCACACCCGCCTGTCCGGCCTTGAACCGCTGGTCATCACCCCGGACCTGTTGTTCGTCAACGTGGGCGAGCGCACCAACGTCACCGGCAGCGCCCAGTTCCGCAAGCTGATCAAGGAAGAGCGCTACGAGGAAGCGGTCGAGGTCGCGCGCCAGCAGGTCGCCAGCGGAGCCCAGATCCTCGACGTCAACATGGACGAAGGCCTGATCGATTCCGAGAAGGCGATGGCACGCTTCCTCAACCTGATCATGTCCGAGCCCGACATCGCCCGCATTCCGGTGATGGTCGATTCGTCCAAGTGGAGCGTCATCGAAGCGGGCCTGAAGTGCCTCCAGGGCAAGAGCGTGGTCAATTCGATCTCGCTGAAGGAAGGCGAGGAAGCCTTTGTCGAGCATGCCCGCAAGGTGCTGCGCTACGGCGCGGCCGCGGTGGTGATGGCCTTCGACGAAACCGGCCAGGCCGACACCTGTGCGCGCAAGGTGGAAATCTGCACCCGTGCCTACCGGATCCTGACCGAGGAAGTCGGCTTCCCGCCCGAAGACATCATCTTCGACCCCAACATCTTCGCGGTCGCCACCGGCATCGAGGAACACGACAACTACGCCGTCGACTTCATCGAAGCCACCCGGATCATCAAGCAGACGCTGCCGCATTGCCATGTCTCGGGCGGCGTGTCGAACGTCTCGTTCTCGTTCCGCGGCAACGAGCCCGTGCGTGCCGCGATCCACTCGGTGTTCTTGTACCACGCCATCCAGGCCGGCATGGACATGGGTATCGTCAATGCGGGCGGCCTGCCCGTGTACGACGACCTCGATGCCGAACTGCGCGAGCGGGTGGAGGACGTGATCCTCAACCGCCGCAAGGATTCGACCGAACGGCTGCTGGAGATCGCCGAGCGCTACAAGGGCAGGAAAGGCGAAGCGCCGGTGGAGAACCTGGCCTGGCGCGAGAAGCCGGTACGGGAACGCCTGGCGCACGCGCTGGTGCACGGCATCGACGCCTTCGTCGACCAGGACACCGAGGAGGCCCGTGCGCAGGCGACACGGCCGCTGGACGTGATCGAAGGCCCGCTGATGGACGGCATGAACGTGGTTGGCGACCTGTTCGGTGCCGGCAAGATGTTCCTCCCGCAGGTGGTGAAGTCTGCCCGCGTGATGAAGAAGGCCGTCGCCTACCTGCTTCCGTACATTGAGGCCGAGAAGCTGCGCACGGGCGACGTGGGCAAGTCGAACGGCAAGATCGTCATGGCCACGGTGAAGGGCGACGTGCACGACATCGGCAAGAACATCGTCGGCGTGGTACTAGCCTGCAACAACTTCGACGTGGTGGACCTGGGCGTGATGGTGCCCACGCAGAAGATCCTGGACATCGCGAAGTCCGAGAACGCCGACCTGATCGGCCTGTCCGGCCTGATCACGCCGTCGCTGGAGGAAATGACCCACGTGGCGCGCGAGATGCAACGGCAAGGCTTCTCCATGCCCCTGCTGATCGGGGGCGCGACCACCTCCCGCGCGCACACCGCGCTGAAGATCGATCCGCACTACGATGCGCCCACCGTGTGGGTGAAGGATGCCTCGCGTGCAGTGGGTGTGGCGCAATCGCTGATCTCGCGCGACATGCGCGCGGCGTTCGTAGCCGCCAACGATGCCGACTATGCGGAGATCCGCGAACGCCACCGCAACCGTGGCGATGCGAAACGACTGGTCTCGCTGGAGAAGGCGCGAGGCCAGAAGTTCAACGGTGGTTGGGACGACTATTCTCCGCCTGCGCCCAACCAGCCTGGCGTGCATGTCTTCCACGACTACCCGCTGGCGGAACTGGTCGAGCTCATCGATTGGACGCCTTTCTTCCAGGCATGGGAGCTGGCGGGCAAGTATCCCGCCATCCTGACCGACGACGTGGTGGGCTCGCAGGCCAGTGAGCTATACCAGGACGCGCGGACAATGCTGGGGCGCATCGTTGCCGAGAAATGGTTGACGGCGAAAGCGGTATTCGGCCTGTGGCCGGCCAACAGCGTCGGCGATGACGTCGAACTCCAGCACGAAGGGCGCACCGAACGCCTGTGCTTCCTGCGCCAGCAAGTGGACAAGCCTGCCGAGCGTCCGGACTTCTGCCTGGCGGACTTCATCGCACCGAAGGATTCCGGCAGGCAGGACTGGATCGGCGCCTTTGCCGTCACCGCCGGCATCGGCATCGATGAACATGTCGCCCGCTTCGAGGCCGACCACGACGACTACAACGCCATCCTGCTGAAAGCCCTCGCCGACCGGCTTGCCGAAGCCCTCGCCGAGCGGCTGCACCAGCGCGTGCGCAAGGAGTTCTGGGGGTTCGCGTCCGACGAAGCACTGGGCAACGAGGCCTTGATCGCCGAGCAGTACCGTGGGATCCGTCCGGCACCGGGTTATCCCGCCTGCCCGGAACATAGCGAGAAAGCCACCCTGTTCCGCCTGCTGGACGCGCCTGGCAATGCAGGCATGTCGCTGACGGAGAGTTTCGCGATGCTGCCCACGGCGGCAGTGTCCGGCTACTACTTCAGCCACCCGCAGAGCCAGTACTTCGTCGTAGGCCGGGTGTCGAAGGAGCAGGCGGCCGACTACGCGAAACGCAAGGGCGTGGAGCTGGCGCAGGTGGAAAGATGGCTGGCGTCCAACCTGGACTACGACCCGGAATAAGCACCATCGCGCGCAGCGGCGAGCCCACCCCCTGTCGAGAGGCCCGGGAGAGCGGAGCGCAATGCGCGCTCCTCTAGAATGTGTATCCCGCCCGTGCCTGCGTCCCTCATGCCACCCTCGCCCGCTGCCGAAGGCCGGACGTCACCCGTCGCTGCGCATGGAGCAGCGACATGAGGGATGCCATCCCGACGACCCCGTATCCCGCGGTCCGCCTGTCGAGCTTCTACTTTTCGTACTACGCGGTACTGGGCGCTTTCACGCCCTACTGGAGCCTGTACCTGGAATCGCGCGGCCTCAGCGTGGCCGCCATCAGTGTGCTGATGAGCCTGTGGTACGCCACGCGTATCGTCTCGCCCAGCCTGTGGACCACGCTGGCCGCGCGCTCGCCGAATCCGATCCGCTGGCTGCACCTGGGCTGCTCGCTGGCGTTGGGCTGCTTCGCCTTGTTCCTGCTGCCGCTGGAACACGCAGGCTTGTTCACGGTGATGCTGGGCTTCTGCTTCGCCTACAACGCCGTGATGCCGCAGTTCGAATCGATCACCATGTCGCACCTCGGTGTGCGCAGCGATCGCTATGGCCTGATCCGCGTCTGGGGCTCGATCGGTTTCATCCTGGTGGTATCGCTGTTCGGCTGGCTGATCGACGCACGCCGGCTGGGCGTGGGTGCATTGCCGTGGTTGATGCTGCCGGTGCTGGCAGCCGTCCTCGCATCCGCCTTGTTGAACCGCTACGCGCGCGAGCCGGAGCACCATCCGGTCGATCCACAGGACGGCTTCCGCGCGCGATTGCGAAGGCCGGAGGTGATGGCCTTCTTCGTGGCAGCCTTCCTCACCCAGATCTCGTTCGGCCCGTTCTACACGTTCTTCTCGATCTACCTTTCCGAACACGGCTACACGACCGCGACACAGGGCGTGCTGTGGACGGTCGGCGTGCTGGCCGAGATCGGCGTGTTCTTCTTGGCCAGCCGCATCTTCCGACGCTGGGATGCCAGTCGCGTCCTCATGGTCGCGCTGCTCAGTGCGTCGGTGCGCTGGCTGGTCACGGCCCTGTTCCCCGACAACACGCCGGTCATGGTGCTGGCGCAGCTGACGCATGCGCTCAACTTCGGCGCCTTCTTCGCGGCCGCCATGCAGTTGCTGGTGCGCTTCTTCCCGGGCCGCATGAATGGACACGGCCAGGGCGTGTTCTACGGTCTGTCGTCCGGCGTGGGCGGCGTGATGGGCGCGTTGCTGGCGGGCCAGCTGTGGCGGTTCGGGGGCGAGACCGCATTCCTTGCATCGTCGGTGATCGCGCTGATCGCCGCTTTCATCGTCTGGAACTGGCTGATCCGGCCCGGAACGTCTCCAGCGTAGTTGGGCGACGCCTGATCGATTCACCTCGGCCTAAGAGTCGTGGCGTGCACCCTCCAGGATGCACACTCTCTTCAGGAATCGCCCGATCTCGTCTGCCGCCGCCACCGGTGCCAACTGGAACAGGAAGTGCGGCGCGTCGATGACGACCTGCTGCGCATTGCGTGCCAGACGAACGATCTCGTCACCTGCCCTTGCTGCTACCAGCCTGTCCCGGCCGGCCTGCAGATGGAGCAGCGGAAGATCCAGCGCGGCGACTTGACGACGGACGTCCACGCACAGCGCCGCCAGCGCGCGTTGGCGCAACACCTCGATCGGGATTGCCTCAAGGACGGCATTCAACTCCCTTCGCAAGGGCGCCGGCAGCATGCCACCTGCCAGAACGCGTTCCAGTGCGAACACGGGCAACGATATGGCCGGCAATCGATCCAGTACCGCAGCACAAGCGAGGCTGAAAGGGAGCGGTGCGCGGACGAAACTCGCCGCCAGCACCACGGCCCTGACATGGCACGGGTTGCGATGGGCAAGCATCACGGCCAGGGGACCGGCGAAGGACTCGGCAATCAGCACCGTATCCGTGTTCCGCCGCAATGCCGGCCCCAGCGTTTCGACCAGCGCCGCATACCCGCTGAAGCGCCCGCTGTCATAGGCGAGCACCTCGGCGTCGTAAGCGCCCCGGAATCCATCCAGCAAAGGCGTGTAGAGCCGACCGGTGCCATCCAGCCCAGGCAACAGGCAGAGACGGGGACGACGGTCAGCGTGGGTCACCACACCAGGTCGTCGGGTACCTGATATTGCGGGTCGGCGTAGGGATCCTGATCGGCCGGGGCGTCCGGATCGACTTTCAGCGCGACGGCAGGCGCGAAGATCGCCTCGGCTTCGGCGAGCACGGCGGCGGTGACCAGCAGGTAGCGGCCGTTCTGCTGCACCACGCCGAGTTCGCCCGCATTGAGCGCCTTCAGTTGCGCTGCGTTGACGTAGATGCGCTTGATCTTGCCGCCATACGGGAAGTGGCGTGCGATGTCGGCTTCCGCGTCATTGAGGCCCTTGTCCAGTAGGAACGCATCGAGTTTCGCCCTCGCTTCACGGCGCAGCCGTGCTTCCTCCTGCCTCACACGCTCGGCTTCGATGCGCTCGTCCTTTTCGCGCTGGGCGCGGATGGCGTAGGCCTTGGCGAGATCGATGTCTTCCTGGCTGCGCTTGGGCCTGGGCTTGCCTCCACTCTGCGGCGGGCGCGGCTTGCCGCCGTGGCCTGGTTTCGGGTGCGCGGCACCCTTGCCGGTCGGCTTCTGCGCGTCGCGCCGCTGATCGGGCCGGCGGTCGGGTTTGCGCTCGGGCTTCGGTGCGGGCTTGAAGCCCAGGCCCAGCAACTGGTCGCGGAGTGAATCGGTCATCGGTCTTTCGTGGGGACTGCTGTGTCCCAAGCGTATCAATAATGCGGCGGCGGTGGTTCGTTGGCAGGATCCTCGAACAGCGAGGTGCGCACCTTTCCCAGCTCCTCCACCATGTGCCGCAGCAGCAGCGCGGTGCGCTGGTTCTCCGCGCGCGCATCCGCCAGTGCCTCGCTCAGTTCGCTAAGCGAATGCTCCTGGAACGCCAGGCGGGTTTCCATCTCCACCAGGCGGCTTTCAAGCGCGTCGCTCAGCAATGGCAGGTCAGTCTGCATGCGCGGACCTTCCACGTCCGATGCCGTAATACGCGATGCCCATGGCCTCCACCTCGCCCGGCTCGTACAGGTTGCGGCCGTCGAAAATCACCGCGTCGCCGAGCGTATCGCGCAGACGCGCGAAATCCGGGCTGCGGAACTGCTTCCACTCGGTCACCACCACCAGCGCATCCGCACCGTCGACGGCGGCGCGCGCATCATCGCAAAGCACCAGGTCGTCCCGTTCACCGAAGATCCTGGCGGCTTCCTCGCGGGCCTCCGGGTCGTAGGCGCGGACCTTCGCACCGGCGTCCCACAACTCCGCGAGCAGCCTGCGGCTGCTGGCTTCGCGCATATCGTCGGTGTTGGGCTTGAACGACAGCCCCCAGACCGCGAACGTCCTGCCACGGATGCCCTCGTCTTCACCGCAGTCATAGTGGCGCTGGATCAGTTCGAACAGGTGGGCCTTCTGGCGGTGGTTCACCGCTTCCACGGCCTGCAGCAGCTCGGCCTGGTAACCATGCTGCTGCGCGGTGCGTGCCAGCGCCTGCACGTCCTTGGGAAAGCAGGAACCGCCATAGCCTGCGCCGGGATAGATGAAATGCCAGCCGATGCGCGGGTCGGAACCGATGCCCTGCCGCACATGCTCCACGTCGGCACCGACGCGTTCGGCGATGTTCGCGATCTCGTTCATGAAGCTGATCTTGGTCGCCAGCATCGCGTTGGCCGCGTATTTGGTCAGCTCGGCAGAGCGCACGTCCATGACGACGATGCGCTCGTGGTTGCGATTGAAGGGCGCGTAGAGACGACGCAGTTTCTCCACGGCCTGCGGATCCGACGCGCCGATGACGATGCGGTCAGGGCGCATGCAGTCGTTGACCGCATCGCCTTCCTTGAGGAACTCGGGATTGGAGACGACATCGAACGCGATCTCCACGCCGCGCGCCGCGAGTTCGGCGTCGATGGCCGCCCTCACCTTGTCGGCGGTGCCGACCGGCACCGTGGACTTGTTGACCACGATGCAAGGCTGCTGGAGGTTGCGGCCGATGGTGTGGGCCACCGCCAGGACGTACTGCAGGTCGGCGCTGCCGTCCTCATCGGGAGGGGTACCCACGGCGATGAACACCACGTCGCCGTGCGCGATGGCCTCTTCCGCAACGGTGGTGAACCGCAGGCGCCCGGCGGCATGGTTGGCCTTCACCATCGGCGACAGGCCGGGCTCGTAGATGGGGACGATGCCGTGATTGAGGCCATCGACCTTCGCGGGGTCGATGTCCATGCAGACCACGTCATGCCCGACCTCGGCCAGGCAGGTGCCTGTCACCAGCCCGACGTAACCGGTACCGAAGATCGCAACGCGCATGAAAGCACTTCCTTGCCGGGGGAGCCGCGATTACACCAGCGACTTATTGCAGCACGCCCATCAATTCGACGTCGAAGGTCAGCGTCGCATCCGGGCCGATCTTGCCGCCGGGTGCACCATTGGGACCGTAGGCCAGGTTGGACGGAATCCAGAAGCGATACTTGGCGCCCACGGGCATCAAGGCCACGCCTTCGGTCCAGCCCGCGATGACCTGGTTCAGGCCGAACTCGGCCGGCTCACCGCGCGCATACGAACTGTCGAAGACCTCGCCGTTCAGCAGCTTGCCTTCGTAGTTCACCCGTACACGGCTGGTGGACATCGGCCGCTGTCCGTTGCCCTGGCGCAGCACCATGTACTGCAGCCCCGACGGGGTGGTGACCACACCGGGCTTGGTCTTGTTGGCGGAGAGGAACTTGGCGCCCTCGTCGCGATTGCGCTGCGAAGCACCGGCCTGGCGCTTGGCGATATAGGCCTGCATCTCGGCCTGCGCCTGCTCCACGCTCAGCAGGGGCGTGCCGTTCTTGCTGGTCAGCGTGCGCACAGCCTGGGCGAGCACGGCCGTGTCCAGCTCATCCTTGAACGGCATCAGCGAGGGGCCCACCACATAGGTGCCCAGGAACAGGCCGACCTTGGTCTTGTCGACCGCCGGCGGCGTGCTGCCCGGCGGCATGCCGGGGACTGGCTGGCCTTCGGCCACGGCGAGGTTCACCCGCAGCAACTGGTCGGTCGCCTGTGCTTCCTGCTCGGAGATCAGCGCAGGCTTGCCGGCGAACGTGTTGATGATCGCGCGCTCGAACGCGGCCACATCGAGGAATGGCCCCACCGGCTGCAGCGAATTGCCCACATCCACGCCAATCGCGTAGCTCACCTTGTCGCGCTCGGTGACCAGCGCGGTTTTTTCCTGTGCAGACACGCTGCCTCCCAGCATCGAAAACGAGATTGCCAACAACACGGCTGCGCCGCGGACCGACCGCTTCATCCTTTCTGCTCCTGGAACCTGCGCCACGATGGCGGCGCCAAACCCATATTGTGGCATGCCAACCACCCGCGAAGGCACTGCATCAACGCGCGGCGCGCGGGACCTTCAATTCGCGCTCGATCGCTTCTACCACGGCAGGGTCTTCAGGCGAGACCTTGCTGGGGAAGTTCGCCACCACGCGACCGTCGCGGCTGATCAGGTACTTGTGGAAGTTCCAGCCAGGCGCGGCACCCGTCGCCTGCGCCAGCGAGCGGTAAAGCGGCGTCACTTTCTCGCCCGTCACCGCCACTTTCTCGAACATCGGAAACTTCACGCCATAGGTCAGCGTGCAGAACTCCTGGATCTCCTTCTCGCTGCCCGGCTCCTGGCCCCTGAAGTCGTTGGAAGGAAAGCCGAGCACCGCGAAGCCCTGTCCGGCGTAGCGCTGGTGCAGCGCCTCCAGCCCTTCGTACTGCGGCGTGTAGCCGCATTTGCTGGCAGTGTTCACCACCAGCAGTACCTGACCCGCATACTTTTCCTTCAGGTTCACGGGTGCCTTGCCGGCCAGTGGGCGGTAGGCGACGTCCAGCAAACCCGCTGCCAGCACGGTCGTCGAGACGCTCACGAGCGCGAGAAATGACAGCATTTTCAATGACTTGAGCTTCATGACATCACCCCACTATTACGAACATGACAAGTATGCCTTCAGTTGGGTGACAAAACCCGGTCACCCCGTTGACGCCCTGTGTTTTGGTGTTATAGTTGAATACAACACCACTCACCCAACTCACGGGGGGATGCCATGAACCAGAAATTGACCCACGCCCTGCCCAGCCTCGCCGTCGGCGGCCTGCTGCTGGCAGTTGGCGCGCTGGCGGCCGTCACCGGCGCACGCACGGCCGAGGTGGAGTCCGTCGCGCTGGTGGGCGCGCTGGAATCCGAAGCCCCCGAGATCTCAGGCGATGACGGCAAGCCCGAAGCCCGGCAGCACAAGCGCCGCGCCCGGGCATCGCTGGCCATGCCCTATTTCTCCTTTGGCCAATCGCTGCGTCCGAGGAGCTGAGCCATGACATCCATCCAATGGAGCGACGGCGCTCCCATCTACCGCCAGCTGAAGGATCGCGTGATCGCGATGATGCTGGACGGCATCCTGAAGCCGGGTGACGCGCTGCCCTCCGTCCGCCAGGTGGCGGCGGAGTACCAGCTCAACCCGATCACCGTTTCACGTGCCTACCAGGAGCTGGCGGATGAAGCCCTGGTGGAGAAGCGCCGCGGCCTGGGCATGTTCGTTACCGACGAGGGGGCCAAGAAGCTGCGCGGCAGCGAGCGCGAGCGGTTCCTGACCGAGGAATGGCCCGCCGTCGCCGAGCGCATCGAGCGCCTGGGCCTGTCCATCGAAGATCTGCTGCAATCCAAGGGGAACAAGTGATGAATGCCGCAATCGCCAACGCCGTGGTGTCGGCCCACGGCCTGCGCAAGGCCTACAGGAACAAGCTTGCGCTGGACAACACCAGCTTCGAGATCGAAGCGGGCAAGATCATCGGCCTGATCGGTCCCAACGGGGCCGGCAAGACCACCGCGCTCAAGGCCATCCTGGGCCTGACGCCTTTCGAGGGTCAGCTGAAGGTGCTGGGCCTGGATCCACGCAAGGACCGCGACGAACTGATGAAGGATGTCTGTTTCATCGCCGACGTCGCCGTGCTGCCGCGCTGGATGAAGGTCAAGGAAGCGATCGACTTCGTCGCCGGTGTCCACCCGCGTTTCGACCGGGCCAAGTGCGAACGCTTCATCGCCAACACCCAGCTCAAGCCCAACCTGCGCGTGCGCGAAATGTCCAAGGGCATGATCGTGCAGCTGCACCTGGCGCTGGTGATGGCCATCGACGCCAGGCTGCTGGTGCTGGACGAACCCACCCTGGGCCTGGACATCCTCTACCGCAAGCAGTTCTACCAGCGCCTGCTGGAAGACTACTTCGACGAGCAGAAGACGATCATCGTCACCACCCACCAGGTGGAGGAGATCGAACACATCCTCACCGACGTCATGTTCATCCGCGACGGCAAGATCGTGCTGACGTCGCAAATGGAGG
Organism: uncultured Pseudoxanthomonas sp.; assembly: GCF_946886695.1. The sequence continues at coordinate 18,446 of NZ_CAMPJD010000009.1, read as the reverse complement.
AGGTGGCCGAGCGGTACACCGAGGTACTGGTCAGCGGCGAGGCGGTCGACCAGGCCCGCGCCCTGAAACCCATCGACGAACGCGCCCTGCCCTTCGGCAAGACCGTGCTGCTGTTCGACGGCGTGCCGAAAGGACATCTCGCCGCCCTCGGCGAAACCCGTACCCCTGGCCTGGCCGACCTGTTTGTCGCCATCATGAAAGGAACCTACGCATGAACGCCGTGACATCGACATTGGGTAAGTCCTCCAAGCCCGGCGCGTTCACGTGGTTGCTGAAGCGCGAGTTCTGGGAAAACCGTGGCGGCTTCTTCTGGGCCCCGGTGATCACGGGCGGCATCTTCGTGGTGTTGAACCTGATCCTGGCCGTCATTGGCAGCATCGCCGCACGTGGCCAGATGAACGGCGGCGGCTTCAGCGTCGAGGAGGCGCCGGAAAAAGCCCACCAGATCGTCGGTGGCATCGGCGACGGCATGCTGTTGGGCGGCGTGATCCTGGCCTGCGTGGTCCTGGCCTTCGTGGTCTTCTTCTACGCCCTGGGCACGCTGTACGACGACCGCCGCGACCGCAGCGTGCTGTTCTGGAAGTCCTTGCCGATCTCCGATACGCACATGGTGCTGTCAAAGCTGGCGTGGGCCCTGGTGCTGGCACCGTTGCTGGCGGTGGGGGTCGGCATTCTGATCGGCTTGGCCATGTGGCTTATCTCGGCGCTGACCATTTCCATCAACGGCCTGCCCGCGGGCGGTGCAGTGTTCACCCATTCGCATCCGCTGCGCATCATCGGCGGCGTGCTTGCCTCCCTGCCCGTCTACGTGTTCTGGGCATTGCCGGCGGTGGGCTGGCTGATGTTCTGCTCGGCCTGGTCGCGCAGCAAGCCGTTCCTCTGGGCGGTGCTGGTGCCGGTGCTGGCGTGCGTCATCATCAGCATGACCGACATCCTGCCGGGCCTGGAGGTCCGCCACGATCTGATCTGGTACACCGTGGTCTACCGCGGGCTGGCGAGCGTCATCCCGGGCGCTTGGTTCCCCACCCTGCCGGGGGGAGCCGCCAACCCGCATGCCGACTTCAACTCGCCGGACGAACTGGCCAATGCCATCGACCTGACCCGCAGCTGGCAGGCCTTCGCCACGGCCGATCTTTGGATCGGTGCGGTGATCGGTGTCGCTCTGATCGTCGGTGCGATCTACCTGCGTCGCTGGCGCGAAAGCGAATAAGCCTCCCCGGGGCGGCGCCCCCACCGCCGCCCGCTTCGATCCGACACGACAAGGGACATCCCATGCGCAAGAACGCTCTACTGGTCCGCAGCGCCTCCATCGCCGCCGTCCTGCTGCTGGCGGCCTGTCAGCCGGCACAGGACAAGCAGGACAACGCACCCACGGGCATCGCCGCTGAAGCGATGGGCGAAGTGGCCAAGGGCCTGGGCGAGGCCAGCCAGGAAATGGAGAAGGCCCGCGAGGAAATAGCCACCGCGCGCGAACGCCTGGCTCGCGAGAATCTGTCGCTCAACCGCAACGAAAACGAATCCCTGCCCAAGGCCGAGATAACCCCGACGGGCGACCTGTTGATCGAAGGCAAGGCGGTCGCGACCACGCCGGAACAGAAGGCGCTGGTGCTTGCCTATCGCGGCGAGTTGCTGGGCGTGGTCGGCGATGGCATGGCCATCGGCATGGAAGGTGCCCGCGTGGGCATCGATGCTGCGGCCTCGGCCTTGAAGGGCGTACTGGCCGGCCAGTCAGGCGACGAGATCGGCCAGCAGGTCGGTGAACAGGCCAAGGCGAAGATCAAGCCCATGGTGGCGCAGCTGTGCACACGCATGCCGGGACTGCTCAACGCGCAGCAGGCGCTGGCTGCCGCACTGCCCGAGTTCAAGCCTTACGCGGGCATGGACCAGTCCGACGTGGATGACTGCGGCGATGCCAACGGCGACGGCACCTGGAGCTTCTGAGTTTTCTGCCGGCGGCCGCATCATGCGCGGCACGCAAGCCCCAGGGGATTCGCGCATGACGCGCACAGATCCCCCATACGAAGGAGACCCGACATGCATTCCACCCGCATCCACCGCGCCCTGATGCCCCTGCTGCTGGCGAGTCTGTTGCCGCTCGCCGCGCAGGCTGCGGACACGAAGGAAAGCAGCATCGACCGCGAGATCAGTGCCGACCTGGCGAGCGCGCGCAACGAAGTGCGGGCAGAACTCGCCGTTGCCCGCCGTGAGCTGGAAACCGGCAACCTGCAGCTGGGCGATAACATGCGCTTCGGGGCATCGTCCGGCAAACGCAGTGCCGACAAGGAGCCGTCACTTCCGAAGGCAGAGATAACGCCTCTTGGCGACTTCCTTGTCGAAGGCAAGCCGGTCGCCATCGACGGCCGCCAGCGGCAGGAACTGCTGCTTTATCGCGGTCAGATGATCGACATCGCGAAGGCCGGCATCGACATCGGCGAGCGCAGCGCGCAGGCGGCGTTGGACGTGGTGGACCGGGGCATCTTCAGCCTGATGTTCGGCGCCATGACCGGCAGCCTGGAGCGCCGCGTGGAAAAGACCGTGAGGGAAACCATCGAACCGGGCGTGCGGCAGATCTGCCACAGCCTGCCCGCGTTGCTGGACAGCCAGGAGCGCCTGTCCGCCAGCCTGCCGCCATTCCGTCCCTACGCCACGCTGGAAGCGGACGATGTCGAAGACTGCGAGAAGGAAGTCCGCCGCGAGTTTGCCAAGCTGTAACCCCCCTTGAGTCCGCCGGGCGCGCCGCCCCCTCGCCGCCGGCAGCTTCCGCATGACTGACCTGATTCCGGAGACCCGCCGATGCGTACCGCCCTTATCGCTTCCCCGCTGCTCGCCCTGCTCTCCCTGTCCGCACCCGCGCTGGCGTCGGACAGGTACTGCAAGCACGAAGCGCCACGCCAGCTGACGCTCGACATCGGCGACGCAAAGACCGTGGTGTTCGAGGTCGGCCCGCACGATCTGACGGTGGAGTCGCGCGCCGGTGCGCCTGCCGCGATGGATGGCAGGGCCTGCAGCAGTCACGCCGACCGGCTCGCTCGCCTGAAGATCGAACAGCGGCGTGCCGGCGACAAGCTGATCGTGCGGATGTACCAGAAAGGCAGCTTCAGCGGTCTTTCGTTCGGCAGCAACTACGCCTACATGAACCTGACCGCGACCCTGCCCGACCACCTGCCCGTGCAGGTAAAGGTCGGCTCGGGCGAAGCCGACGTCACGGGCGCGCCGGTGTTCAGTGCCGATGTCGGCTCCGGCCACGCCGTGGGCCGCAACATCAGCGGACTCGCCGCCACCTCGGTGGGCTCGGGCGATATCGATATCCAGGGTGCCGGCAGCCTGAAAGTTGTGTCGATCGGTTCAGGCGATGTGGAGGCGCACAAGGTGCGTGGCCCGACCCATGTCGGCAGCATCGGATCGGGCGGCTTCAGCCTGGCGGGCAGCGGTGACGTCGAGATCGGCTCGATCGGCTCCGGCGGCGCGGATCTGCGCGACATCACCGGTGACGTGGTGGTCGGCTCGGTTGGCTCCGGTGGCGTGGAGGTCCGCAACGTCAGCGGTGGCCTGACCGTCCGCTCCGTCGGCAGTGGCGACGTTGATCACGAAGGCGTCAAGGGCGCGCTCGACATTCCCAAGCATCACTGACTTCCAAGGAACGACATGAACCGCATCATTCCGATCGCGTCGGCACTCTCCTTCCTGTTGCTGGCCGCGTGTTCCCGGGGCCCGCAGCCGGGCGACAGCGCCGAAGTATCCGGCGCCTTGTGGGGCCAGAACCTCAAGCTCAACGCCACCGGTCACCCGAAGGCGGAGATCTCGGCCAAGGGCGACTTCATCATCGACGGCAAGACGGTCGAGGTGACCGATGCCCAGCGCGCGCTGCTCGTGGCCTACCATCGTGAACTCGGCGGCATCGCCGATGCGGGCATCGCGACGGGCAAGGAAGGCGCCAAGCTGGCGGGCAAGGCCGTCGGTGCAGCAGTGAAAGGCATCTTCAGCGGCAATCCGGACCAGATCGAGCAGCAGATCGACGCCGAGGCGAAGAAGGTGGAAGCAGAGGCGATGAAGATCTGCGACCGCCTTCCCGGCCTGTACAAGGCGCAGCAGGACCTTGTCGCGGCACTGCCCGCGTTCCAGCCCTACGCCGGCATGGAACTGGACGACGTCCAGGAATGCCGTGCCAGCCAGGACGACAGCCATCAGGCCGGCGAGGATGTCGGCCAGGCGATCAAGGACAACGACGCACATGCAACCGGCAATGCGGCGGCAGAAGCCGATGCAGCCGCTGCACAGCCGGCCGATGGCCCTTCGCCCTGACCATCCGCTTGCCGCGGCATCGCGCACGGCGTCGCTTCTTCCCTTCTTCCCCTGTACGAGGTCTGCAATGAAACACGCCTGCGTGATGGTGCTTGGATTGGCGATGACGGTGTCCAACGCGCAGGCGGCGGACGCTCCGGACCCCGCCCGCGAACGCGCGTTCCAGGACCACATCGCCTACGTCGCGACGTTCGCGATGCCGGTACTGATCGAGAAATGCGCCACCACCGATGCCACCTACCTGCAGCGTGCGGCGCCGGCGTATTTCCGCTACGTCAACACACACCAGGACCAGATCGAGCGCGGGCGCCTGCTGACACTGGCCGAATTCGAACCCGGCGACACGCTGACCGGATACCGGGAGCGCACCCTGGCCCAGCGACTGGGCCGGCTGGACACGGGCACGCCCGAGCAGAAGCAACAGATGTGCGAAGGCGCGCTGGCGATGCTGTCGGGAATGAAGATCCCGGGCGAATGGCCGCCGCGCGACTGATCGGCGGCGACACCCTCAACCGCCGCCGCCTCCTGGCTTGCCGTGAATGCCGCCCCTGGCCAGGACGGCCGGGTCCAGCAGCGGCTTGAGGGTCTTTTCCGGCAGTCCGGTCACTTCACGCGCCACGTCCAGCACAGGCCGGTTCTGCTTGTAGGCCTGTTTGGCGATGGCGGCGCCCTTTTCGTAACCGATCACCGGGTTCAATGCCGTCACCAGGATCGGATTGCGGTCCAGCGCCTCCTGCACGCGATCACCGCGCACCTTGAGTCCGGCAATGCAGTCATCGGCCAGCAGGCGCGACACGTTCGACAGCAGCTGGATGCCGTCCAGCAGGTTGCTCGCGATCAGCGGCAGGGTGACGTTGAGCTGGAAATTGCCGGTCTGTCCGGCAACCGTGATCGCTGTGTGGTAGCCCATCACCTGCGCGCATACCATCACCGTGGCTTCCGGTATCACGGGATTGACCTTGCCCGGCATGATCGAACTGCCCGGCTGCAGTGCCGGAAGTTCCACTTCACCCAGGCCCGCGAGCGGGCCGGAGTTCATCCAGCGCAGGTCGTTCGCGATCTTGGTCAGCGCGACGGCCAGCACGCTGAGCTGGCCCGACAGCTCGACCGCATCATCCTGCGCGGCGAGCCCTTCGAACTTGTTCTCCGCGCTCTCGAAGCGCGTGCCGGTCATCGTGGACAACACCTTTGCGACACGCGTACCGAAGCGCGGATCGGCATTGATGCCGGTACCGATCGCCGTACCGCCCAGCGGCAGGCGACGCAGGCGCTTGAGCGCGTCCTCGATGCGCGCCTGCGCGGACGACAGCTGTGCCGACCACGCGGCGAATTCCTGGCCGAACGTCAGCGGCATCGCGTCCATCAAGTGGGTGCGGCCGGTCTTGACCACTTTCGCCAACGCCTTACCACGCGCATCGATGGTCTTGCGCAGGTGCCTGATGGCCGGCAGCAGGTCCTCCATCACCGCCAGTTGCGCCGCGACGCGCAAGGCGGTCGGGATGACGTCGTTGGAGCTCTGCCCCAGGTTGACGTGGTCGTTCGGGTGCACCGCCGCCTTGCCTGCGCGCGTCGCCAGCGTGGCGATCACCTCGTTGGCGTTCATGTTGGACGAGGTGCCCGATCCGGTCTGGTAGACGTCGATCGGGAAGTGCGCGTCATGCCTGCCGGACGCCACTTCCGCGGCGGCGGACTGCACGGCCTTGGCGACGCCTTTGGGCAGCAGGCCCAGACCGGCATTGACGTCGGCTGCGGCGCCCTTCACCAGCCCGAGCGCACGGATGAAGCCGCGCGGCATCGGCCGCCCGGAAATCGGGAAGTTCTGCACGGCTCGCTGGGTCTGCGCACCCCACAAGGCATCAATGGGCACCTGCAGCTCACCCATGCTGTCGTGCTCGATGCGGGTACGTGCGGCGCGGGGCTTGCCCGCGGTCTTCTTGCTGGTCATCACCGTCTCCTGAAGGGATTCACGGCTTGCGCGACGGCAAGGAAGCCGGCGGCTGGCGGGGCCACAGGATACGCCAGGCCGGATCGCCGCTTTCCCGGGGTAAAATGGAACGCTCCCTTTCAGCCCCCTCCCCGCGCCCATGTCGGATTCGTCCCTGCTCGCCCTCTCCCCGCTCGATGGCCGCTACGCCGGCAAGGTCGATGCACTGCGTCCGATCTTCTCCGAGTACGGCCTGATCCGTGCCCGCGTGAAGGTGGAAGTCGAGTGGCTGCTGGCCCTGGGCGCCGAGCCGGGTGTCATCGAACTGCCCGCTTTCTCCGCCGCCGCGACGGCGAAGCTGCGAGCGCTGGCCGACGGCTTCAGCGTGGCCCATGCCGCCCGCGTCAAGGAGATCGAGCGCACCACCAACCACGACGTGAAGGCGGTGGAGTACTTCATCAAGGAGCAGCTGAAGGACGACGCCGAACTCGCCCCGGCGCTGGAATTCGTCCACTTCGCCTGCACCAGCGAAGACATCAACAACCTGTCCTACGGCCTGATGCTGGAACAGGCGCGCCGCGAGGTGCTGCTGCCGACGCTGGACGGCGTCACCGCCAGCCTGCGCACGCTGGCCCATGCACAGGCCGCACAACCCATGCTGTCGCGCACGCACGGCCAGACGGCGTCCCCGACCACGCTGGGCAAGGAAATCGCCAATGTCGTCGCGCGCATCGAGCGCCAGCGCGCCCAGCTTGCAGCCGTCGAACTGACCGGCAAGATCAACGGTGCGGTGGGCAACTACAACGCCCACGTGGCCAGCTACCCCGACGTCGACTGGCCAGCGTTCGCGCAACGTTTCGTCGAAGGCCTCGGCCTGGTGTTCAATCCGTACACCACCCAGATCGAACCGCACGACAACGTCGCCGAGATCGGCGATGCCGCGCGCCGCGCCAACACCATCCTGATCGACCTTGCGCGCGATATCTGGGGCTACATCTCGCTGGGCTATTTCAAGCAGCGCCTGAAGGAAGGCGAAGTCGGTTCGTCGACGATGCCGCACAAGGTCAACCCGATCGACTTCGAGAACGCCGAGGGCAATTTCGGCATCGCCAACGCCCTGTTCGAGCATTTCAGCGCCAAGCTGCCGATCAGCCGCTGGCAGCGCGACCTGACCGACTCCACCGTGTTGCGTGCGCTGGGCACGGCGTTCGGCCACACGCAGGTGGCACTGGATTCGCTGGCCAAGGGCCTGGGCAAGCTGGAAGTGAACCCGCAGCGCCTGGACGCCGACCTCGACGCCGCATGGGAAGTGTTGGCCGAGGCCGTGCAGACCGTGATGCGCCGCCACGGCCTGCCCAACCCGTACGAGCAGTTGAAGGCGCTCACGCGCGGCCAGGGCATCACCGCCGACTCGATGCGCGCTTTCGTCGAATCGCTAGATCTGCCGGCCGAGGACAAGCAGCGCCTGCGCGACATGACGCCGGGCAGCTACACCGGCCTCGCCGAACGGCTTGCCCGGAATATCTGACCTCGGGGCGCGAGGACGCGGCGATGCACGTACTGATCAACATCGACGTTCCCGACCTGCCTGCGGCGGAAGCGCTCTACACCCGCGCCTTCGGACTCAGCACCGGTCGCCGTTTCGGTGAAGGTGGCGTCGAACTGCTCGGCGCACAGGCACCGATCTACCTGCTGCACAACGCAACCGGTTCTCCGGCCGCAACGGCGGCGCAGCGCGACTACACCCGGCACTGGACGCCCGTGCACCTGGACGTGGTCGTCGAATCCCTTGAACTCGCCCTCGACCTCGCCGTGCAGGCGGGTCTAGTGCAGGAATCCCCCATCCGCGAAACGAACTGGGGCCGCATCGTCCGCCTGGCCGACTCCTTCGGCCACGGCTGGTGCCTGCTGCAGTTCGTCAACCGCGGCTACGACGAGATCGCCACATGATGCTCCGCTCCACCCTGCTCTGCGGTCTGCTTGCCCTCGCGCTTCCGGTCGCCGCGCTCGCCTCCGACACGCCTGCCGCCAAGACCTGCGCCGATGACGCCGGCTGGAACGACCCGGCCACGCCGCTGCAGGTCTACGGCAACACCTGGTACGTCGGCACCTGCGGCATCACCGCATTGCTGGTGACGTCCGATGATGGCCACATCCTGGTCGACGCCGGCACGCCGCAGGCCGGCCCGCTGATTCTTGCCAACATCCGCGCACTCGGCTTCAAGCCGGAGGACGTACGCGCCATCGTGTTCTCGCATGAGCACAACGACCATGCCGGCAGCCTGGCCGAGCTGCAGCGCGCCACCGGCGCGCCCGTGTATGCCCGCGCACCCGCCGTGGGCACGTTGAAGCGCGGCATGCCGGACCGCCTGGACCCGCAATTGGAGGTGGCGGAACCCATCGCCCCGGTCGAGCATGTCGTCACGCTTGCCGATGACGGCGTGGTGCGCATCGGCCCGCTGGCCCTGCAAGCGGTCGCTTCGCCCGGTCACACGCCCGGCGGCACCAGTTGGACCTGGCGGTCCTGTGAAGGCGACGCCTGCCACCAGATGGTTTACGCCGACAGCCTGACCGCGATCTCCGACGACGTATACCGCTACAGCGACGACGCAGCGCACCCCGGTTACACGGCCGCGTTCCGCGGCACGCTGGCGCGGGTTGCCGCGCTGGACTGCGACATCCTCGTCACCCCGCATCCGTCCGCCAGCGCGCTGTGGACACGAATCGGGCCGAGGGCGAACGCGCCACGGGTGGACCGCAGCGCCTGCCGCGCCTATGCGCAGAAGGCCTCCGAGCGCCTGGACAAGCGGCTTGCCGACGAAGCCGCGATGGCCCCGCCCCCATCACACCCTTGATCGGCATCAATGCCGCCGGTGCCCCCATCGGCGACGCTGACCTCCCTTTTCCTGTATGACGCATTCCCGCGCGGATACCACCCGATGACCAAGAAGACTTCCGCCCGCGCCGCGTCGCTTCCGTTCGAGATCGAAGCCACCCACGCGCATCCGCTCGGCATGCCGGTCGAGCGCTTCCTGCGCGATTACTGGCACAAGCGGCCACTGCTGATCCGCAACGCTTTCCCGGACTTCGAAACGCCCGTGCAGCCGGAGGATCTTGCCGGCCTCGCCTGCGAGGAAGGCGTGCTGGCACGTCTGATCAGCCTGGATCGTGCCACCGGTACCTGGGACGTGCGCACCGGCCCGTTCCAGGAAGAGGACTTCCCCAGCCTGCCCCACCACGACTGGACCCTGCTGGTGCAGGACGTGGACAAGTGGGACGCCGATGTCCGCCAGTTGCTGGAGCAGTTCCGCTTCCTGCCGCGCTGGCGCGTGGACGACATCATGATCAGCTTCGCGGCCACCGGTGGCTCGGTCGGCGCGCACGTGGACCACTACGACGTGTTCCTGCTGCAGGCGCAGGGCGATAGGCGCTGGATGATCGATGCCAGCGTCGCGATGGGGAAGCCCGCGCCCGACCTCGGCTTCCAGGACGATGTGGCGATCAAGCTGCTTCGCCAGTTCGACCCCACCCATGAGTGGGTACTGGCGCCGGGCGACATGCTCTACCTGCCGCCGCTGGTTCCCCACCACGGCGTGGCGGAGAACGCCTGCCTGACGTTTTCGGTGGGCATGCGGGCGCCGTCGTCGGCGGAACTGATCGGCGACTACCTCGACACGCTGATCGCCGATGCCGACGACGCCGTGCGCTACCACGACGAAGACCTGACCGCGCCGCACGACCCGAACGAGATCGATGCCCGGGCGATGGAGCGCGTGGTCGAGGCGCTGAATGCCCTGCGCATGAACGACCCGGACCTCGTGGGCGACTGGTTCGGCCGCTTCATCACCACGTATCGCGCGTCCGGCGATGTCATGCCAGCACCCGAAACGCCGTCCCGCATCGAGATGGAGTGGGACCTGCAGCAGGGCGCACGCCTGCTGCGTCATCCATTCTCGCGTTTCGCATGGCGCCGCCGCCGCCAGGGCGCCAGCCTGTTCTGCAATGGCCTGGACTACGCCCTGCCGGTGAAAGACGCCCAGCTGCTGGCCGCGCTGGAAGGACTGGATGGCACGACTTACGGCGCGTTGAGCGATGCCGGCCGCGACGCTGTGATAGCGCTTGCTGCTCAGGGCCACTACCAGCTGGCATTCGACGACGATGGTCTCGACCCGCAGGACGAAGACGCATGAAGGCCGCGCAGGATTACCACGTCGAAGCCGTCGACTATGCCGCCACCTCTGTACCGTTGCACGAGGTACGGGACGCCGTGTTCGTGCAGGAACAGCAGGTACCGCGCGATCTGGAACGCGATGCGCTGGACCCGCTCTGCCATCACGTGCTCGCGCGCGACAGCGCGGGGCACGCCATCGGTGCCGCGCGCTTGACGCCCGACCACCGGATCGGCCGCATGGCCGTGCTGCCGGCGTGGCGCGGCCAGGGCGTTGGCGAAGCGATGCTGGTCGCCTTGCTGGACGAAGCCCTCCGCCGCCACTGGCCTGACGTGTCGCTGCACGCGCAGGTGAGTGCGGAGGGCTTCTACGCCCGTCATGGTTTTCTGCCCGAAGGCGAGCGGTTCCTCGAGGCCGGCATCGAGCACCAGGGTATGCGCCGGACGCTGTCCGGGCCGACCACCATCGCCCATCGCGCAGAAGCGGTGGCCATCACCACGGCCGTCGTCGCGCAGGCCCGACGGACACTGGTGATCTGCAGTCGCGCGCTGGACCCGGGCTTGTGGGATGCGCCCGCTGTCGTGGATGCGCTTCGCCGCTTCGCCACCCGCCAACCAGGCGCACACGTCCAGGTGCTGCTGCAGGACGCCGGCACGCCCCAGCGCATGCTGGCCCCCCTGATCGGCCTTGGGCAGCGCCTCCCCAGCGTGTTCGCCTTCCGCGAAGTGCAGGACCCGGTGGACCTGCCGTACACCGCCGCCTTCGTTGCCAACGACGACCATGGCTACTACCACCGGCCATTGGGCCACCGCTTCGACGGCGAAGCAGGCTTGATGCATGCCGGGCGCGCCCGCCAGCTGCGGGAAGAGTTCACCCAGATGTGGGAGCGTGCGCGGCCGGTGACGGAGTACCGCGCGCTGGGCCTCTGATCGCGTACCGCCATCACGGCGCCGGACAACCTTCACCGGCCCGGGGCCTGCGCCTTTAGTCCAATCCGGTTACGCCCGCTTCCCGGCATGGGGGTATAATTTCCGGGTTTTCGTCCATGCGCGTGAGACATAGCGCGATATGGGCCGCAAGCGCCCCCTCGACTACCCACAGCACGCCATCGCCATCGTGGACAATCTCCTGAAGCAGTTCGCGCAATCCTCGCAGCTCAACGGGGGCAACGCCTCCTACGTCGAAGACCTGTACGAGCAATACCTCGTCGCCCCGGACAGCGTGGGGCCCAAATGGAAGGCTTACTTCGACGGATTCAAGGGCCACGAGGCGGGGGATGTCCCGCATTCAGTGGTAATCCAGCAGATCACCGACGCCGCCCGCCAGGCCGCCAACAACGGCCATGTCGTGGCCGCCGGGGGCGACGAGCGCGAGCGCAACGTGGGCCGCCTGATCACGGCATACCGGTCGCGCGGCCACCTGGGGGCGCAGCTCGACCCGCTGGGCCTGACCCCGTCGGTCAATCCGCCGGACCTGGACCTGGCTTTCCACAACCTGTCCGAGCGCGACCTCGACAGCGAGTTCAGCACCGGCAACGTGGGCGGCAACACGCGCATGAAGCTGCGTGATCTGTTGGCCCGCCTGAAGGCGGCCTACACCGGCCCCATCGGTGTCGAGTTCATGCATATCCCGGAAGTCGACCAGCGCCAGTGGCTGTACCAGCGCCTGGAGAGCGCCGGCGGTCAATTCGGCCTGTCTGCGGAGGCCAAGCGCCGCACGCTGGAACGCCTGACGGCGGCCGAGGGCCTGGAACGCTACCTGCACACCAAGTATGTGGGCCAGAAGCGCTTCTCGCTGGAAGGCGGCGACGCGCTGATCCCGCTGCTCGACACCATGATCCGCAGCGCGGGCGAAGGCGGGGTCAAGGACATCGTGGTCGGCATGGCCCACCGCGGCCGCCTCAACGTGCTGGTCAATACCCTGGGCAAGAGCCCGCGCAAGCTGTTCGACGAGTTCGAAGGCAAGTTCGAACACGACAACAGCCTGGCCCATGCCGGCGACGTGAAGTACCACATGGGCTTCTCCGCCGACATCGCCACGCCCGGCGGCCCTGTGCACCTTGCGCTGGCGTTCAATCCGTCGCACCTGGAAATCGTCGATCCGGTCGTGGCCGGCAGCGTGCGTTCGCGCCAGGAGCGCCGTACCGACGCCGCGCGCCAGACTGTGCTGCCGATCATCATGCATGGCGACGCCGCGTTCGCCGGCCAGGGCGTGGTGATGGAGTTGTTCCAGATGTCGCAGGCGCGCGGCTTCGCCGTCGGCGGCACGCTCCATATCGTGATCAACAACCAGATCGGCTTCACCACCAGCAACAAGGAAGACGCCCGTTCCACGATGTACTGCACGGACGTGGCCAAGATGGTCGGCGCCCCCATATTCCATGTGAATGGCGACGATCCGGAAGCCGTGGTGTTCGTGGCGCAGATGGCGTACGACTTCCGCCAGCAGTTCAAGAAGGACGTGGTGATCGACCTGGTGTGCTACCGCCGCCATGGCCACAACGAAGCGGACGAACCTGCGGCGACGCAGCCGGTGATGTACCAGACCATCCGCAAGCACGCGACCACCCGCGAGATGTATGCCGCCAAGCTGGAAAGCGCGGGCATCATCCCCACCGAGGGCGGCAAGGCGCTGGTGGACGAGTACCGCAACAAGCTGGATTCGGGCGAGTACACCACCGAGTTGGCCAAGCAGAAGGGCGACGAGCTGGCGATCGACTGGTCGAAGTACCTGTCGGGCAAGCTCAGCGACCCGGTGGACACCAGGGTCAAGCGCAAGTCGCTGGACTCGCTGGCGAAGATCATCACCACCATCCCGGCCGGCGTGGCACTGCATCCGCGCGTGGCGAAGATCTACGAAGACCGCGTGAAGATGGCCGCCGGCGCCCAGCCGGCCGACTGGGGCTTCGCCGAGAACCTGGCCTACGCCACGCTGCTGGCGGAAGGCAACGGCCTGCGTCTGGTCGGCCAGGACGCCGGTCGCGGCACGTTCTTCCACCGCCACGCGATCCTCCACGACCAGAAGACCGACAGCTACTACCTGCCGCTGCGCCAGCTGGTGGAACAGCCCGAACAGGCCACCATCATCGACTCGCTGCTCAGCGAGGAAGCGGTGATGGCGTTCGAGTACGGCTTCTCCACCACCGACCCCAACACGCTGTGCATCTGGGAAGCGCAGTTCGGCGACTTCGCCAATGGCGCCCAGGTGGTGATCGACCAGTTCATCGCCGCCGGCGAAGCCAAGTGGGGCCGCATCAGCGGCTTGACCCTGCTGCTGCCGCACGGCTACGAAGGCCAGGGCCCCGAACACAGCTCCGCGCGCCTTGAGCGTTTCCTGCAACTGTGCGCGCTGGAGAACATGCTGGTCTGCGTGCCGACCACGCCGGCCCAGTGCTACCACATGCTGCGCCGCCAGATGCGCATGACCACGCGCAAGCCGCTGGTGGTGATGACGCCGAAGTCGCTGCTGCGCCACAAGCTGGCCGTGTCCACGCTGGACGAACTGGCCAATGGCGAATTCCAGCACCTGATCCCCGACTCCGCCGCCGACGCCAAGAAGGTCAAGCGCATCGTCGCGTGCTCGGGCAAGGTCTACTACGACCTGCTGGAAGATGCGCAGAAGCGCGGCCAGGACGATGTCGCCATCCTGCGCGTCGAGCAGTTGTACCCGTTCCCGCGCGAACAGCTCGCCGCCGAGCTCAAGCGCTACGGCAAGGCCACCGAGTTCGTCTGGTGCCAGGAAGAGCCGCAGAACCAGGGCGCGTGGTACCAGATCAAGCATCACCTGCAGGCCTGTCTGTCCGACAAGCAATCGCTGTACTACGCGGGCCGCCCGCGTTCGCCCTCGCCCGCTGCCGGCCATTTCGCCGAGCACGTCGAGGAGCAGCTGAAGCTCGTCGCCGATGCGCTGGTCAACAAGCTCGGCAACGACAACGTTGCCGAATAAGCCCCCATTCCTAGAACAACACCACCAGGACGTCCCATCCCATGGCTACTGAAGTCAAAGTTCCGGTTCTGCCCGAGTCCGTCTCCGATGCCACCATCGCCGCCTGGCACAAGAAGGTGGGCGACGCGGTCAAGCGCGACGAGAACCTGATGGACCTGGAAACCGACAAGGTCGTGCTGGAAGTGCCCTCGCCCGTCGATGGCGTGCTGAAGGAAATCAAGTTCAAGGAAGGCGACACGGTGACCAGCCAGCAGTTGCTGGCCATCATCGAGGAAGGCGCCGTGGCCGCCGCCGCACCCGCCGCCGAAGAGAAGAAGCCCGCCGCCGGTGCGCAGGAAGTGCAGCCGAAGGCCGAGGCCGCCAAGGCCGATGCGGCCGCGCCGTCCAGCACCAAGCCGGCCGCGGCCGCCGCCGGCACCGACGGCCTGCCGCCGGGCGCGCGCTTCACCGCGGTCACCCAGGGCATCGATCCGGCCAACGTCGAAGGCACCGGCCGCAAGGGTGCCGTGACCAAGGAAGACCTCATCAACTACGCCAGCGGCAAGACTGCAGGCGTCAGCGGCGGCGCGCGTCCGGAAGAACGCGTGCCGATGACCCGCATCCGCACGCGCATCGCCGAGCGCCTGATGCAGTCCAAGAACTCCATCGCCATGCTGACCTCGTTCAACGAGGTCAACCTGGCCAAGGTCATGGAGATGCGCAAGGAGCTGCAGGACGATTTCGTGAAGGCCAACGGCATCAAGCTGGGCTTCATGAGCTTCTTCGCCAAGGCCGCCGCCAACGCGCTGCAGCGCCACCCGGTCGTCAACGCCTCGGTCGATGGCAACGACATCATCTACCACGGCTACGCCGACATCTCCATCGCGGTATCCACCGAGAAGGGCCTGGTCACGCCGGTGCTGCGCAATGTCGAGCGCATGGGCTTCGGCGACATCGAGAAGGGCATCGCCGAGTACGCCAAGAAGGCGCGCGACGGCAAGCTGGGCCTGGAAGACCTGCAGGGTGGCACCTTCACCATCACCAACGGCGGCACCTTCGGCTCGCTGATGTCCACGCCCATCGTCAACCCGCCGCAGAGCGCCATCCTGGGCATGCACGCCATCAAGGACCGCGCCATCGTCGAGAACGGCCAGGTCATCGCCGCGCCGATGATGTACATCGCGCTGAGCTACGACCACCGCATCATCGACGGCAAGGACGCGGTGCTGTTCCTGGTGGACATCAAGAACCAGCTGGAAAACCCGCACCGCATGCTGCTCGGCATGTGATGCACCGAGCCCCTCTCCCTGCGGGAGAGGGGTTGGGGTGAGGGGCAACGGAGTCACACCCTCTGGCCTCGCGATAGAACGCGGCAGCCCCACCTCTGATTTGGAGTCTCCCACTCCATCGCCCCTCATCCGCCCTTCGGGCACCTTCTCCCGAGGGGAGAAGGGAAAAGGCAAAGGACACAGAAATGGCAGAACAATTCGACGTCGTCGTCATCGGTGCCGGCCCGGCCGGCTATCACGCCGCCATCCGTGCCGCGCAGCTGGGCATGAAGGTCGCGTGCATCGACGCCGCGCTGGGCAAGGACGGCAAGCCGGCGCTGGGTGGCACCTGCCTGCGCGTGGGCTGCGTGCCGTCCAAGGCGCTGCTGGATTCCTCGCGCCAGTTCTGGAACATGGGCCACCTGTTCGGCGACCACGGCATCAGCTTCAAGGACGCGAAGATGGACGTCGGCCAGATGATCGGCCGCAAGGACAAGATCGTGAAGCAGTTCACCGGCGGCATCGCGATGCTGTTCAAGGCGAACAAGATCACCCCGTACTACGGCTTCGGCCAGCTGCAGCCCGGCAACGTCGTCAAGGTCAAGCAGCACGACGGCAGCGAAGTCGAGCTCAAGGGCACCAACGTCATCATCGCCGCCGGTTCGGATTCCATCGAACTGCCGTTCGCCAAGTTCGACAACGAGACCATCGTCGACAACGTGGGCGCGCTGGATTTCACCGAAGTACCGAAGCGCCTGGCCGTGATCGGCGCCGGCGTCATCGGCCTGGAACTGGGCAGCGTGTGGAAGCGCCTGGGCGCCGAGGTCGTGATCCTTGAAGCGCTGCCCGACTTCCTGGCCGCCGCCGACGCGGAAGTGGCCAAGACCGCCGCCAAGGAATTCAAGAAGCAGGGCCTCGACATCCGCTTGGGCGCCAAGGTCAGCAAGACGGAAGTCACCGGCAAGGGCAAGAAGAAGGAAGTCGTGGTCACCTACGCCGATGCCGAAGGCGAGAAGACCCTGACGGTCGACAAGCTGCTGGTCGCGGTGGGTCGCAAGGCGGCCAGCAAGGGCCTGCTGGCCGACGGTACCGGCGTGAAGCTCAACGAGCGCGGCCAGATCGAAGTGGACGACCACTGCCACACCGGCGTGGATGGCGTGTGGGCCGTGGGCGACTGCGTGCGTGGTCCCATGCTGGCGCACAAGGGCTTCGAGGAAGGCATCGCGGTGGCCGAACTGATCGCCGGCCTGCCCGGCCACGTCAATCTCGACACCGTGCCGTGGGTCATCTACACCGAGCCGGAAATCGCCTGGGTCGGCAAGACCGAGAAGCAGCTCAAGGACGAAGGCATCCCGTACAAGGCGGGCAGCTTCCCGTTCGCGGCGATCGCACGCGCCGTCGCCATGGGCGAGCCGGCCGGCTTCGTGAAGGTGCTCGCGCATGCCGAGACCGACCGCATCCTCGGCCTGCACCTGGTCGGCGTGGGCGTGTCCGAGCTGGTGCACGAAGGCGTCATCACGATGGAGTTCAACGGCTCCGCCGACGACCTGGCCCGCATCTGCCACGCACACCCCACCCTGTCCGAAGCGATCCACGATGCAGCCATGGCGGTGGACAAGCGCGCGATCCACAAGGCCAACTGATTCAGGCCTCTCGCACGAACGGCCCGGTCTTCCGGGCCGTTCTGCTTCCGGGATTCCACCGCCGACGGAAAACCATGCTCTCCTTGCTGCTCCTGATTCCGCTGACGACATCGCCCGCCACCATGACATCATCCGACGGGCACGATGATCCGCACACAAGATGCGCGCTGGTGAACGTGGGCATGAACCTTCGCGACGCGCTGGCGATCATGCGACGCCCACCTGACAGTACGCTCAGTGGCCACAGCGCCGCCGGCCCGGCCGGTGATCCACCCGCAGGCAGCTTCGCGATCGACTTCTGGCAGACCACCGATGCACAGGGCATCCGCCGCACGTCCGCGTTGCGTTACAGCGGCGGCACCATCGAAAGCGTGGACTGCGGCCGCGTCGACGCCGCGTCCGCCGTCCCCTCGCCCTTGAAGGAAGACTGACCCATGCGTTCCCTCTGCGTTTACTGCGGCTCCAATGCGGGCAACAAGCCCGTCTACACCGAACGCGCCATCGCCCTGGGCGACCGCATCGCGAAGGAGGGCATGCAACTCGTCTACGGCGGCGGCAACGTCGGCCTGATGGGCATCGTGGCCGATGCCGTGCTCGCTGCTGGCGGTGAAGTCATCGGCGTGATTCCCGAACAGTTGGTGGGCTGGGAAGTCGCGCACAAGGGCGTCACCCGGCTGGAAGTGGTCGCCAACATGCACGAACGCAAGAAGCGCATGTTCGATCTGTCGGATGGTTTCGTCGCCCTGCCCGGTGGGTTCGGCACGCTGGACGAGATGTTCGAGATGTTGACCTGGCGCCAGCTCGGCATCGGCGACAAGCCCTGCGCGTTCCTCGACGTGGAAGGCTTCTACACGCCGCTGATGGGCATGATCGATCGCATGGTTGAAGAGCGCTTCCTGCACCCTGAGCAGCGCAACGACCTCTGGCATGGCGACGATATCGATGCGATGGTCGCGTGGATGCGCGCCTATACCCCGGCGCAGGCGGACAAATGGATGGATGAGAAGCGGCGGAAGTCGTTGCGCTGAGCTGCCTCTCCGTCGTCCCAGCGAAAGCTGGGACCCATCTTGCTCTTGCGTCGATCACCACGGCACTCACAGTCAATGGATTCCAGCGTTCGCTGGAATGACGGGTCTGGCGGATCATGCGCCAGCACTCCCCCTCCGTCGTCCCAGCGAAAGCTGGGACCCATCTTGCTCTTGCGTCGATCACCACG
>NZ_CAMPJD010000008.1 GCF_946886695.1 uncultured Pseudoxanthomonas sp. | reverse complement strand
GGGGGAGGGAGCGCCGATGCGGTGGAGGCGGGCGCGTCGGTGCGGCTGCATGCGGCCAGCGGCAGGAAGGCGGCACCGGTGATCGCCGCGCCCGCCAGCATCAGCTGTCGACGTTGCAGGTCGATGTCGTGGGGAGTGTCCGGCATGGGAGGTAATCCGGGGTGATGGTGGCGGTACGCGCACGTTCCCATCCCGATCCGCGCCCCGATTGCACCGGCGTGCGCAGATGCCGCTTTCACGCGTTCGCCACCAACGACGTCGTGCTGAGCGATCAGGGCAAGCCGCTGCTGGACGACTGCGCAGTGGCCGCGCGCGCCACGTCATCGATGTAACCGGAAGACACCTCCGCGCGCCTGCGTAACCTCGTCGAGGGAGAGTGCAGGCCCGCGGGGCTGCGCTAGAGTGGGCGTCACCTTGCGCGAGGACGCCCACCATGCCGATCGAACTGAAGATGCTCGCCTGGTCCATCGCACTGGGACTGGCGCATGTGCTGCTGGGCGCTGCATTGACCACCCGGCAGCGTGGATTGAAGTGGAATGTCGGCGCGCGCGATGCCGTGTTGCCGCCGCTGGAGGGCGTGGCTGCGCGGGTGGACCGGGGATTGCGCAATTTCCTGGAGACCTTCCCGTTCTTCGCCGCCGCCGCGCTGGCGGTGGTCGTGCTCGATCGGGGCGATGCCGGTACCGCGCTTGGCGCGCAGTGTTATTTCTGGGCCCGTCTCGCCTACGTGCCGCTGTACGCGGCGGGCGTCCCATACCTTCGCACCCTCGTCTGGGCCATCTCGCTGTGGGGTCTGCTGCAGCTGCTCTGGGCCTTGCTGTAACGTCTCCGCGGGAGGCGGGTTCATCCCGCGGTGGGCCCACGCAACGGGTTTGACACTAGACTAGACGGACCCTCACCCATGCCAGCGCCTTCGGAACCTGGCGTCGTGCCCTGATCGACCGGATGTTGTCCCGCAACCTGCACCTTCCCCTGCTGATGCTGCTCGCCGCCAGCCTCCTGCTGGCCGGATGTGGTGCGGGCGAGCCGGACGGTGGCGCGCCCGACGCGATGGCGCAGGCACCGGCCACCGACGCGGCTCCCACCCCTGAAACAACCTCGCAGCAGGCCGAACGTGGCGATGGTGCGGTGTCCACCGGCCCCATGTCGCCTGCGCGTGGCGCACCTGCCGAGAGTGGCTCCCGCGAAGGCCTGCCTACCGACTGGCCGCTGGCGAAAGTCGAGTCGGGCAAGGCCTGGGTCAGTTGCCGTGCCGACTACAACAGCGAAGAAGGCGACGGCGAGCCGCTGGAGTCGCTGGCGTTCTTCAGCGTGGTCGATGCGTTGTCGCCATGCCAGAAGGGCGGCGTGCTGCGCCTGCGCTACCAGGGCAAGATCGCGGCGGATTTCACCGACCTGGTTGCCCGGGTGGCCGACATTGCCGAGCGCATGGCCATCCACAAGCGCATCCTCGATCTGGATTCGGCCGGTGGCCAGGTGGAGGACGCGATCAGGGCGGGCGACGCCATCGGCGGCGGCGGCTGGACGATCTGGGTTCGCGAAGGTTCTGCCTGCCATAGCGCGTGCGTGTTCGTGCTGGGCGCTGGCGACAACCGGATGATCTCCGGCAAGGTGGGCGTGCACCGCATCATCCGCATGAGTTCCACCGCCACCACGCGCAGCGAGTTGAACGAAGAACTGCGCGGTGTCTACGACCGGGTGAAGGACTACCTGTCGCGCAACGGCGTGGCCGTGACCGTGGCCGATCTGATGATGACGGTGCCGAACCGCCGGTTGCGCCTGCTCGACAAGGACGAGTTGCAGGAGTTCGGGCTGGATGGCACCAATGCCGCCCAGGACGACTTGGACCGCCTGCAGCTGATGCGACGCTGCGGCGAGGATTTCGTGCTGCGCCGCGATGCCTTCATGCGCAGCTTCGACAGCGAGTGCAAGACCGCCGGTACCGGGCTGGACGAGATGCAGGCCTGCGGCCTGGCGCTGCGTGAGCGTTTCCAGTTTCCCGACGCGAAGTGCCCGGCCGACAGTCCGCTGTCGGAGTTCGACCGCATGGCGGATGTGGAAGCGGCTCCCGATGCGCCGGGCGACACGTCCGCCAGCCCTCGGCCGGAAGCCGGCACCGCACCCTGAGCGACTCGCGCGACGCTTTTCCCCTCACGCGCCAGCCAAAATGACTCAACGCTCAGTGTTTGTATGAGTAGAGCGAGGCTTTACGCAGGTGGAGCGGGGTGCCGCGTTGTGCGGAGGCCTCAGCGTTCGGCGACCTGCACCCGGATCTCGGTATCGCCGATGCGGACGACCTGACCCGCGCGGATCTTTGCAGTCTTGCGCAGTTCCGCCTCGCCATCCACCGTCACCTCGCCGCTGGCCACGATGGCTTTGCCCTGGCCGCCGCTGTCGGCGATGCCGGCCAGCTTCAGCAGCTGATTGAGTTCCACATAGTCGTGGGGCGGGTCAAGGTCGAAGTCGATGCGTGGCATGCACGGCAGTGTAAGCCACGGCCCGCTCACTCGGCCTCGAAGCGCGCGATCTCCTCGATCTGCGCGCGTGCGCGCCGCAGGCTGCCGCCGGTCACGCTGTCCTCCATGGCCTTGGCCAGCCGGGGACGGGCCGGGTCACGTGACCAGCGATGGAACCAGAAGGTCGCCGCCAGGCCGGCAGCACCTACGCCCAGGCCGATCCAGACCACGCCCGGCGCCCGCGCATACAGGTCGCTGCCACCCAGGCCCACCAGCACCACCAGCACCGGCACCCACATGAACCACCACGGCAGCCCGGTCAGCATGCCGTTGACGATGTAGGTGCGGCGCAAACGGGCCAAGCGCGTCTGGATTTCGATGATCGGTTGCGCGCAATCCACCTCGCGCATGCGGCGCAGGGTCTCGCCCGCCATCGCGACCGTCGCGATGCCGTAGAGCTGCACCACCACGCCGGATGCCAGAACCGTCCACGGCAGGCCGTCGGCCGACTGCCCGCCCCGGATCCACAGCAAGGCGGCCAGCAGGATGAAGGGGATGCCGAACAGCATCTGCACCACCTGGCCCCACAACAGCGGGCGCAGGCTGGACAACGCCTTCTGCTTACGCTGCTCCAGCAACAGGTGGGTTTGCAGCGCGTCGTGTCGTTCCAGGCGGCGCGACAGGGTCTGCCACGCGAGTTTCAGGTCATCGGGTTCCATGGTCGTTTCCGTGTGGTGTCATCGGTTCAGAGTTCGTTGCGCAGCCGCTGCTTCAGCCGGCTGATCTTGGTCGCCACGTTGGTTTCGCTCAGGCCCAGCACGTCGGCCATCTCGCGATGGCTGCGGTCTTCCAGGTAGAGCAGCAGCAGGGCGCGGTCGAGCGGAGGTTGCGCCTGGATGAAGCGGTGCAACAGATCGACCTGCTCGCGCGCTTCGTGGTCGTGCGCATGCGGGTCGGCGAGGTCGTGGTGGTCCTCGTGCCATGCCTCGGACGACGGCGCGCGCGTGCGGCCGCGGACATGGGAGATCGCCACGTTCAGCGCTATCCGGTACATCCAGGTGGCGAATGGACGGGCGCTGTCGTAGCCCGGCCACGCGCGCCACAGCTGCGTGGCGATGTCCTGCATCAGGTCGTCGCGGTCGTCCGGGTGCCAGGCATACGTGCCTGCAACCTTGGCGACGATGCCGCGATGGGCCAGCAACTGGGCCTGGAAGCCTGCGCGGGCGTCCGTGTCCGTGGTCATGGCGGGGGTCGATTCCATCCGGGCGTGTGCTCGATTGTGCGGGTCTGGAAGGTGATTCGCCGCCGCGCCCGGAACATCACAGCGCCCGTCCACGTGAGGGCGCTGGCGTGCTGCAACGCGACAGGAGCCCCCTGAAGGGGCACAATATGCGGCTCGGCGTGCGGCTCCGCGACGCCCCGGAGTCTCCGCATGTCCACCGAATCCCCCTCCCCAGCCCCGCTCCTGTTCGCCGACCTCGGCCTGCCGGCGCCGGTCATGGCCGCCGTCACCGCCGTGGGGTACGAAACCCCGTCGCCGATCCAGGCGGCCACCATCCCGGCCATGCTGGCCGGCCGCGACGTGCTGGGCACGGCGCAGACGGGCACCGGCAAGACCGCCGCCTTCGCGCTGCCGGTACTGGCCAACATCAATCCCGGCGCGGGCAGCCCGCAGGCACTGGTGCTGGCGCCCACGCGCGAACTGGCCATCCAGGTGGCGGAGGCGTTCCAGAAGTACGCGGGCAAGATCCCCGGCTTCCACGTGCTGCCGATCTACGGCGGCCAGAGCTACTACCCGCAGCTGCAGGCGCTCAAGCGCGGCGTGCACGTCGTGGTCGGTACGCCCGGCCGCGTGATCGACCACTTGGAGCGGGGCTCGCTGGACCTGTCCGGCCTGACCACGCTGGTGCTGGACGAAGCCGACGAAATGCTGCGCATGGGCTTCATCGACGACGTCGAGACCGTGCTGAAGAAGACGCCGGAAACGCGCCAGGTGGCGCTGTTCTCCGCGACCATGCCGCCGGCCATCCGCCGCATCGCCCAGACCTACCTGAAGGATCCGGTCGAGGTGAACATCGCCTCGAAGACGACCACCTCGGCCAACATCCGCCAGCGTTACTGGTGGGTCAGCGGCATGCACAAGCTGGATGCGCTGACCCGCATCCTGGAAGTCGAGCCGTTCGACGGCATGATCGTGTTCGCCCGCACCAAGGCGGCCACCGAAGAGCTGGCCGACAAGCTGCAGGCGCGCGGGCTGGCTGCGGCCGCGATCAACGGCGACATGCAGCAGGCGGCGCGCGAGAAGACCATCCAGCAGCTCAAGGACGGCAAGCTGGACATCCTGGTCGCTACCGACGTGGCCGCGCGCGGCCTGGACGTGGAGCGCATCAGTCACGTGCTGAACTACGACATCCCGTACGACACCGAAAGCTACGTGCATCGCATCGGCCGCACCGGCCGCGCCGGTCGCACGGGTGACGCGATCCTGTTCGTCACCCCGCGCGAGAAGGGCATGCTGCGTTCGATCGAGCGCGCCACGCGCCAGCCGATCGAAGAGATGCAGCTGCCCAGCGTGGAAGCGGTCAACGACCGTCGGGTGGAGAGGTTCCTCGCGCGCATCACCGACATGCTGGCGTCCGGCAAGGCCGGCGAGTTCCGCGCGCTGATCGAACGCTACGAGCGCGAGCAGAACGTGCCGGCGGTCGACATCGCCGCTGCGCTGGCGCAGCTGGTGCAGGGCGACACGCCGCTGCTGCTGTCGCAGGAGCGCACACCGCGCGAGCAGCGCCCGGTGCGCAGCGAGACCTACGGCAATGCGCCGCGCCGCGAGCGCGACGAGCGCCCGCGCCGCCATGAGGACGCTGCCCCCGGCGAGCGCCCCGCGCGCAGCTTCGACAAGCCCGAGCGGTCGAAGATCGAACGTCCCGACACCGACCGCCCGCGCGCCGACAAGCCGCGGACCGACAAGCCGGAGGTGGGCATGGAGACCTACCGCATCGAGGTGGGCCATGCCCATGGCGTGAAGCCGGCCAACATCGTCGGCGCGATCGCCAACGAGGCGGGTCTGGAAAGCCGCTACATCGGCCGGATCGACATCCAGCACGACCACACCACGCTCGACCTGCCCGAAGGCATGCCGCGCGAAGTGCTGATGCACCTGAAGAAGGTCTGGGTGTCCGGCCAGCAGCTGCGCATCCACAAGCCGGGCGAGGGTGGAGGTGCGGGGTCCGCGCCGCCGCGCAAGTTCGGAGGCCCGGGGGCCGGCAAGGGCAAGCCGCGCGGCGACAAGCCGTTCGGTGCAGGCAAGCCGCACCGCAAGGGACCGCCGCGCGAGTGACGGTCCGCTGGCGCGCAGGCGCCGGCAGGTGGCACGGAAGTTGCATTTCGTAGACGCAAGCCAGCACACCGGTAGTCGGGAGGGCGGCGACGTACCGGAGTGTTCGTGAGGGGGAACGGGGATCAACGTGGCGGGATCGCAGGGTGGCTGTTGCTGCTCGTCGCGCTGTCGTGCCCGGTCCAGGCGGCGCCGGAACCCGGCCGCGACTACCTGGTCACCGGGGCGCCGACCTCCGAGCAGGCGCCGCAGCGCCACTGCACGGCCGCGATGCAGGCGGGGCTCACGGAGCGGGTCGAGATCCCCGCTCCGCCGGAAGGATGGTCGGGTGCCCCGCAGGCGATCAACGTGTTCAACATCTTCGCGGGCGAGGTGCGGGTGCACCACGGCGACCGTGAGGTATGCGGACGCATGCACGACGCCCGCACGCGTGATTCGCGGTTCCGTGCAGGCGTGGGCATGGTGGTGGTGCCCCCGGCGGGCAACCGGGATCCCATCGAGGTGGCGTGGGCCAAACCGCTGAAGCCCGGCTGGATCCCCACGGTCCGCATTGGCGCGCCCAGCCCGGTCCAGCAGGTCGACACGGCACGCCTGCTGGTGCGGACGGCGTGCGTGGCCATCGCCATCGCGCTGGCCTTCATGGCACTGATGGGTTTCCTGAGTACGCGCGACCGGGTCTTCCTGGGCTACGCCCTGCTGTGTGCGCTCAGCGTGCTGGGACAGGCGGTGCTCAGTGGCCTGAGCGGCTACCCGGAACCCTGGCTGCCCATCGGCGATGGCGAATTCCGATGGCTGGTCGCATTTTCCTGCCTGGGCTTGCCGACGCTGCTGTACGCGATGTGGCTGCTCGTCGGCGGCGCGCGCGCCTGGCCCGGCACGCGACGCTGGCTGCCGTGGCTTGCGGCAGGCCTCTGCGCCACGAGTGTGGCGGCGGGGTGGTTGTCACAGGAAGGCCTGTCGCGGTTGGCGACAGGCATTGACCAGGGCTTCGCCGCCGGCTGTGTCGCCATCCTGGCGCTGGGACTGTATTTCCTGCGTGGGCAGCGCGCCGATGCCATCGCGGCGATCGCGGCCGTGACGCCGTTCCTGGCGATGGCGGTGATGGACGTGGTCGACAGCCATCTGCTGATCGAATACCGCGTGGAAGCGATCCAGTTGTCGATCACGTGGTTCCTGACGGTCAGCGCCTACGTGTTGAACCTGCGCCTGGGCCAGTTGCGCCGCCAGCGTGACGAGATGCGTGCCCTGGCCGACACCGACGGACTCACCGGCCTCCCGAACCGCCGCGCCGGCCTGAAGCGACTGGAGCAGCACATGCGCGATGCCCGCACGGGTGCGGGGCCATTGGCAGTGGGCTTCCTCGACATCGACCTGTTCAAGCGCATCAACGATGTGCATGGGCATGCGGTCGGCGACCGCGTGCTGGTGGCGGTGGCGGCCAACCTGACCTCGATGGTGCGCGATCCCGCGGATGTGATCCGGATGGGCGGCGAGGAATTCCTGGTGCTGCTGCCTGGCATTGGCGGCGCGACCGCGCGGACGCGCCTGGAAACGATGCGCACGCAGGTGCGCGCGACAGGCACCGGGCTGGGCATCGATGGCCTGCTGGTGACCGCCAGCATCGGCCTGGCCACGCTCGAGCCGGAGGACATCGACGCGGCATCGCTGCTGCGCCGGGCCGACGAGGCGATGTACCGGGCCAAACGGGCCGGGCGCGACCGGGTGGTCGACGCCGGGGCCGCCCCGGATGGCGACAACTGACGCAGGACGACCATTTGTCGGCCGTCCGTGTCGAATGCTGACCCAGCCCTCAAGGGTACCGGGGCGGGGCCGATGAACGACGATGGAGGCCCACGCGAACGCCTTCCATCGCGCGGGCCAACAGGAGTGACATGTGGACAACAGGGAAGCATCCGTAGCCGGCGGGACCGCCGGCGATGACCGCAACCGGGGCCTGCAGCGGCGCCTTCCGGCCCGGGTCGCGGTGCTCATCGTCCTGTCCGCGCTGGGCGCACTGCTGATCGCCGCCGTGCTTGAAACGCAGGCGGGCGCCACCGCCTACATCATCGGTGAGAGCCATTGGTCCAAGGCGCAGCAACGTGCCGTGCACAGCCTGTACCGCTATGCCAGCCATGCGCGGCCCGCGGACCTGGCCGATGCGCGCGTCGCCCTGCGCGTGCCACTGGGTGACCGCACGGGCAGGCTGGCGCTTGAGCGCTCGCCCGTGGACCTGGAGGCCGCTCGCCAAGGCTTCCTGCAGGGCGAGAACGCGCCGGAGGACATCGGCCGCCTGATCTGGATGTACCGCATGCTGCGCAAGGCTCCGTACTTCCGCGAATCGGTGCGCCTGTGGCGCGAGGCGGAAGTCGAGATCCAGCATCTGGTCGCGCTCGCCGACGAACTCGAGGCGCGTCCGTCAGGCGCCACGCGCGACGGCGCAAGCGTCCGCGCCTACCAGCACAGGCTGATGGAAATCGACGCGCGCGTGCGCCCGAAGGAGCTGGCATTCTCGCGCTCGCTGGCGGAGGGCGCGCATTTCATGCGGCGCGTCCTGCTGGGGCTCAGTGCGATGGCGTTCCTCGTGCTCTGCGCGTACGCGCTGCATGTCATGCGCAGTACGCTGCGCCGCGTGCGCGAGACCGAAAGCGAATTCCGCATGGCGTTCCACCAGTCCGCGGTGGGCATGCTCAAGTTGGAGCGCGATGGGCGCTTCACCCAGGCGAACGAGGCGCTGGCGCAGATCCTCGGGATGCCGCTGCATGACATCCGCTCGCTGCATCTATCCGACGTGCTGCATGCCGACGATCTGCAATGCGATGCCCGTGGCGACATCGACTGGATCCGCATGCTCGAGCCGGGCGAGCGCCGGCTCGTGCGCCGTGATGGCGACGTGCGCTGGGTGCGCTGGACGGCCTCTGTGGTGGCGTCGCGCGCGCGCAGCGCGGAGCGGGTGTTCGTGCTGGTGGAAGATGTGTCCGAGGCGCATGAACTCGCCTGCGAGATCGCGCACCAGGCCAGCCACGATGACCTCACCGGCCTGATCAACCGGCGCGAGATCGCCCGCAGGCTGGGTAGCGTGCTTGGACAGGCGCACGGATGCGATGGGCGGCACACGCTCTGCTACATCGACCTGGACCAGTTCAAACTGGTCAACGACACCTGCGGGCACGAGGCAGGCGACCGCTTCCTGTGCCATTTCGCCAGCCGGGTGGCGGCGCAACTGCGTCGTGACGACTGGCTGGGACGCCTGGGCGGCGATGAGTTCGCCGTGCTGCTGCACGAGACCACGCTGGAGGAGGCGGAAGCCGCGATGGCGCGCATCCATGCGTCGCTGGGCGATTCCTCGTTCCAGTGGAATGGCCGCACGTTCGGCTTGAATTGCAGTATCGGCGTGGCCGAGATCAATGATGCGGCGGTGGACGTGGACTGGCTGCTGCGCGCGGCCGATGCCGCGTGCTACGTGGCCAAGGAGGAAGGGCGCAACCGCATCCGCTGCTATCGCGATTCCGATCCCAGCCTCTCGCGTCGTCGCCATGAACTGGAATGGGTGGCGCACACGCAACTGGCGATCGCGGAAGACCGCCTGTTGCTCTACGCACAGCAGATCGTCGCGCTGGATGGCAGCCAGCGCCTGCAGTACGAAGTGCTGGTACGCCTGCGTGACCGCGAGGGCCGGCTGCATGCGCCGGGTGTGTTCCTGCCTGCGATGGAGCGCTACGGGCAGGGCATGGCGGTCGACTGTTTCGTCGTCGATGCGGTATGCCGGCATTTCGCGCTGCATCCCGGGCAGTTGGCGCGCGTGGATCTTTGCCACCTGAATGTGTCCGCGCAGTCGATCGCCGCCCCCGCCTTCCTTGAGCACGTGAACCTGCTGCTGGACCAGCAACCGGGCGTCGCGACGCGGTTGTGCTTCGAGATCACCGAGACCGCCGTGATCGCCAACATGGATGATGCCTGTCGCTTCATCGATGCGATGCGCACGCGAGGTTGCCGGATCGCGCTGGACGATTTCGGCAGCGGTTTGTCTTCGTTCGCCTACCTCAAGCGGTTGCCGGTGGACATCCTCAAGATCGATGGCGCGTTCATCCGCGACCTCGCGCACGGCGAGGCCGACCTGGCGCTGGTACGCTCGATGAGCCAGATGGGCCAGGCGCTCGGCAAGACCACCATCGCCGAGTGGGTCGAAAGCGATGCGGTGATGGCGCAACTACGCGAGGTGGGTATCGGGCACGTGCAGGGATATGCCGTCCATGTGCCGTGTCCGCTCCAGGATCTGATGGTGGCATGGGAGTCCGTTCCTGTCTCCGCTCACGCGGAACCGGCCTGAAGCGGGCGACGGCGGGCGCGCGATCCCGGATAATGGTGGGATGACCATCCGCCTCAACAAGCACATCGCCGACACCGGCTTCTGTTCCCGCCGCGAGGCCGACCGCCTGATCGCGGAGCGTCGCGTCACCGTCAACGGCATCGCCGCCGGCGTCGGGGCGGTGGTGGGCGAGGGCGACGAGGTGCGCGTGGACGGCCAGCCGGTGAAGGCGCGCGCCGCCAGGGCCGGCAAGCGCAAGCATGTCTACATCGTGCTCAACAAGCCGGTTGGCGTGACCTGCACGACGGAATCGTCGGTGAAGGACAATATCGTCGACTTCATCGGCCACGAGCAGCGCATTTTCCCGATCGGGCGCCTCGACAAGGATTCGGAAGGGCTGATCCTGCTGACCAGCAACGGCGACATCGTCAACCAGATCCTGCGTGCGGAGAACCGACACGAGAAAGAGTACCTGGTGGCGGTCAACAAGCCGGTGACGGACGAGTTCCTGCGTGGCATGGCGCGTGGTGTGCGCGTGCACGGGCAGATGACGCTGCCGTGCCGGACCAGCCGCATCGCGAAGTTCGGGTTCCGCGTGACCCTGACCCAGGGCCTGAACCGGCAGATCCGCCTGATGGCCGCCGCCTTCGACTATCGCGTCACCCAGCTGCGCCGGGTGCGGATCGACAACGTCAAGCTGGGTGACCTGAAGCTGGGCCGCTGGCGCAACCTCACCGATCAGGAACTGCGTGGCCTGCTGCCGCAGCAGGAAACCTGGTGACGCATAGCGTGATCGCCGTCGCGAGGCGGCGACCTGCGGTGCGCACGAACATCGGCATACTGCTCCGGTATCCACATCCTCTGCCGGCATGAGCCGACCTCTCAAGCCCGACAACGAAGAAGAACGCCTGGCTGCCCTGCGCAGCTTCGACATTCTGGACAGCGATCCCGAACGCGCCTTCGACGATCTGGTGCGGATCGCCGCCGCGATCTGCGATGTACCGATGGCGGCCGTCACGCTGATCGATCGCAACCGGCAGTGGTTCAAGGCCCAGGTCGGCATGGACAGCCCGGACCCCTCTTTGGAAACCTCCTTCTGCGCACACACCATCCTCAGTCCGGACACCATGACGGTGGTGCCGGATGCGACGCGTGATGCGCGCTTCGCCGACAACCCGCTGGTCACCGCCGGGAACGGCATCCGGTTCTATGCGGGCGCACCGCTGGTGACGTCGGATGGCTTCGCCCTGGGCGCGTTGTGCCTGGTGGACGCGCAGCCGCGGCAGCTGGAGCCGTTCCAGCTCACCGCGCTGGATGCGCTTTCGCGGCAGGTCTCCCAGTTGCTGGAGTTGCGTCGCGTAAGCCGGCAACTGAGCCATCAACTGCGCGAGCGCGGCTGGTACGAACAGCAGATGCAGCTCTACCAGGACCAGCTGGAGCAACAGAACGCCGATCTTTCCGAGCAGACCCGCACCGACGTGCTGACGGGCCTGCCCAATCGCCGGGCGTTCGCGGCTGCGCTGCAGGCCGCGATGCACAAGGCCGAGGAGTCGGGTGAACCGCTGGCGGTGGCAGTGCTGGACGTGGACCACTTCAAGACGATCAACGACCTGCATGGCCACGATGAAGGCGACCGCGTACTGGTGGCGCTGGCGGACATGCTGAAGTCCCAGTCGGCCGGACGTGGACTGGCCGCCCGCTATGGTGGTGAGGAGTTCGTCATCCTGATGCCGGGCGCGAAGCGCGATGAGGCACAGCTGCAGTGCGAGTACATGCGGCAGAGCGTGGGCCTGCTGCCCATCGGCCTGCCGGTGTCGGTCAGCATCGGCCTGGCGGACCGTCAGCGCGGGGATACGGCTGAGACCATGTTCCGTCGCGCCGACCAGGCCCTGTACGAGGCCAAGCGCAGCGGGCGCGACCGGGTGGTGGTGGCGGCCTGAGTTGATCGGGATCAATGCGCGCCGCGACGGACTGACGCATGCTGTACCCATCGGCGGCGCAGCGGGCGCCCGCCCCATGCGGAGAACGACGATGAAGATCCTGTTGGCCGTGGATGGAAGCGAGATCGGCCTGGCGGCCGTCCGCCATCTGGTGGAGCTGAGCAAGTCGTTGGCCGACCTGCCTGCCGTGACCCTGCTGTATGTCGATCCACCGCTGCTGCGCTCGGTTGCGCTGGAGCTCGGCAGCGATGGCGTGGAGCGTTACCACGCAGAGAACGGTGCCTACGCGATGAAGAAGGCGCGCACCGCACTCAAGCGCGCGCAGTTGCCCTTCGTGGAGAAGATCGTGGTGGGCGAGCCGGCTGAGAGCATCGTCAAGCAGGCCAAGTCCGGCAAGGTGGATCTGATCGTGATGGGCACCCACGGCCGCGGTGCGCTGAAGCAGCTGCTGGTCGGTTCGGTGGCGCTGAAGGTCATCGCCACCAGTCCGGTGCCGGTGGTGGTCGCGCGCTGAATCGCGCGTGATTCAATCGCCGCGGGTACGCCAGAGGGTGGGCCAGTCACCGGGATTGCCGCCGCGGCACCACCCCAGGCGGTGGTAGCCCTGCAGGCGGAAGTCGTGGCCGTCGAAGGTCCAGGCCGCGCTCTCGCCGCAGTCGGCAAGGCCTCGCCCCTTGGCGAAGTGGGACAGTTGGCCCTGGCCGAACCCGACACTGGTGAATGCATCGATCACCCGCGGTGCGCCTTCATCCTGCACGGGCACCGTCAACCGCACGCGGGTAGGCGCACCTGCATCGTTGCGCCGCAGGCGGAACAGAAGGCTGGATGACTGATAGGCGCCGCGCCAGCACTCCAGGGCGACCAGGGCTTCGTCGTCGTTCAGGGCATGGGCTTCGTCATAGGCGGTGTCCGGTTCGACGAAGCAGTCCTCGCGCTGTACTTCGTCCGCTGCCTGCAACCTTGCCCGCGCAACCAGGCGACGTGCTTCCGCCTCGTCCAGCAGCGGTGCGACCACGGCACGGATGGGCGCGGGCGCCGCCGGCGCCGCGGGCACGCGCGCGGCCGGCAGCGGGCCGCGCCGGAGCAGGGCCGTCTGGGTGCCCAAGCGGCCCTGGGTTTCATCGATCAGCAGCAGGGCGGCCGACAAACCTGCGAGCGAGGCGGTGGGGGCCTCCTCGCCGGTGCCGGCCTGCAGTTGTGCGCCATTGCGGACCGCATCGAGGAACGTACGTACCTGTGCGCCGTCGTGCCCGATACGTTGAACGCCTTCGTCGGAGGTCGCCGGCCGCAGCAGCGCTGCGACGGCGAACGGCTCGCCGTCCAGGCGCAGATCGCGCGCGGATACCGGTGCCTCCGATTCCAGCGACAGCACCGGTTCGCCCGCGGGGCCCGCGTCGACCATCAGCCGCAGGATGAGCTGCGGATACGCCTCCTGCATGCCGATCGCTTCGCAACGCGCGGTGTTGTCGCAGGCCACCACCCAGTCCTTCATTTCGCGGTACACCGGCGTGGCCGCGGAGGCGGTGGATGCCATCGACAGCGCGACAAGGGTCGCGGCGAAGGGCAGGCTCCGGTTATGGACGTGCAATGTCTTCATTCGACGATGTTCTTGGTTTCCGACGTGCCCAGCATTTCCGGGTGCTCGGTGCGCTTCGGGCGTTGCGCGAGCGGATGCAGGAACACCGCGGCCAGGATGATGCCCACGCCCAGGTAGAACAGTGGCGTGAGTTCGCGCTGTTCGCCCAGCAGCACGATCGCCAGCAGGATGGCGTAGACGGGTTCGAGGTTGGTCACCAGTTGCACGCCATACGCGCTGAGATGTTTCAGCGCGACCAGCGACAACGCGAACGGCAGCAGCGTGCAGGCCAGCGACAGCACCAGCAGCAGGGCGCCGTCGCGCAGGCCGGGCAGCACGAACAGGTCGCCGGCGAAGGCGGGGAACAGCATCGGCATCAGGGGCGCGAGCAGCGTCAGCAGCACCGTGCCGGACCCCAGCTCCAGTCCGGTGATGGTCAGCGGTTCGCCGTGGTCGATCAGGCGCTTGTTGAGCGGGCCGAACAGCGCCACCAGCAGCGCCGACAGCGCACCCACCAGCACGCCCAGCCGCATGCCGTCCGGAATTCCCCCGACCACCAGCGCCACGCCCGGCAGCACGGCGACGCCGAAGAGGAGCTCGCGCCAGGAAAACGGCCGGCGCGTCAGCCAGGGCTCGATCACCGAGGTGAAGGCCGGCGCCAGCGCGATGCAGGTCACCGCCACGGACGCGTTCGACAACTTGATGGCGCCATAGAACGTCAGCCAGTGCAGCGCCACGATCAGGCCGATGCCGCTGTAGGCGAGGATCAACTTCGCCGGCATCGCACGCAGGCCGCGCCACACGCGTGGCAGGAAGGCGAGGGCGACCACCACGATCAGCATGCGCCACCACACCAGCGGCAGCGCGGACAGGCTGATCAGCTTGCCCAGGATGGGCGTGAAGCCCCACAGCAGCACGCACAGGTGGATCTGCAACTGGGCCTTGGCGGTCGGGGTCATCGGCATGCGCGCATTGTCGCCGAAGCGCCGCGCGGCTGGCGATGGGACCACTCCCGACCGGGCGCTCGCCGTGGCAAGCTGGCAGGATCGCGGATCGAGGATCGCGGATCGAGGATGACCGATGTCGCACACATGCCTTCCCGCCGTGCCCCGCACGTTCGCGGCTCTTGTGGGGCTGCTCGCCCTGGCAGCGCTGGTGCTGCAATACGTCCTGATCCTGCAGCTGACCCGCGACAATGTCGGCGTGGTCCTGGGCACGGTGCGATTCGTCACCTACTTCACCATCCTCAGCAACATCGCGGTGGCGCTGGTCGCCTTCGCGGCGGCGACGAGGCAGGTGGGCTTCTTCGGGCAGGCCCGCGTGCGCGGCGCAGTCGCGCTCTACATCGGCATCACCGGGAGCATCTACTTCTTCATCCTGCGTCACCTGTGGCAACCGCAGGGTGCGCAGTGGTGGGCCGACACCGGCCTGCACTACGCGGTGCCTCTGGCGTACTGGGCGTGGTGGCTGGCGCTCACGCCGCGCGGTGGCCTGCGCTGGCGCGACGTCGCCGGCTGGTTGCTGTTCCCGCTGGCCTATGTGGTCTGGGTATTCGTGCGCGGCGCTTGGCTGGGCGAATACCCGTATCCCTTCATCGATGTCGGCCAGCTGGGCTGGGGAAAGGTGGCTATCAATGCAGTGGGCGTCATGGCGGTGTTCGTGGTGCTGGGGTTGGTCATCGTGGGGGTGGATCGCGTGCTCGGTCGTCGCCGTGCATCCTCCCTGTAGGAGCGACGTGAGTCGCGACCGCACGTTGTCCGATCAGGTGAAGCTGCATCGTCCGCGGTCCGTCGGTTCGCCGATGTCTACGGACGCGTTGGGGGCACGGTCGCGACTCACGTCGCTCCTACAGGGAGCGACAGCGCTGGACGCGTCGCGCGCCACGACCGTACCGACATTCAGGACTTCCGCATGACCGTCGCTGACGCATCGCATCCGATCCAGCGTCCCTTCGATCGCCGCGACGCGAAGACCCTCGGCCTGTCGGCGCTGGGCGGTGCGCTGGAGTTCTACGACTTCGTCGTCTTCGTGTTCTTCGCCAAGGTGTTGGGCGCGTTGTTCTTCCCGCCCGGTACCGCGCCGTGGCTCGCGCAGCTGCAGGTCTACGGCATCTTCGCCGCAGGCTACGTGGCGCGGCCGCTGGGTGGCATCGTGATGGCGCATTTTGGCGACAGACTCGGGCGCAAGCGCATGTTCACGCTCAGCGTCTTCATGATGTCCGTGCCTACCTTGCTGATCGGGCTGTTGCCTACATACGCGCAGGTAGGTGCGCTGGCGCCGTTGTTATTGCTGGCGATGCGCGTCGTGCAGGGCATCGCGGTGGGAGGCGAAGTGCCCGGGGCCTGGGTGTTCGTGGCCGAACACGTGCCGCGCAGCCGCGTCGGCATCGCCTGCGCGACGCTGACGGCCGGACTCACTGCCGGCATCCTGATCGGTTCGCTGCTGGCCGCTTGGATCAACGCCCACTACAGTGCGGCGGAGGTGCAGGCCTGGGTGTGGCGCGTGCCATTCCTGCTGGGCGGGGTGTTCGGCTTCATCGCCGTGTGGCTGCGTCGCTGGCTTGAGGAGACGCCGGTGTTCGTCGAGATGCGCACGCGCAGACAACTCGCGCGGCAGCTGCCGGTGAAGCAGGTGCTCGCCGCGCATCGTCCGGCGGTGATCCTGTCGATGCTGGCCTCGTGGCAGTTGACCGCCGCCATCGTGGTGATCGTGCTGCTGACGCCAACGCTGGTGCAGACCAGCTTCGGCATGGCGCCTGCCGTGGCATTCCAGGGCAACAGCCTGGCGACGCTGGCGCTGGTAATCGGTTGCCTGGTCGCGGGCCGGGCGGTGGACCGCATCGGCGTGGGGCGCGCGCTGCTGTTCGGATCGCTGGGGTTGGGCGCGGCTGCGTACGCCCTCTACGGCGCGCTGGTGGCGGGCCATCAGGCGGAGTTCGTGGCCTGGTACTCGCTGGCCGGGTTCTGCTGTGGCGTGGTGGGCGTGACGCCGGCGTTGATGGTGGCCGCGTTCCCGCCCGAGGTCAGGTTCTCCGGACTGTCGTTCTCGTACAACGTGGCCTACGCGGTGTTCGGCGGACTGACGCCACCGCTGCTCGCCTGGCTGTCCGTCGCCTGGGGGCCGTTGGCGCCGGCGCACTACGTGGCGTTCACCTGCCTGGTCGGCATCGGCGTTGCCACGTGGGTCATCGTGAAGCGTCCGCTGCGCTACTGACGGCGCTATCTGGCGAGCTTGCGGATCAGTTCCATCGCCGCGGCCGGATTGCGTTCCTTCGCGCTGCTGATGAAGTACACGAACACATCGCGCCGCGGCAGCACGGGCGCGGGCTCGCCTACATGCGGGAGCTCGGCGATGTCTTCGCCGCGCGACCAGGCGCGAGCGCGTTCGGCCCACTGCTCCAGTTCCTTCGGCGGATACCCGGTCTCGATCGGCTGCGAGCGCATCAGGCGTACGTAGACGAAATCCGCGGTGAGGTCGGCGAAAGAGGGATAGTCGGTGGAATCGGTGAAGACCGTGGCGACCTGGTGACGACGCGCCAGGTCGATGAAGTCCCCGTCCACCGCGCCGGGATCGCGGACCTCCAGCGCATGCCTTAGCGGGCGGCCGTCGACCTCGCGAGGCAGTAGCGTCAGGAATGCGTCGAGTTCGTCCGCGTCGATGCGTCGTCCCGCTTCGAACTGCCAGACCAGTGGCCCGAGCTTCGCACCCAGCTCGGCGATGCCGCCGACGAAATCCTCCACCTGCGCCTGCGTCGATGCCAGCGAGCGCGACTGCATGATGCGCTTCGGTGCCTTGGCCGAGAACATGAAGCCATCCGGCGCCTGGTCGCGCCAGCTGGCGTAGGTTGCCGGCTTCTGTGCACCGTAGTAGGTGCCGTTGATCTCGATGGCGGTCAGCTGGCGGCTGGCGTATTCAAGTTCGCGCCGCTGCACCAGACCGTCGGGATAGAAGTTCTTGCGCCATGGCGCGAAGGTCCAGCCGCCGATGCCGACGCGGATGCCGTCGTTGGGAACGGGAGGCGGGGAAGCGAAGAGGTTATCCATGCGTGAAGCATAGCCCGGTGTGCGTCGCGCCCGCGTTACCATGAGGTCAAGCCGCGCCCTCGGAGATGCCGCATGTCCTGGACCACGCCCGACCTGTGCGATCAGTACCCCGACGTGCAGGTCGCCGAGCCGGTATTCCGCGGCTATGGCGGACGCGTCGCGTTCGCCGGGCCGGCGGTGACGGTGAAGTGTTTCGAAGACAACTCGCGCGTGCGCGAACTGGCGGCCACGCCGGGCGAGGGGCGCGTCATGGTGGTCGATGGCGGCGGCTCGCTGCGGCGTGCGCTGCTGGGCGACCAGATCGCGGCGACCGCGGTGAAGAATGGGTGGTCCGGCTTCCTTATCTTCGGCTGCGTGCGCGATGTCGATGCGCTCGCGGCCCTGCCGCTCGGTGTGCAGGCGCTGGCGTCGCACCCGATGAAGACGGAGAAGCGCGGCCTGGGCGACGTGGATGTGTCCGTGACGTTCGCTGGCGTGTCGATCACGCGGGGCGACTGGATCTATGCGGATGCCAATGGGGTGCTGGTTGGCGGCGCTCGGTTGCACGAAGCATAAAGAAGGGCAGGTGATGTGCCTGCCCTTCTTTGTTGATTGCTGCCAGGAAGTCGCTGGATCCCCGCTTTCGCGGGGATGACGTCCCGGCAAAGGCGCGCTGTTGCGCGCGCCGGGACGTCACTTGATTGGTTCGTCCAGCATCAGCTGCCGCACGAAGCGCACCGGCGGCGCGCCGTACGACAGTACCTGGTCGTGGTAGGCCTTCAGGTTGAACTGCGCGCCCTGCTTGGCTTCGGCGGCCTTGCGCATGTCGAAGTGCTCCTGCACGCCGACGAAGTACGTCGGCAGCTGCGCAGAGGTCAGCTGCGCGCGCGTCCACTTGCCGGCGGCCTCGCGCTCCTGCTGGAAGGTCTGGCGCACCATCAGATCCATCGCCTGTTCGCGCGTCCAGCCATCCACCTGCACGCCCTGGTCGAGGATCGCGTTGGCGATCGTGCGCAGGTAGAACTTCATCTGCACCAGGTGGAACAGCGGATCGTTGTCGAGATAGCCGGCATCGGACATCATTTTTTCGGTGTAGACCGCCCAGCCTTCGGCGAACATGCCCGAGCGCAGCACCGCGCGCAGCGTCGACGGGAACTTGGCCGAGTGCCAGCCTTCCAGGTAGTGGCCCGGCGTGCCTTCGTGGATGCTCAGCAGGTGGATCATCCGGCTGTTGTATTCGCGCAGGAACGAATCGACCTGCTTCTGGTCCCACTCGTCAGGAATCGGCGAGACGGCGTAGAAGGTCTTCAGGTTCTTGTCGAGCGGGCCGGGCGAATCGCAGTACGCCACCGCCACGCCGCGCTGGAACTCGGGCATCTCGATGATTTCAACTGGCGCGTCGGGCAGCGTGACCAGGTCGTGCTTGCGCACGAATTCGGTGGCCTGCGCCAGCGCCGCTTCTGCATCCGGCACCACCTTGTCGCGGGCCGGGCGCTCGGCATAGGCCAGCTCAAGCGCGGCCTCGATCGCCTTCTGCTGCTCGTCGGCGGTGGGCGTTTCCGGCAGGGTGGGCGCGCCGGGCTTGTCCTTCAGCACGGTGCGCGCGATGCCGTACATTTCCTCACGCACGCGCTTGAGTTCGCCTTCGGCGCGCTGCTTGATGTCGGCACGCGACAGCGAGGAGAGCAGGGCGAACTGCAGCTTCTGGTCGTACAGCGTCTGGCCGATGCGGAAGTCGCCCTTCGCATTCGGCACCAGCGTCTTGTCCAGCCAGGCCTGGTGTTCGGCCACGGCCTTCTGCAAACCGTCGATGGCGGCCTGCGCCTGCGCGCGGTCGGCCTCGGGCAGGTCCTTGAGGTGCGGGGTGATGAAGGTTTCGACGATGCTGAGGATGCCGGCGTTCTGCCTGGCGACGGTCTCGGCATGCACCTTGGGCACGCGTGCCGGGTCCAGGTTCTCGCGCGCCTGCGCCAGCAGCGCCGGGATCTTCTGCATGCGCGCGGTGGCGGACTTCAGGCGGTCCGGCAGCGGCGCGAATTCGCGCGCCATCAGGCCGTAGATCGCGCCGCCGGCGACGTTGTTGTAGACCTGCGGATCCCAGGTCCAGCTCTGCAGCGTTTCGGCGGTCCAGATGTCGTACTGCAGCTGGTTGCGCAGGATGGCGGCGTCGACCTGGTTCTCGCGCGACAGCGCCGCGATGTCGGTCGCATCCAGTTCGGCCAGGATCTTCTTGCTGAACTCCAGCCCTTTCTGCCTGCCACCCGCGCTCAGGTCATCGAGTTCGCCGTCGTACTTGTGCTCGCCGATCTGGGTGGCGCTGACGGGCGAGAGCTGCAGCCAACCGTCGAGCGCGCGCTTGGACAGGTCGGCGAAGGCGGCATCGGCCTTGACGGTGTCGGCGGTCGCGGCCGCGGTGTCGGCACCCGGGGCGGCGGTGGGGGCTTCGCCCTTCTGGCAGGCAGCCAGCGAGGTCAGGAGGGCGGCGGCGAGCAGGGTCTTGCGCATGAGAGTCCTGTTGCAGTGCGATGTGGGTCAGGGTGGACAGGATAGGCCGGAGGTCATGCCCACGCCCATGCCATTCGATATACGCTGGCGCACCGGACGACGGAGAACCGTGACATGAAGCACGAAGGGAGCTGCCATTGCGGCCGCATCGTATTCGAGGTCGAGGGCGACATCGCGGAGGTCATCGACTGCAACTGTTCGCTGTGCCGGCGGCGAGGCGGCCTGTTGTGGTTCGCGCCGCGCGAGGCGCTGGTGCTGAAGACACCGGAAGGCGATCTGTCTACCTACACCTTCAACAAGCACCACATCCAGCATCGCTTCTGCGCGACCTGTGGCGTCGCGCCATTCGGCGAGGCTGCGCATCCGGCGACGGGCGCACAGATGGCGGCCATCAACGTCCGCTGCCTGCCCGACGTGGACCTTTCTGCATTGAAGGTCGTCCCCTTCGATGGCGCCAGCGCCTGATCGTGGTGCTGACGGGGTAGTTCACCTGCGCCGTTTTCCGCGTTGTCGCAAGCATGCAGGATGGGCAGTAAAGTCGGGCGATGGCACGAGGTCGAGGAGATGACGATGCGTTCATGGGCATGGCTGGCGTGGGCGGGGATGCTGTTGTCGTGGTCGGCGCAGGCTGCCTGTCCGCCCGAGGGCACGGATCGGGGTTCATTGCAGTTGCTTCGGGAACAGAGATTCGCCGTGCCTGATGACGTGCGTGCTGCCTTGGCGGCGGGACTGCCGGCATGCCTGGCCGACCCCGATCCTGCCTTGCGCGATGGCGTGGCCTATGAAGGCCTCAGCACTTGGCTGCGCGCGGGACAGGTGGACGTGGAACAGCGCCGCGCCTTGCGCGACCGCCTGTACGTGATGCTGGGCGAGGACGCCGCCGCGGGATTCGGCCCGCCTTTCGCAGCGCTGGTGTTGTCGGAGGTTGCGCGCACCGACCGTATCGCGCCCTGGATGTCGTCCGATGAACGCGCCGACATGCTCGTGCGTGCTGCTGCCTATCTGGCGTCGGTGCGCGACTATCGCGGTTTCGACGCTGTCGAGGGCTGGCGGCATGGCGTCGCGCATGGGGCGGACTGGCTGCTGCAACTGGTGCTCAACGAGCAGGTGGATCGCGCGCAGGTGGATGTGCTGCTGCAGGCCGTGGCGGAACAGGCCGTGCCGGAAAGCGCGCATGCCTATGTCTTCGGCGAGCCGGGGCGACTGGCGCGGCCGGTGCTGTATGCCGCCAGGCGTGGCCTGCTGGACGAGCAGGCGTGGACGCGCTGGTTCGGCGCGTTGCCGCCAAGGCTGGGTGTCCCGAAGCAGGTCTATGCCGACAGTGTCTGGCTCGCGCGACGTCACGATCTGATGGCGTTCCTGATGAGCGTCCATCTGGAAGCCGACCAGTCCGCTGACCCGAACATCCGTGCGCTGAAGCCGGCCGTGGTGCAGGCGCTTAAAGCCGTGCCCTGACGGGTCGCGTGTGGCTCAGCTGCCGCGACGTCCCAGGAAGTCGTCCGGGATTGGTGGCAGGGGCGTGCGCTCGTCGCGTGCTTCTTCCTTCAGCCAGTCGATGAATACCTGGGCCGCGGCGCTCGGTGGTTTGTGCGCGGGGTGCACGGCGTAGTACGCGAAGCGCGCCTTCAGGGCAGGACCGGGCAGGCGCACCAGTTCGTAGCGTTGCAGATACGGTTGCGCGATGTGGTGACGCGCAAGCGCAGCGCCCACGCCGTACACGGCGGCGCGCATTGCGTCGGTGCTGTCATTGAAGCTGTGCATGGCGGGAAGTCGCAGGCCACGCACGCCCGCAGCACGGAACCAGTCTCGCCAGCCCTGCAGCGCCAGGTCGGTGACCAGCGGCAACTGCGCGATCTGGCGAGGCTCCCGAACGGCCTCGATCCCGGGCAACGCGGGCGATGCCACCGGAAACAACTCGTCGTCCATCAGATGGTGCGCGGTCAGGCCCGCCCAGTGCCCGGGTCCGTGGCGGATGCCCAGTTCCGGACCCTCGTCATCGAACCGCGTCAACGCGATACCGGTATCGACATGCAGTCGGATGTGCGGATGGCGCGCGCAGAAGCGAGGCAGTCGTGGCAGCAACCAGCAGTAGGCCAACGAGTGCAGCGTGGTAAGGCGCAGCGTGGTGGTCTTGCCTGCCAGTTGCAGATGCGAAGCCACCGCATCGATATCACCCAGCGCAGCGTTGGCCGCATCCGCCAGTTGCCGGCCTTCGGCGGTGAGCTTCACCCCACGGGCATGGCGCTGGAACAGCACCACGCCCAGCAGCGCCTCCAGCTTGCGCACGTGGTGGCTGACGGCGCTGGCGGTGAGATGCAGTTCGTCGGCCGCGTGGGCGAAGTTCTGGTGGCGTGCCGCTGCAGCGAAGACGCCGAGGGCGGGCAGCAGGGCAGGGCGCAGGCTCATGGTGGCTCCAGACACAAACCAGATTTGTGGCTTGGTCGCATCGTACGCGCTTGTAGGGCCCGTGCGTTTGGCCAGAATGGGAGCAGGCACGAACGAGGGTATGGCGATGACGCAGGAAAACGCAGCCGTGGGAACGCTAACCGAGGTGGCCCAACGCGACTGGCGCACGCCGCTGGAACTGCTCGCCCTGGGCGCGATCTGGGGCAGCTCGTTCCTGTTCATGCGGATTGCGGCCAACCCGTTCGGGCCATTCGCGCTGGTGGAAGTGCGGCTGGCGCTGGGTGCGCTGGTGCTGCTGCCGTTCCTGTGGCGCGAGCGTGCACATTTCAGTGCCGGCATGTGGCCGAAGCTGGCCATGATCGGCGCGATCAACTCCGCGATTCCTTTCCTGTTGTTCGCCTGGGCCGCGCAACGTTCGCCGGCCGCGATCGGTGCGATCTGCAATGCGATGACCGTGTTGTTCGCGGCACTGGTGGGGTTCCTGTTCTTCGGGCAGAAGATCGGGTTGCGGCGGTCGCTTGCGCTGCTGGTGGGGTTCGTCGGCGTGGTCGTGCTGGCCACCAGCAAGGCGGGGGGCCTGAGCGTGGGCGGTGCCGTCGTCGCGGGTTCCACCGCGGCGTTGCTCTACGGCGTGGGGGTCAACCTGGTGCGCAGGCATCTGGCGGGGATTCCTCCCGCCGCGGCGGCAGCGGCCACGCTGGGGTGTGCAGCCGTGCTCGTGCTTCCGTTCGCGGCCACGCACTGGCCCACAGCGTCGATCAGCATCGGCGCGTGGAGTGCCGCGATCGCCATCGGTGTGGTCTGCACGGGTTACGCGTTCCTGCTGTATTACCGCCTGATCCACCGCATCGGACCCGCGCGCGCTTCGACGGTGACCTACCTGGTCCCGCTGTTCGGCGCCGGCTTCGCCTGGCTGTTCCTCGGTGAGCCGGTCACGCCCGCAATGCTGGCGGCCGGTGCCTTGATCCTGGGCAGTGTGGCGGCGAGCCAGCGCGCATGAACGCGAAGCGTGTGGTGTTCGACTTCGAGA
This sequence comes from uncultured Pseudoxanthomonas sp., assembly GCF_946886695.1. The sequence continues at coordinate 72,885 of NZ_CAMPJD010000008.1, read as the reverse complement.
TCGACTTCAGCAACGGCGGCGGCCTGCAAGGCCAGGATTTCCGCCTGGACATCGACGGCGACACCATCGCCGACGATGCGTTGGCGGATTACATCGTCCGTGACCTGCGTCTGTTGATGGTGGGCAGCGTGCGCATCCGCAACAAGCGCATCATCGAGGAAGCGCACAAGCGCACGGCCTAGGCGAAGACGCCTTGTGCCAGTGCCGACGGCGCGTGCTGGCGCATCAGGTGGTCCACCGCCATCCGCAGCATCGACGGCGAGATGTAGCGATGGTGGACGCCATCGATCGCCGCCATGTAGAACCGGCCGAAAGCATTGCGGCATTGCACGCGCGTGCCCAGCGTGATGTCCACGCCGTCTTCGTTGATCTGCACGCCCACGCACGAACGGAACACCAGGTGGCGGTCGTCCGCGCCCAGCAGCACCTGCGCGCGCTTGCCGTCCGCGGCAACCTGCTGGCCCAGCACGGGGTAGCGGCCCGCGAACAACTGTTCGCGCGAGGGCGAGAGCAGCGAGGACACCGGGCACCCGAGCGGTGACGTGCGCAGACGCAGCGGCCGCACCAGCGCGTTGCGCAGGCGCATCAGCTGGGTCACGCCGGTCGGCCGCTGGGTGAGGAAACCTTCCAGCACATCGGCCAGCAGCACGCTGGCCTGCGCGTTCCTGCCGATGTCACCGCGCAGCCGCAGGCGGAACGTGTCCTCGTGGTGATGCCGAGGCAGGTGCTCCCGCAGCAACGAACCGGCGGGCGGCGTGCACAGGGCTTCCACCGGCGGGCGATGACGCACCACGAATCCCAGACTGCCGCACCACGTCGACAGCACGGCACGGACACGGCCCGCATGGCGACGCAGCGCGGCACACAGTCGCTGCTGCCAGCTGCCCGGCGGTGCGTGCAGCGACAGGCGCGTGGTCGGAATGGACGTGGCATCCAGCGGCTGCCGGGACAGCCAGGCCTGCACGGTATCGGGCAGGGTCTCGGTCAGCGTGGCGAGCGTGGCGTTGCCGGCAAGCACGTCGTCTCGCAGGGGTTCCTTCTCCAGGCCACCGAGTTCATCGGTATGGCATGACAGCGCGAACAGGACCGGATGCCGGCTGCCTTCCTGCAACGACGCGAACTGATGCCACGTACCGCCGCCGAAGCGCACGGTGAACAGGCAGTCCGCCGGAAGATCCACGTGGTGCAGAGCGGCGATGAAGTGCGCGGGATCCTGCGCGAGCTGCGTATCCGACGCAGTGGAGAAACGCAGCCGTGCCCCCGCACTGCCGGTGACGGCGGTAAAGACGCGATGGCCGGCGTGCCGATGGAACGGATGGCCGCCGCTGCCCACCGCGAAGGTGTAGAGCGCCGAGCGTTCACCCTGTTCGAAGGCGGGTGACGCCACGCGAGCGGACGGTTCGTCCAGTTCGTCCACGAAGCCCGGGTGTGCACGCTGGCGCATGCTGGCCTCGGCATGCAGGTGATCGCCCGCGCCATGGCCAAGTTGCGACAACAGGATCACTTCGACGGGAAGACCGCCGCAATACGAAGGAATGCGGGCGGTGGGAAATCCGGGGACGGCATCGGCAGGGTGGCTCATCGTGCGCTCCTGGCAGAGAGGCGAAAGTCAGCGGGGTTTGGCGGGAGCGGGTTTGCGCGCAGTGACCGCCTGCTTGGCGCGCTGCCGCGACTCGCGTTTCAGCGGCCCCGCCGTGGGGCATACCTCGAAGGCAAAACCGGTCAACGTGTTGACAAGGTTGTCGGGCGTGAGCCGGTAATAGATGAACTGTCCGCGGCGTTCGCTGGCGACCAGGCCTGCGGCCTCCAGCACCGAAAGGTGGCGGGAAATGGCCGGCGCGCTCATCGCGAAGCGCGCGCCGATCTCGCCGGCCGTCAGCTCCTGCGCGGACAGGTACGCCAGGATTTCACGACGCGGGCGCGAGGCGAGGGCGTCGAAGATGCGGTCGGTGGCCATAGGTAATTAGATAATTAACGTATTTGCTAAATATCTAATTGTGAGGCCGCGCTGTCAAGCATCGCCGCCATCCGGAGATGCCAAGGACTCCTGCGGCTTCCGGCTCAGGGCGCGGGCGGCGTCCTGACAGGCAGCGGCACGTTGCACAGGTCGATGTGGCCTGCGGGCTGCACGTACCAGCCATCGCGGCGATTGCGGCGTGCTTCGGTGGCGGCGGCGAAGGTTTTCGAGTCGGTGCGCAGCACCTGCAGCGGCATGCGTTCGCTCTCCGGCATTTCACTGGCCAGGCGGATGGCGGCGATCGGCGTGCGTTGTTCCGCTTTCTCGTAGAAACCCATCGGCTCCGGCCCGCGCGGAATCGCGCTGAGCAGTTCCATGCCCTTCACCACGCGGCCCACCAGCGTGATGTTGCGGTCCAGCTGGCGCGGCGATTGTCCGGTGACCACATACAGCTCGCTGCCGTTGCTGCTGTCGGGCGGGCCGCCGCGGCCGGCACCGAGTGCGCCGTAGCAGTGCGCCAGCCAGGCCTCGCCCGCTTTCGGATCGCGTGCGGCGGGGAAACCGTCCACGAAGCCGACCTCTGGCGCCCACCCATCCACGTCCGGCAGTCGGGTGAAGGTCAGGCCGGTTGCGGCGCGCGCGAACTCGGCCGGCAGCTTCGTCTTCGCAGTGCCCAGCGACTTGGCTTTTGCTGTGTCTTCCGCATCGGCATCGCCGAACTGCACCACGAAGTTGTCGTGCGAGCGGTAGATGCCCAGACCGTTCCAGAAGCCCTCGCGCGCCAGTGTGCGGATGTTGGCGACGTGCTCCGGCGCGAATACCGGTGCCAGTTCGATCACTACGCGGCCGCCGGGCACGTCCATGTACAACGTGTTGGCCGGCTCCAGCGTGCGCCAGTCCTCATCAGGCGACGCGTCGAGGATCTCTTTCGCACTGGGATACTTCGGCGGTTCCTCGGCATGCGCGGCGGGAAGGGCGAACAGGCAGGCGAGCAGCAGCGGTGTCAGGCGCATGGCGAATCCGGGACGGAAGATGGCTTGATTGTAGGGAGGCCGGCGGTCCCAGTGACTACTGGCACATCCGCTATATCAAACTTCGTAATAGCATCGTCTCCAACCTAGCGGGAGTGCCGCGGAGGGGGGAGCCATGAGTGAGCCCGATATCCAACTGAAGAAGTTCCAGAAAGAACTGAGCGCTGGCACCGTGTCGCTGGCCTTGCTGGCGGTCCTGGCCCGGGCGGGTGAGCCGCTGTACGGGTACCTGATCGCCAAGCAGCTCGAACGCGTCGGCGACGGCGTGCTCAGCGGCAAGCAAAGCGCGCTTTACCCGGTGCTGCGCAACCTGGAGGGCGGTGGATTGCTGGACAGCTTCGTCGAGCCTTCCGTTGCGGGCCCGCCACGCCGCTACTACCGCATCACCGAGGCAGGGCGGCTGACCCTGCAGTCCTGGATCGCCGCCTGGCGCGCCACCCGCGATTCCGTCGATTCCGTGCTTGAGGGGATTCCTGCATGAACACCACCACCACCACCACTTCCGGCAGCCGTCTGCCTACCACCATCCCTGAGTACCTCGACCAGCTGCGTGCGGCCTTGGCCGGCGCCGACAAGGCGATGATCCAGGATGCCGTTTACGACGCCGAGGAATACCTGCGCTCGGAACTGGCGGAGAACCCCGGCAAGTCGGAAGCCGAGGTGATCGCATCGGTCGCCGGCAGCTACGGCGCGCCGGAGGAAGTCGCCGACATCTACCGGGAGACCGAGGTCACCGTCGCCAGGGCCTTGCGTCCACCGGTACCGCCGAAGCGCAAGTCGCTGCTGGGCCGCTTCTTCGGTGTCGCCGCCGATGCCCGCACCTACGGCGCGCTGTTCTACATGCTGCTGTCGCTGGCCACCGGCACGTTCTACTTCACCTGGGTCGTGACCGGCGCCAGCCTGTCAGCCGGCCTGCTGATCCTGATCGTCGGCATCCCGCTGCTGCTGCTGTTCCTGATGTCGGTGCGGTTGCTGTCGCTGGTCGAGGGCCGGATGGTGGAAGTGCTGCTCGGCGAGCGCATGCCGCGTCGTCCGCTGTACACGCAGCGCGACAAGCCGTGGATGACGCGGTTGAAGGAACTGTTCACCGATGGCCGTACCTGGACTGCGATGCTGTACCTGTTGCTGATGCATCCACTGGGCGTTCTTTACTTCTCGGTGGCCATCACGTTGCTGGCCTTGTCATTGGGATTCATTGCCGCACCGGTGGCGTATTTCCTGCCCTTCGGCTACGTCATGAATTTCGGCGAATGGAACCTGATCACGGAAGCGCCATGGCTACTGCCGCTGGTGTCCATCTTCGGCATCGTCCTGCTGTTCGCCACGCTGCACCTGGCGCGTTTCGTCGGCGTCTTCCATGGCTGGCTGGCCAAGCACCTGCTGGTGCGTACGCCGGTGGTGTGACGGATCGATGTGGGAGCGACGTGAGTCGCGAACGGAAAGGCCGCCTGTGAGGGCGGCCTTTCCGTTTGCCTGCATGGATGTGGCGATCCCGTCCAAGCTTCGCGACTGACGTCGCTCCCACACAGTAGGCGATGCGTCAGCCCGCGTACCTGGCGATGAAGTCGCGCACCTGCGGGTAGACCTTCTCGCGCCAGCGGCGGCCGCTGAAGATGCCGTAATGACCGGCGCCCTCGACCGTCAGGTGCTTGTGGTGTGCCTTCGCGATACCGGTGCACAGGTCATGCGCGGCAGCGGTCTGGCCCTGGCCGGAGATGTCGTCGAGTTCGCCCTCGATGCTCATCAGCGCGGTCTTCCTGATCGCCGCCGGCTTCACCAGTTCGCCATTGACCGTCCATTCGCCGCGCGGCAGCAGGAACTCCTGGAACACAGTGCGGATGGTGTCCAGGTAATACTCGGCCGGCATGTCGAGCACGGCGTTGTATTCGTCGTAGAACTTGCGATGCGATTCGGCATCCTGCTGGTCGCCCTTCACCAGGTCCGCATAGAAGTCCCAGTGCGACATGAAATGGCGGCTGGGGTTCATCGCAAGGAACCCGGCATGCTGCAGGAAGCCGGGATACACGCGACGGCCTTCGCCGGGGTAGGGCACCGGCACGGCGTGGATGACATTGTTCTCGAACCACGACAGCGGGTTGCGCGTGGCCAGGCTGTTGACTTCGGTCGGGCTGCGGCGCGCGTCGATCGGGCCGCCCATCATCACCAGTGAACGCGGCGTGGCTTCGCCGCGCGCCGCCATCAGCGACACCGCCGCGAGTACCGGCACGGTGGGCTGGCAGACGCTGATGACATGGAGTTTCTCGGCACCGATGTGGCGGATGAACTCCTCCACGTAGGCGACGTAGTCGTCGAGGCTGAAGGGCCCTTCCGACGCGGGCACCATGCGCGCGTCTACCCAGTCGGTCACGTAGACCTTATGGTTGCGCAGCAGGGTGTGCACGGTGTCGCGCAACAGCGTGGCGTGGTGGCCCGACAGCGGCGCCACCACCAGCACCACCGGGTCGTCCTTCAGCAGGGCGATGGTGTCGGCGTCGTCGGTGTAGCGTTTGAAGCGGAGCAGGCGGCAGAACGGCTTCTTCACCGCCTCCAGTTCCACCACGGGTACCGTGCGGCCGTGCGCTTCGACTTCGCGGATCTCCCACGCCGGCTTTTCGTAATCCTTGCCGATGCGGTGGACGAGTTCATTGCCGGCCGCGATGCGCTCGGCCCCCGGTACGTTGGAGAGCCAACTTGTCGGCGTGGAGAACATCCGTGCGTTGGCTTCGGCCATGTAGGCCAGCGGCGCCATCCATGCGCGTCCGAGTTCGTGCAGTTGGTACAAGGTCATGGCTGTCCTGAATCCCGCTTTTGGTGCACGGTGCTGCGCCGCAGCATACCGCAAAGCCGGTGCCGCCGCGCAGGCCTGTTCAGGTTATCGGCCGGAAATCCGCAGCCTCCAGCACCGCGACGTCGCCCGCCAGGCGCGGACTCAGCCAGCAATGGTTGCCGATCGACTGGAAACCGAGTCCATTGAACGCTTCCCGGTACCACGCCGCCTTGCGCGGCTGGAATCCCTCGTGGTCGCCCTCGAATTCGTCCTCCTTCGCGAAGGTTTCAAGGAAGGCGACACCGCCGCACAGTTCAGCCAACCCCGGCAGCCCGCGCTTCAGTTCGCGGGTCGGTACGTAATGCAGCACATCCGAGCACACCAGCAGGTCGACCGGCTCGCAGGGGCGCAGGTACTGGAAATCCTCGAAGCGCGCGTAATGCAGGTTGCGGGTGCGCCCGAAGCGGCGGATCGCGTACTCACTGCTGTCGAAACCGAGGTACTGCAGTTTCGGCCGCAGCTTCAACAACGGCGCACGCCACGCGCCTTCACCACAGCCGATGTCCAGCACCGTGCGGATCGGCCGTTCCAGATGGTACTCGGCCACCGCCACGGTCATCGCCACCTTGCGCGCCAGCCGCGGCGCGCCACCGATGTCGCCGTCGCGATACCAGCGCTGGAAGTAATCGGCGTCGTAGTGCTTGGTCATCGGGATGTGCAGGAAGAAGGGACAGAAGGTTGTTGCTCGTCATCCCAACGCGAGCTGGGGTCCATTGCGCGGTTGCCGTGCAGCGCAATGGCAGAGTCAAGATGGGTTCCAGCTTACGCTGGAACGACAGGTTCGTGGCCTCTTCTTAGAGCGGGGGCGTCGTGGCATTCCATTGCGTTGGACAGTCCTTGCGGCGGTAGCGGAGAATCCGGCATCACCCTTTCGATGTGATGGAGCGGCCAGCGTGGACAAAGCCAGCCTGTACCTCTGGATCAAGACCTTCCACCTCGTCTTCGTCATTGCCTGGATGGCGACGGTGTTCTACCTGCCGCGCATTCTGGTCAACCTGGCCGAGACGAGCGGGCAAGCCGATGTGCAGGCGCGCCTGTTGCTGATGGGCCGTCGGCTGTATGGCTTCGGCCACAGCATGTTCGGCATCGCGGTGATTCTGGGCGGCGTGCTGTGGCTCTACTTCGGCATCAGCGGTGGCTGGCTGCACGCTAAGCTCACGCTGGTGGCGCTGATGCTGGTGCACTTCATCGTCACCGGCCGCTGGCTGAAGGGTGTGGCGAAGGGCAGGTCGCTGCCTTCGCCGACGGCCTTGCGCTGGTTCAACGAGCTGCCACTGTTCGGGTTGATTGCGGTGGTGTGGCTGGTGCTGGCGAAGCCGTTCTGAAACGATCGCGCCGGCCACCCCGGCGCGAGGATTCACTTCTTTTCGAAATCCACGGGCTTCGGCAGTTCCACCGGCACGCCGTTCGCATCGCACGTGCCCGCTGCGCACAGGCGCGCACGCAGCTTTGGCGCGGCCTGCACGATGACGTGATAGATCGCGTTCTGCTCCAGTGTGCCGCGGAAGGCGGCGCTGCCGGGACCGATGGCCCAGATGCCGACGTCTTCGCCGCCGTGCGATTCCGACTTCAGCGGCACCAGCGCTTCCTGCAGGTAATCCGGGTGCTCGGTGTCGACGTGGCCCAGGTCCGGCCGACCCTCCGACGGTTCGACGCTGCTGGGGGCATGCAGGAACGTTTTCGGTCCCGCAGGCTGGCGGTTGCTGGCGCCGGTGTAGCCGGGACCATTTGCATACGTCAGCGTGGTGAACGTCAGGCCAGTCTGGTCGCGGGCGAGGTCGCCGGGGGTGTCGTCTTCGCCGCCCTGGCCGCGCACCTTGCCCAGGATCGGATTGCCGCGCACGGGATAGCCGACGAAGTTGAGCGTGTGCGAATGATCGGCGGTGACGACGATCAGCGTGTCGTCGCGTGACGTGGCCTCCGTCGCGGCGCGGACGGCGTCCGACATCGCCACGGTTTCATCGAGTGCGCGATACGCGTTGCCGTAGTGGTTGGCGTGGTCGATGCGCGCGCCTTCCACCAGCAGCACGAAGCCCTCCGGATTGCGCGAGAGCGTGCGGATCGCACTGCGCGTCAAGTCGGCCAGCGAAGGTTCGCCCTGGTCATCCTTGCGGCGGTCGTGCTCGAACTGCATGTGGTCGTACTCGAACAGACCCAGCAGCTGCGGCGCCTCGGCGGCGGCTTCCAACTGCTGCGTGTTCGTGACGTACGCGCCTTGGGGATGCGCCTGCTGCCATTCGGTCACCAGGTTGCGGCCGTCCAGGCGCTGGCCGACCTTGTCGTCCTCTTCCGGATCGCGTACGTCCACGGGCAGGAACTCGCCGCGCCCCCCGCCCAGTACCACCGACGGGCCATGTCCGAAGCGCGCGGCGGCCAGCAATTGCTGTGCAATGTCCTTGCAGCCGGCGTCGGTCGCTTCTGCGGGCAGATCGCTGTCGTTTTCCCAATCGCGATGCGAGACGTGCGCGTAGGTCGCGGCGGGTGTCGCATGCGTCACGCGTGCGGTGGTGACGATGCCCGTCGCCAGTCCCGTGCTGTCGGCCAGCGCCAGCCAGCTCAGCAGGTCCTTGCTGCCGTCGGGCGTGCATTCGCCCTTGCGGCCGGCCGACACGCCGATGGCGCCCATGTGCGACTTTACGCCGCTGGCGATGGCGGTCATGGTGCCGGCGGAGTCGGGCGTCTGCGAATCGGTGTTGTAGGTCTTGCTGAAGGCGGTGTGCGGGAAGTGCTCCCAGCTCAGCAGGTTCTCCTCGCCCGGCATGCCCTTGCGCTGGCCTTCGAAGATGCGCGCGGCGGCCACCGTGGTCAGGCTCATGCCGTCGCCGAGGAAGACGATGACGTTCTTCGCCCTGCCCTGCATCGCGCCATTGGCGGCGGCCTTCGCCGCACCATTCCGATACCACCACTGCGGCGTTTCGCCCTGCGGGTGGGTCACCGGCGCGACATCGACATGGATGACGGAGGACGTGGCGGGCGAGGTGCTGGCGCAACCGGCCAGCGCGGTGAGCAGGGTCATGCCGGCGAGCGGCGACACGAAAGAGCGCAGGTGCATGGCGAACCGGGAAAAGGCGGACGCGCCATTATGCCGTCCGGGCAGTGTCCTGTTCATGACACCCGGCATTCCGCCGGCATGGTCGCCTCGCACGGAGTCATGGGCTAAGGTGTCGCGTCCGTTTTTCTGAGTCGCGGTGGATGAGTCTGGTCTCGGCCTGGTTGAGGATTCCGTTCTGGCAGCGCGTCGTCGCCGGCTTCGTGCTGGGCGCGCTGGCGGGATGGTTGCTGGGACCGGCCTCCGGTATCTGGCTCAAGCCGCTCGGCGATCTCTACGTCACACTGATCAAGATGATCGCGGTACCGCTGGTGTTCTTCGCGGTGATCAATGCCGTGTCCAGCCTGCATGGGCAGAAGTCGGTCGCTGCGCTGGGCGGACGCACGTTCCTGTGGTTTGCCGCGACTGCCGCGCTGGCGGTCTGCGTGGGTCTGGCCGTGGGCTGGGTGGTGCAGCCGGGCAAGGGCCTGACCGGCCTGATGATGGCGCCGGACTACCAGGTACGCGAAGTGCCAACGCCGGTGCAGGTGCTGCTGGACATCGTGCCGGCCAATCCGTTCAAGGCGCTGACCGAGGGCAAGATCCTGCAGGTGATCTTCTTCGCCGGCCTGCTGGGCTTCGCGCTCGTCAAGCTGGGCGAACGCAGCGCGGGCCTGCGCAAGCTCGCGGGCGAGGCCAGCGACACCATGGTGCAGGTCACGCGCTTCGTGCTGGAGATGACGCCGATCGGTACGTTCGGCCTGATCGGCAGTCTGGTTGGCACCTATGGATTCGAGAAGCTCTTGCCGCTGGGCAGCTACATCGGCGCGCTTTACCTGGCCTGCGCGCTGCACATCGTCGTCGTGTACGGCAGCCTGCTGCTCGCGCATGGGCTCAATCCGTGGAAGTTCTTCCGCGGCGCCGCGCCGGGCATGCAGGTGGCGTTCGTCAGTTCGTCCAGCTTCGCTTCGATGCCGGTCGCGCTGCGCAGCGTCACCCACAATCTGGGCGTAGACAAGGACTACGCCGCGTTCGCGGTGCCGCTGGGCGCCAGCATCAAGATGGATGGCTGCGGCGCGATCTATCCGGCGCTGACGTCGATCTTCGTGGCCCAGTATTTCGGGCTGGACCTCTCGATGAACCAGTACTTCGTCATCCTGCTGGCGTCGGTGCTGGGAAGCTTCGGCACGGCCGGCGTACCCGGCACGGCGACAGTGATGGTCACCCTGGTGCTGAGTGCGGCCAACCTGCCGCTGGAAGGCATCGGCCTGTTGGTGGCGATCGACCGCATCCTGGACATGATGCGCACGATGACGAACGTGACCGGCCAGATGCTGGTACCGGTGCTGGTGGCGAAGGAAACCGGTCTGCTGGATCGCGAAATCTACGAAAGCGCATCGAGCAATGTCGGTCTCGGGGATGATGCCGCCTCGACGCCATGAGTGCTGATGCTATTCAACGGGTGGATTCCTTCCCTGATGCAGCCACCTATCGTCGGCTCCGTGTCGATGCTGGACTGTCGCCCAAGACGCAGGAAGCCGCCGAGCGGGGCCTCGCCAACACGCTGTACGGCGTCAGCCTGGTGAAGGCGGGTGACGTGATCGGCATGGGGCGCGTCATTGGCGACAACGGCACGGTGTTTGCCGTCGTGGACATCGCCGTGCGGCCCGACCATCAGGGCCAGGGGCAGGGCAGGCGCATCATGGCGGCACTGGATGCATGGCTGCGCGCGAATGCGCCTGCGTCCGCCTACGTCATGCTGATCGCCGACGGTGAAGCAAGACATCTCTACAGCCACTTCGGGTTCGTCGAAACCGCGCCCGCCTCGGTCAGCATGGCCTATGTGGCCAATGGTCGCCGGGGAACCTAGGCCGTTGCCGCCTTGTCCCGCGACACCCACCACGCGAACACGCCCGCCGTGACGAACATCAGCAGGCTGTAGACCGCCGCCGGCACCGAGATGGTCGCGTTCTGCAGCACGTTGAGTGCGATGAAGATCGCCAGCGTGCCGTTGTGGATGCCGATCTCCATGGCGATGGCGATGGCCTGCTTCTTCGGCAGGCGCAGCGCCAGCGGCGCCGCATAGCCGGCGCCCATGCTGGCCAGGTTGAACAACAGGCAGGCCAGGCCGACGATGGCGAAGTAGGTGGTCAGCGTTTTCCACTCCTGCGCCACCGCCGCGACCACCAGCAAGGCCAGCACCAGCACCGACAGCAGGCGGATGGGCTTCTCGGTGCGTGCTGCGAACCCTGCCGCCTTGGCACGGATGACCATGCCGAGGGCAACCGGCAGCAGGATGATGGCGGCAACCTCGACGACTTTCTTCGTCGGTGGCGGTACGTACTGACCGGCGCCGAGGAAGTACTCCAGGGAAAGGTTGAGTATCACCGGCAGCGTCAGCAGGCAGAGCAGGCTGTTGATCGCGGTCAGGGTGATGTTTAGCGCGACGTCGCCGCGCGCGAGGTGGCTGTAGATGTTGGCGGTGGCGCCGCCCGGCGAGGCGGCCAGCAGCATCAGGCCTACTGCGAGTTCCGCAGGCAGGCCGAAGCCCAGTGCCAGGCCGAACGCGACCCACGGCAGTACCAGTGTCTGCAGGGCGAGCCCGATCAGCACCGCGCGTGGATAGCGCGCCACGCGACGGAAATCCTCAAGCGTCAGTCCCAGACCCAGCCCGAGCATGATGATGCCCAGGGCCAACGGCAACAACAGATTGGTCAGCAGTGATGCCTGCATCGCGTACGACTCCCCTTCGGCGCGAAAAATTGGATGCGCCGTCACGGCGCAATCGCCGGAGGATGGAGGCAAGCCGGCGCGCGATGCAAGCTGCGGCGCACAGAAGAGGGAAAAGAAGAAGGCCGCGCAGGGCGGCCTTCCTCATCGTTGCAGTGACATGCGTGCGGTCACATCGCGACGCGGCGCGCACTCAGGTAGCGATTGGCCCAGTAGCCTGTAAGCAGCGTGTCCACGCGTACATCCTTGCCGCGGCTGGGCGAATGCAGGAAACGACCTTCGCCGACGTAGATGCCCACGTGGTTCACCCGGCCCTTCAGCCCGAAGAACACCAGATCACCCTGACGCAGTTCCTCGCGCGCGCCGACCACTTCCGCGTCGGCCTTGGCGGCCATGTCGCGGGAGACGCGCGGCAACTCGATGCCCAGCGCGGTGCGGAAGACGTAACCGACCAGACCACTGCAATCGAAACCGCTGTCGGGCGAGGTGCCGCCCCAGCGGTACGGCGTGCCCATCAGGGCCAGTGCGCGTTGCAGTACGGCTTGGACCTTGCCGCCCTGCTGCTCCTGCGCGACAACGCCTTCCTTGCTCAGGTCATAGGCGGCCAGCAGCTTGCTGATATCACCGGCCACCATCGCGGAACGATCGACCAGCGGCAGCGTGTCGCTGGCGGCCAGGCGCGGGAGCAGGGCGGAGAGGGTGGCGGTCGCGGCCTCGGCGGCCTTTTCCTTGACGCTGGCGGTAACGGACTTCGCGGCAGGGGCCGGGGCTACCACCACATCGCTGGATGCCGGTGTTGATGCGGACTCGACGGCGGTCGGGGCAGTCTGGGCCTGCGCCACGGAAGCCATGGCGCACAGGCCAAGGCCCAAAAGAAGTCGGGAAACCCTCCGCGGCAGGCGGTGGGTGGCGGCAGGCTGGCCTGTTGGCAGGTCGTCGTCGGTCGTCACGCGCGGGAGGGGTTTAACAAGTCAGGGGCGATAATGCCGGCTGATCGGACCGATTTGGTTCAGAAATCGTTATTTATTCGTTAAATGTGAACGTTGCGCGTCACAGACTTGACCGATTCCTAACGAAGGACGCGTTTTGCGCCGCTGTAATGGTCCCGCCAGTAGGGACCATCCAGGTGGTCGAGCCGCACGGTTCCGCCCGTACTGGGCGCATGCACGAACCGGCCCTCGCCCACGTAGATGCCCACGTGGGTGACGTTGCCCTTGTTGCCGAAGAACACCAGGTCTGCGGGCGCCAGGCGGCGTGGTTCGATCCTGGGTCCCTGCACCTGCGCCAGTTCCCGCGAAGTACGGGGCAGGCGCACATCCAGCATGTCCCGATAGACGTAGGTCACCAGGCCGCTGCAGTCAAAGCCGGATTCCGGCGTGTTGCCGCCGTAGCGGTAGGGCGTGCCGACCAGGCCGATCGCGCGCATCAGGACCGAGGTCGCGGCGGCGGGATCGTCCGCCTGCACCACCGGCCACGCGCGCTGCGCGGAGGGCGGTGGCGACTTGCGGGCCTGGGGCTTGGAGCTGCCACAGCCGGCCAGGGCGATCAGACTGGCGCAGAGCAAGAGGACGACCCAGCACCGAAGTGGCGCGGGCAGGGTCAAGCCGGGATAATGTCGGGCCTTCATCGCGGCGCATCTTCGCCGCATTCCCTTGCGGTCCACAAGCCGCGCCCGTCCTGCCCGCCGGCAGGCCCCGTACAGAGTCCCGCATGAAAATCGCAAAAGACAGCGTCGTCCGTTTCCATTACACCGTGTCCGAAGCCGGCCAGGAGCCGATCGAAAGCTCGAAGGACCGTGAGCCGCTGGCGATCCTGATCGGCCACGGCAACATCATCCCGGGCCTCGAGAACGCGATGCAGGACCGCGAGGCCGGCGAGAGCTTCGGGGTGGACGTGGCTGCAGCCGACGCCTACGGCGAGCGCCGTGACGGCCTGAGCCAGCGCGTGCCCAAGAAGCACTTCGGCAACCAGCGCCTGGTGCCGGGTCAGCAGGTGGTGCTGCAGACCAACTTCGGCCCGCGCGCCGTGACCATCCAGAAGGTCGGCATGAGCGTGGTGGACGTGGACCTCAACCATCCGATGGCAGGCAAGGACCTGCACTTCGACGTGGAGATCGTGGAAGTGCGCGAAGCCAGCGCCGAGGAACTCGAGCACGGCCATGTGCACGGCGACGGCGGTCATCACCACTGAGTCGCGCGGCATCGTGTAGTCCGGACGGCCCGCGCGAGCGGGCCGTTTCTTTTTGCAGGCGGGATGTGGCGTCGTGCATGGTCTAATCGGAGCGAAGACATCAGGGGATGGCAATGGCGGCGACAATCACGGACAACCTGGCGCCCATCGCGGTGGCCGAGCGCATCGAAGCGATGGATGTGCTACGCGGCTTCGCGCTGTTCGGCATCCTGCTGATGAACCTGGAAGGCTTCGTGGGGCCGGTGCTGGCGGCGGGTACGGGCCTGGACCCTAAGCTCGTGGGGATGGACCGCACCGTTGACCTGCTGGTGTACGTGCTGGTGCAAGGCAAGTTCTACACACTCTTCTCGCTGTTGTTCGGCATGGGCTTCGCGGTCATGTCGCAGCGTGCCGAACAAGCGTCGCGGCCCTTCGCAGGGGTGTACTGGCGCCGCGGCCTGGTGCTGCTCGCCCTGGGCGCGGTTCACGCGCTCTTCGTATGGGCGGGCGACATCCTGATGATGTATGCCCTGTGTTCCTTCCTGCTGCTGGCGTTCCGGCCATTGCCGTACCGCTGGTATGTCTGGCTCGGCCTGGGGGCGTACGCCATGCCGATCGGCTTCATGTTCCTGATGGGCGGCATGGGCTCGCTGCTGGCGGGGACCGAAGGCTGGGACAAGGCCATGGGCGAGATCGGTACGCAGATGCAGGTGCTGATCGACAACGAGCGCGTCGCGTACGGCAGTGGCAGCTATGCGGACGCCACCTGGCAGCGCCTGAAGAGCACGGGCATGTTGCTCAGCAACATCACCATGTTCGGCTTCATCGCGTTCGGTCTGTTCTTGCTGGGCGCGTGGTTCGTACGCAGTGGCGCCATCGCACGGCCCGGAGAATTTCCGCGCATGTACGCGACCCTGCGCTGGGTGGCATGGCCGCTGGGGTTGCTGACCATGCTGGGCTCGGTGGCGCTGGCACCCACGATGGATTTCGCCACGTTCAACCTGCGGGTGTCCACGGCATTCGCACTGCAGATGCTGGCGAACCTGCTGATGTGCCTGGGCTATGTCGCGTGGGTGATGCGCGCATTGGCGTCGGCGCCGTGGCAGCGGCTGCTCGCCTGGCTGGCGCCCGCGGGGCGCATGGCGCTGACCAACTATCTGATGCAGTCGCTGGTGTGCACATGGATCTTCTACGGCTATGGCCTCGGCTATTTCGAGCAGTTGCCGCGCGCGTGGCAACCGGTGTTCGCGCTGGTGCTGTTCGGCCTGCAGGTGGCGTTGAGCCGGCTTTGGCTGTCACGGTTCCGGTTCGGTCCGGTCGAATGGCTGTGGCGTTCGCTGACGTACGCGAAGCTGCAACCTTTGCGGCTTCGCGCCGGGTGACAGCGAAAGGGCGGGCAGGGTGAATGCTTCCCACGACGACGTCTTGGTTATCGGCGGTGGCGCCATCGGGCTGGCGACCGCGCTTGCGCTGCTCGAATCAGGCCTCGGCGTGCGCGTGCTGGACGCCGCCCGCGCAGGCGGCGGCGCCTCGCATGGCAACTGCGGCACCATCACGCCCAGCCACGCGCCGCCCCTGGCCGCGCCGGGCGTGGTGGCACAGGCGTTGAGGTGGATGTTCACGCCGGATGCGCCGCTCTATCTCAAGCCCCGCGTCGATCCCGCGCTGTGGCACTGGCTGCTGCGCTTCGCCGCCCGCTGCAATCTGCGCGATTGGCGCCGCAGCACGCAGGCGCGTGCCGCATTGCTCAACGATGCGCGTGGCCGGCTGGCGGACTGGGTAGGCCGCTATCGACTGGACTGCGAGTTCGAAGAGGAGGGGCTCGACTACGTGTTTCGCGATCCACGCAGATTCCAGCGCCATGTGGATGAATGCGCGACGCTGGCGGAATTCGGCATTGCCACGCAGGTATTCGGGGGTGGTGACTACGAGCGCGAAGAACCCGCCATGCTGCCCGGCGTCGCGGGCGCCATCCGGTTTCCCGGCGATGCGCGACTGCGTCCGGACCGTTACGTGGCGGAACTTGCGCGCGTGGTGCGGGAGCGCGGGGGTGTCATCGAAGAATATTGTCGCGTGGAAAGGCTCGAAACGACCTCCACCGGCGTACGGCTGACAACGGCGCAGGGAGCGCGTGCAGGACATGATGCCGTCATCGCACTGGGCGCCTGGACGCCTGCGTTCGCGCGCACGCTGGGATTGAAGGCGCCCATCCAGCCGGGCAAGGGTTATTCGATCACCTACGCGCGGCCAGTCCGCGTACCGCGTCACCCGATGGTGCTGAAGGATCGGTCGGTCTGCGTGACCGTGTGGGAAAGCGGTTTCCGGCTGGGCAGCACGATGGAATTCTCCGGCCTTGACGACATCCTCAACGAGACGCGGCTGGCTGCCCTCGAGCGCGGCGCGCGCGAGTTCCTGCGTGAGCCCTTCGGTGCCGAAGTGCACGAGCGCTGGTACGGGTGGCGCCCGATGACGTGGGATGATCTTCCTCTGCTGGGACGCGCACCCGGCCATCGTCACGTGTGGATGGCGACGGGCCACGGCATGCTCGGTATCAGCATGAGCACGGCGACTGGCCAGTTGATGGCCGACCTGATGACGGGCCGATCACCGGCGCTCGATCCCTTGCCCTATCGACCGGAGCGATTTGCATGAAGCCACAGGAATTCGACCTGATCGTGATGGGAGGCGGCTCGGGCGGTCTGGCCGGTGCTTTCCGCGCGGCGTCGCATGGCGCGAAGGTGGCCTTGCTGGAACCCAGGGAACTGGGGGGCACGTGCGTCAACGTCGGCTGCGTGCCCAAGAAGGCGATGTGGCTGGCGGCCGAACTGTCGCAGAAGATCGCCTTGGCATCATCCCTGGGCTTCGACGTTTCGCCACCCACGCTGGACTGGAAGGAGTTCATCGTCCATCGCCAGCGCTACATCGCCGGCATCCATGCCAGCTATCGCAAGCGGCTGGATGAAAGTGGGGTGGTGCTGATGCCCTGCCATGGCCGTTTCAGCGACGCGCGCACCGTGGTCAACGCAGACGGCGTGGCGCTGCAAGGCAGGCATGTGCTGATTGCGACCGGGGGCCGGCCATCGCGACCGGAGATTCCCGGGGCTGGACTCGGCATGGTCTCGGATGATTTTTTCAACCTGTGCGCGGCGCCTCCCCGCGTGGCGATCGTGGGCGGTGGTTACGTCGCGGTCGAACTGGCCGGCGTGTTGCAGGCGCTGGGCAGCCAGGTAGAACTTTTCGTGCGCGGTCAACGTTTGTTGGACGGCTTCGACGAGCAGATCACCGCGGAGCTGGCGGACGACATGCACCAGCACGGGGTGCGTCTGCATTTCGGACATGCCGTGGCAGCGTTGGAAGAGGCGTCCGGGGGGGGAGTGACGGTATTGGCGGTGGACGGGACGCGCAGCGAGCGCTTCGACGCACTGATTTTCGCGACGGGGCGTACACCCAACACGTCCGGCATGGGTCTGGAGAATGCGGGGGTGGCGGCCGATGCGCGCGGATTCGTCCAGGTGGACGCGTTTCAGAACACCTCCGTCGACGGGATCTGTGCCGTGGGCGACGTGACGGGGCAGGCGGCACTGACGCCCGTGGCCATCGCAGCGGCACGCCGCCTGATGGACCGTGTGTTCGGTGGCCAGGTCGGTGCGAAGCTCGACTACCGCAACATCGCCACGGTGGTGTTCTCCCATCCGCCGGTCGGAAAAGTGGGGCTGACCGAAGCCGAGGCGCGTGCCTGCTTCGGCGATCAGGTGAGCGTATATGCGACGCGCTTCAGGCCGATGCTGCATGCACTGGCCGATTCACCGCAGCGCAGCCTGTTCAAGCTGGTCTGCACGGGCGACGACCGGCGCGTGGTCGGCCTGCATCTGCTGGGCGAGGGGGCTGACGAAATGCTGCAAGGGTTCGCGGTGGCGTTGAAGAAGGGCATCACCCTGGCCGACTTGCACGACACGATGGCCATCCATCCCACCAGCGCCGAGGAAGTGGTGCTCCTGCGCTGACGCCTGCCACGGTGGGTGCGGCGATACAATGGCGGTATGGATACCTACACCCTGTATCGCGGCACGGCGCCGCTGCTCATCAGCCTGCCGCACCACGGCACCGCGCTGCCGGACGAACTCGTTGCGCGCCTGACGACGGAGGCACGCCGCGTGCCGGATACCGACTGGCATGTCGCCGAGTTGTATGCCTTCGCGCGCGGAATGGGCGCATCGATCCTCGTGCCTGCGTACTCGCGCTATGTGGTCGACCTCAACCGGCC
Organism: uncultured Pseudoxanthomonas sp.; assembly: GCF_946886695.1. Next base: position 54,879 of record NZ_CAMPJD010000008.1, on the reverse strand, counting down.
CGAGGATGATGTTTCGCTCTATCCGGGCCAGAACACCACCAGCCTGTGCCCCGTCGTGCGTTTCAGCGGCGAGTCCGTCTATCTGCAGGGACAGGAGCCGACGCCGGAGGAGATCGCGGCACGCGTGGACACCTACTGGCGACCCTATCATCGAGCCCTGCGGGCCGAGATCGCGCGCCTCCACGAAGCTCACGGGCGCGTCGTGCTGTGGGAAGGCCATTCCATCCGCAGCGAGGTGCCCTTCCTGTTCGAGGGTCGCCTGCCCGATTTCAATCTCGGCACCGCCGGTGGAGCGAGCTGTTCGCCGGGCCTGCAGCACGCACTGGAAGGCGTGCTTGCGTCGCAGGCGGACTTCAGCTTCGTCGTGAATGGTCGATTCCGCGGCGGTTACATCACCCGCCATTACGCCGATGTTACCCGGGGCATCCAGGCGGTGCAGCTCGAACTGGCGCAGCTGAACTATATGGACGAAGACAGCTTCGCCTACCTGCCCGAGCGCGCCGCGCGCACGCGGGTGCTGATCCGTCGCCTGCTGGAATGCACGCTGGCGTGAAGCGGTCGCCATGACACAGCCGCAAGCGGAAGACGAACTGGCGCAGCCACTCGACGTGGCGCCGGCCGAGGCAGTGGAAGCGCCGCAGGCGCGGCCGGACCTGCACGCGGTCAGCCGCTCCGGCCTGCTGCTCGCCGCCCTGGGTGCCATCGCCTTTTCCGGCAAGGCGATCATCGTCAAGCTGGGCTATCGCTACGGTGCCGACGCGGTGACCTTGCTGGCGCTGCGCATGCTGGTCGCGTTCCCGTTCTTCATGCTCATGGGACTGTGGGCCGCGCGGCGCAGCGCGGCGCTGTCGAAGGATGACCTGGGCAGGATCCTGCTGCTGGGTTTCCTCGGCTACTACCTGGCCAGTTTCCTCGACTTCGCGGGTCTGGCGTACATCACCGCCACGCTGGAGCGGTTGATCCTGTACCTCACGCCGACGTTGGTGGCGCTGATCGGCTGGTTGGCGTTCCGCAAGCGCATCTCGCGCAGGCAAGCGTGGGCGCTGGGAGTCAGCTATGCCGGCGTGGCCCTGGCATTTGGTCATGACCTGCAGGCAGGCGGTTCCAACATCGCGCTCGGCAGCGTGCTGGTGTTCGGCAGTGCGCTGGCCTATGCGCTCTACCTCGTTGGCAGCGGTGAAGTGGTGGCGCGCGTCGGTGCGGTACGCCTGACGGCGTACGCCAGCAGTGTGGCCAGCGTGCTTTGCCTGCTCCAGTTCCTGTTGCTCCGGCCGCTCGACGCGCTGGTGCTGCCGTGGGAGGTGTACGCGCTGTCGCTGGTAAACGGCACGCTGTGTACGGTGTTGCCGGTGCTGGCGGTCATGATGGCCGTGGCCCGTATCGGTTCTGCACTGGCAGCGCAGGTCGGCATGATCGGCCCGGTGTCGACCATCGTGCTCAGCCTGTTGTTGCTGGGCGAGCCGATGGGTCCGTGGCAGATCGCGGGTACGGTACTGGTGATGGCGGGTGTTTTCGTGGTGTCGCAGCAGAAGGCCATCGTGCGCTGAGCGCGCAGACCGGTCATGCGGCGGCGCTTGCGCGCGCGAGCCACTGCACCACATGGGTGAGAGCCTCGGCATGCGTGTCACCGGCCAGGCGGCGTTCGCGGTGCAACTGCAGTTGCCGATGGGCGCTGGTGCCTTCATCGAGGATGTGCCAGAAGCGATCGATCTGTGGCCGGCATGCCAGCGCGTCGATATCGTTGGTCAATGCATCGAGCGTGTTGTCCAGCATCTCGCGCACGGAGACCAGGCGTCGGCTGCCCAGGTCGATCAGCCCAGCATCGAAGCCATAACGCTGTGCACGCCACAGGTTCTCCGCAACCACGGCCTGGTCGCCGGCCCCCAGTTCCGCATGCAGGACCGGTCTGCGCTCCAGGTGCCTTACCAGACAGCGGAACAACTGCGCGATCGCCAATGCGTCACGCGGATCGGTACACGCGTCGGTGACACGCAGTTCCAGTGTCGGAAAGGCGAGCGAAGGCCGCAGCGCCCACCACAGGAAGCTCGCATCCGGAATGGCGCGGCCGTCGACCATGCGTTGCACGTAGCGATCGTATTCCGACTGGTCGCGGAACAGTGGTGGCAGCCCGGTTCGCGGAATCTCCTGGTAGGCGGTCTGCCGATATCCCATCAGCCCGGTGGCGTGCCCCATCCAGAACGGTGACGACGTACTGAACGCCAGCAGCAACGGCAGGAAAGGTTGCATGCGTGCCATCAGCGCGACACGCGAGGAAGGATCAGTAGGTTGCACGTGCACATGCAGTCCGCACAACAGGTTGCGGTGACCGAGCATCTGCAGCTCATCCATCACATGGTCGTAGTGGGGCTTGTCGGTGCTGAGCTGCCCGCGCCATTGCGCCGAAGGATGCGTGCCCGCCGCCAGGATCCCCAACCCATGCCTGCGCGCAACGCCACTCACGCTGCGACGCAATGCCAGCAGATCGGATTCTGCGTCAGAGGGGGCGTCGTGTACCCGGGTCTGCACTTCGACCTGGGTCTGCAGCATCTCGCTGCCGAAATGGTCCCCCAGGGTGTTGCGGCATTCCTCGAAGAAGCGGCGAGGCATGTGGCGCAGGCGCCGGCCGTTGCTGCGCACGAGGAAGTATTCCTCCTCGAGTCCGAAGGTGTAGGGATGGGCGTTGTGCGGTGGTGTCTGCGCCATGCCTGCGTTATCTCACCGGGAGGGTGAACGGCATGTTGAACCGTGCCCGCCATGGCGCCGCCATCATGCGCGACGGGGCCACCGCAACGGCCCCTGATACTCAATCGCCGCCGGATTTCAGACTTCGAGGGAAGCCAGGTCGCCCTTCGCTTCCAGCCACGTCTTGCGGTCGCCCGCGCGCTTCTTGGCCAGCAGCATGTCCATCAGGCCGTGTGTCTGCAGGCTGTCATCCACGGTCAGCTGCACCAGCCGCCGCGTATCGGGGTGGATCGTGGATTCGCGCAACTGGGCGGGGTTCATTTCGCCGAGGCCCTTGAAGCGGGTCGTGTTGACCTGGCCGCGGATCTTCTCGCGCTCGATCTTCTCCAGCAGCAGGCGCTTCTCCTCCTCGTCCAGTGCATAGAACACCTGCTTGCCCACATCCACGCGGAACAGCGGCGGCATGGCGACGAACACATGGCCCGCCTGCACCAGCGCCGGGAAATGGCGCAGGAACAGGGCGGCCAGCAGGGTGGCGATGTGGAGGCCGTCGGAGTCGGCGTCGGCCAGGATCACAACCTTGCCGTAGCGCAGACCGCTGATGTCGTCCTTGCCGGGATCGCAACCGATGGCGATGGCGAGGTTGTGCACTTCGTCGGAAGCGAGCACCGACGTGCTGGCGACTTCCCAGGTGTTCAGGATCTTGCCGCGCAGCGGCAGGATGGCCTGGAAATCCTTGTCGCGCGCCTGCTTGGCACTGCCGCCTGCGGAGTCGCCTTCCACCAGGAACAGCTCGGTGCGCGACAGGTCCTGGCTGATGCAGTCGGCCAGCTTGCCAGGCAGGGCGGGGCCCTGCGTGACCTTCTTGCGGATGACCTGCTTCTCGGTCTTCAGGCGCGCACTGGCGCGCTCGATGGCGATCTGCGCGATCTTCTCGCCAAGCTCGACGTGCTGGTTCAACCACAGACTGAAGGCATCATGGGCCGCGCCTTCGATGAAGCCGGCGGCCTGGCGCGACGACAGGCGTTCCTTGGTCTGGCCACTGAACTGCGGGTCGGTCATCTTCAACGACAACACGAACGCGACGCGGTCCCACACATCCTCCGGCGCCAGTTTCACGCCGCGCGGCAGCAGGTTGCGGAAATCGCAGAACTCGCGCAACGCATCGGTCAGGCCGCTGCGCAGGCCGTTCACGTGCGTGCCGTGCTGGGCGGTGGGAATCAGGTTTACGTAGCTTTCCTGCACCAGTTCGCCTTCCGGCACCCAGGCCACGGCCCAGTCGACGACCTCGCTGTCCTTCTTCAGCTGACCGACGAAGATGTCCGGCGGCAGCAGTTCGCGGCCCGCCATTTCACCCCGCAGGTAGTCACGCAGGCCGTCTTCGAAATGCCAGCTGTCGCGCTCGCCGCTTGCTTCGTCGAACAGGGTCACGTTCAGGCCTGGGCACAGCACGGCCTTGGCGCGCAGCAGGTGCTTGAGCGCGCGCACGTTGAACTTGGGTGTATCGAAATACTTGGGATCGGCCCAGAAACGCACGCGGGTGCCGGTGTTCTTCTTGCCCACGCTGCCGACCACTTCCAGCGGCGTGGCGCGGTCGCCGTTGCGGAAGGTGATGCGGTGTTCGCTGCCTTCGCGCTTGATGTGCACTTCCACCAGCGTGGACAGCGCATTGACCACGCTGACCCCGACGCCGTGCAGGCCGCCGGAGAAGGTGTAGTTCTTGTTGCTGAACTTGCCGCCCGCGTGCAGACGGGTAAGGATCAGTTCCACGCCCGGGATCTTTTCCTCGGGATGGATATCCACGGGCATGCCGCGGCCATCGTCGCTGACCTCGCAGCTGCCATCCTTGTACAGGGTGACCTCGATGCTGCCGGCGTGGCCGGCCAGGGCCTCGTCCACTGCGTTGTCGATGACTTCCTGCGCCAGGTGGTTCGGGCGCGAGGTGTCCGTGTACATGCCCGGACGGCGCTTGACGGGGTCAAGGCCGGAAAGGACTTCGATGTCGGCGGCGTTGTAGCGGCTGCTCATGGTGCGTGCGGGTTCTCAGCGGGGCTGCGCGGCGCCCTGCAGGGCGCCGCCGGTATAGGGATTGAAGAGATAGTCGCCAGGGAAGCTCTCGCCGGTCCTGGCGTCGTGCCGGGCCGGCAGCAGGCTGCCGAGCGGCGTGCGGAAGCTGTAGGTGTCGAGCGAGGTGCGTACCTGCACGCGGCCGTCCGCCATCGGGTCGAACAGGAGCTTGCCTTTGGCGTCGCGTGCATCGAGCACGGCAAAATGCATGTTGTCGCCCATCGGCCCCAGCATGTTGGCCATCACGGGGCGGAGGATGGAAAGCAGGTTCTTCAGCTGTGCGGGGATGCGCGTGGGCGCCATCGGTGCGTGGGCCGCACCCGTCGCGTCGAGGAAGTGCATGTCGCTGAACATCGTGTCGCTGTCGGCGAATTCGTCGATGCCGGCGACGCCCACCTTGCCGCGCACCATGGCGATGAGCAGATAGTCATCGAGTTGCGCGATGAACTGCTTGCGGTCGGCGTCGGACAAGCCTTGTTGCTGGGCGGCGGAAACATGCCAGTAGACCGGTGGTATGACCCAGACCAGTTCCATGGTGTCATCCACCATATGGGTGCGCTGGGTGTCCTGCGCCACCTGGTCCAGGCGGATGTCCTTCAGAGGCAGGGGCATGCGTTGCGCCCACGCGGTCGCCGGCAGCAGGGCCAAGGCTGCGAGCGCGGCGAGCAGTCGGAGGGAGAAGCGCATGCAACGTCCTCTGTCGGGATTGACGGGTGCGGCAGTGTGCCGCCTGCCCCGGATTTTTGCCATGTTCAGTCGCACACGCTGAAACTGCGCGCGTGGACAGGGACGCCCTTGGGAACACCATCCGGTGCCCCCAGATTCCCGCCATCCACCAGGAGCCCCGTCATGAAGTCCCGCAACCTGTTGCTGCTGTCCGCCGCTGCCTTCGGCGCGCTGTTCGCGGTCCAGGCGTTTGCCCAGTCCCGGAGCGGTGCCGACGCCGACAAGCCCAAGCAGGACCAGTCCCAGACCACTGATCCCTCCGATCCGGAGGCCAAGGCGCGCCGCCGCGCTGCAAACGAAGCCGCCGCCAAGCGCAAGGCCGCCGAAGGTCAGCAGAAGAAGGCCGGCGAGGAAGAGGAAGAGCGCAAGCCCTGATCCGCTTCGCGCCAGAAACCCTTGTCAGGCAAGGGTTTCGCGGCTGATCGACCATCCATGACGCCCCGCTTCAGCGGGGCGTCGCGCTTCCGGGCGACACGCGTTGCCTGTAGACTATGGCTTTCCGGAGCCCCGCCCATGACTCCCCTGATTTTCGTTACCGGCGGCGTTGTGTCCTCGCTAGGCAAGGGCATCGCCGCCGCTTCGCTTGCGTCCATTCTCGAAGCACGTGGCCTGAAGGTCACGATGATGAAGCTGGACCCCTACATCAACGTCGACCCGGGCACGATGAGCCCGTTCCAGCACGGTGAGGTGTACGTCACCGATGATGGCGCCGAGACCGATCTGGATCTCGGCCACTACGAGCGCTTCGTGCGCACGCGCCTGAGCCGCAAGAATTCCGTCACCACCGGCCGGATCTACGAGAACGTGATCCGCAAGGAGCGTCGTGGCGACTACCTGGGCGCCACCGTCCAGGTGATTCCGCATATCACCGACGAGATCCGCCGCTGCATCGATGAGGCCACCGAAGGCTTCGACGTGGCACTGGTGGAGATCGGCGGTACGGTGGGCGATATCGAGTCGCTGCCGTTCCTGGAAGCGATCCGCCAGATCCGCACCGAGCGCGGCCCCGAGAAGGCCCTCTTCATGCACCTGACGCTGGTGCCGTACGTGGCGGCCGCGGGCGAGCTGAAGACCAAGCCGACGCAGCATTCGGTAAAGGAACTGCGCTCCATCGGTATCCAGCCCGACGTGCTGCTGTGCCGCTCCGAGCAGCCGATCCCCGATTCCGAGCGCCGCAAGATCTCGCTGTTCACCAACGTGCCTGAGCGCGCCGTCATCAGCGTGCCTGACGTGGACGTGCTGTACCGCATCCCGATGGGCCTGCATGGCCAGGGTCTGGATGAAATCGTCCTGCGTCAGTTCCGCATCGAGACCGCGAAGGCCGCCGACCTGTCGGAATGGGAAGCGGCGGTCGACGCCACGCTCAACCCGCTGGACGAGGTGACCATCGCCGTCGTCGGCAAGTACGTCGACCACCAGGATGCCTACAAGTCCGTCGGTGAGGCGCTCAAGCACGGCGGCCTGCGCCAGCGCACCAAGGTCAACCTGAAGTGGATCGAAGCGCAGGAACTCGAGAACAGCGACATGTCGCTGCTCAGTGGCGTCGACGGCATCCTCGTGCCGGGTGGTTTCGGTGACCGTGGCTTCGAAGGCAAGGTGCTGACCTCGCATTACGCACGTGACCATAACGTGCCTTACTTCGGCATCTGTTACGGCATGCAGGCCGCGGTGGTCGACTATGCGCGCCATGTCGCCAAGCTGGAAGGCGCCAACAGCACCGAGAACGACAAGCAGTCGCCGCATCCGGTGATCGGCCTGATCACCGAATGGCGTACGGCCACCGGCGACGTGGAGAAGCGCGACGAGCGTTCCGACCTGGGTGGCACCATGCGCCTGGGACTGCAGGAAGCCCGTCTCAAGCCCGGCACGCTGGCGCGCGATCTGTATGGCAAGGACGTGGTGGCCGAGCGCCACCGGCACCGTTACGAGTTCAACAACCGCTACCGTACGCAGCTCGAGGACGCCGGCCTGGTGATTTCCGCCAAGTCGATGGACGACCTGCTGGTGGAGATGATCGAACTGCCGCGCACGGTGCATCCGTGGTTCCTGGCCTGCCAGGCGCATCCGGAGTTCCTGTCCACGCCGCGCGATGGTCATCCGCTGTTCGTCGGCTTCATCCGCGCCGCGCGCGAGAAGAAGGCGGGCGGCAAGTTGTTGAAGGAAGCGCGGGCGTGAAGGCTTGTTCCTTCTCCCTCCGGGAGAAGGTGCCCCGAAGGGGCGGATGAGGGTACGGCGAAGTCCGGGATGTTCCAGCCTTGCTGATTCCGCCGTACCCTCACCCCAACCCCTCTCCCGGGGGGAGAGGGGCTCTGACCAAAGGTGAATGCATGAAACTCTGTGGTTTTGACGTCGGCCTGGACCGGCCCCTTTTCCTGATCGCCGGCCCGTGCGTGATCGAGTCGATGCAGTTGCAGATCGACGTGGCTGGACGCCTGAAGGAAATCACCGGCAAGCTGGGGATGAACTTCATCTTCAAGTCCAGCTTCGACAAGGCCAATCGCACCTCCGGCACCAGCTTCCGTGGCCCCGGTATGGAAGAAGGGCTGAAGGTGCTGGATGCGGTGAAGAAGCAGGTCGGCGTGCCGGTACTGACCGACGTGCACGAATACACCCCGATGGACGAAGTCGCCGCCGTCGTCGACGTGCTGCAGACGCCTGCCTTCCTCGTCCGCCAGACCGACTTCATCAGGAAGGTCTGCGCCGCGGGCAGGCCGGTCAATATCAAGAAAGGCCAGTTCCTGTCGCCGTGGGATATGAAGCCGGTCGTCGAGAAGGCCAAGTCCACTGGCAACCACGACATCATGGTCTGCGAGCGTGGCGCCTCCTTCGGCTACAACAACCTGGTCAGCGACATGCGCTCGCTGAGCGTGATGCGCGACACCGGCTGCCCGGTGGTGTTCGACGCCACCCACTCTGTACAGCTGCCGGGTGGGCAGGGCACCAGTTCCGGCGGTCAGCGCGAGTTCGTGCCGGTGCTGGCGCGCGCGGCGGTTGCCGTTGGCGTGGCGGGCCTGTTCGCCGAAACCCACCCCGACCCGGCCAAGGCCCTGTCCGATGGGCCGAATGCCTGGCCGCTGGACAAGATGGAAGCGCTGCTGGAGACGCTGCTGGCGCTGGATGGCATCACCAAGAAGAACGGTTTCCTCGAATCCACTCTCTGAGCTGAGCACACGACACGATGACCCAGATCGCCAAGATCCACGCCCGCGAAATCCTCGATTCCCGCGGCAATCCCACCCTCGAAGCCGAGGTCACGCTGGACGACGGTTCCTTCGGCCGTGCCATGGTGCCGTCCGGCGCCTCGACCGGCACCAAGGAAGCCGTGGAACTGCGCGACGGCGACAAGACCCGCTACCTGGGCAAGGGCGTCCGCAAGGCGGTGGAGAACGTCAACGGCCCTATCGCCAACGCGCTGCACGGGTTCGATGCCACCGACCAGGAAGGCCTGGACCGTCGCCTGATCGATCTGGACGGCACCGAAAACAAAGGCCGCCTGGGTGCAAACGCGTTGCTCGGCGTGTCGATGGCCAACGCCCATGCAGTGGCCGCGTCCAAGAAGGTCCCGCTGTGGCAGCACCTGGCCAACGGCGACGTCACCCTGCCGGTGCCGATGATGAACATCATCAACGGCGGCGCGCACGCGGACAACAACGTGGACTTCCAGGAGTTCATGGTGCTGCCGGTCGGTTTCGATTCGTTCGCCGAATCGCTGCGTGCCGGTACCGAGATCTTCCACTCGCTGAAGTCGGTGCTGAAGGGCCACGGACTGAGCACGGCGGTTGGCGACGAGGGCGGTTTCGCCCCGGACTTCCGCAGCAACGTCGAGGCGCTGGACACCATCCTGGAAGCCATCGGCAAGGCCGGCTACACCGCCGGTGAGGACGTGCTGCTGGGCCTGGACGTGGCCTCCAGCGAGTTCTTCGACAACGGCAAGTACCACCTGGTGGGCGAGAACAAGCGCCTGACCAGCGAGCAGTTCGTCGACTTCCTCACCGACTGGGCCGCGCAGTACCCCATCATCACCATCGAGGACGGCCTGGCCGAGGACGACTGGGCGGGCTGGAAGCTGCTGACCGACCGCATCGGCAAGAAGGTGCAGCTGGTGGGCGACGACCTGTTCGTCACCAACCCGAAGATCTTCAAGGAAGGCATCGAGTCCGGCACCGCCAACGCGATCCTGATCAAGGTCAACCAGATCGGCACGCTGACCGAAACGCTGGAAGCGATCTCGATGGCCCACCACGCCAACTACGCAGCGGTCGTGTCGCACCGCTCTGGAGAAACCGAGGACACCACCATCGCCGACATCGCGGTGGCCACCACGGCGACCCAGATCAAGACCGGCTCGCTGTGCCGCAGCGACCGCGTGGCCAAGTACAACCAGCTGCTGCGCATCGAAGAAGCGCTGGGCAGCAAGGCACGCTACGCCGGCCGCAACGCCTTCGTGTCGCTGAAGAAGTAATCCATGCGCAAGGCGCCCTGGCTCCTGCTGGTGCTTGTACTGCTGCTGGGATGGCTGCAGTACAAGTTCTGGTTCGGCGTGGGCAGTTCCGGTCAGGTCGTCGCGCTGGAGCAGCAGGTCGAAGCGCAGAAGCGCGAGAACGCGGGCCTGCAGGAGCGCAACGACGCGCTCGCCGCCGAAGTCGAGGACCTGAAGTCCGGTGAGTCGGCGGTGGAGGAGCGCGCACGCAGCGAGCTGGGCATGATCAAGCCGGGCGAGAAGTTCTACCGCGTGGTCGAACCGGCTGCGCCGACACCGGTCGCAACCAGTGACGAGGCGGGAAGCGACGGTGATGTCGGGGAGCCCGTTCCCTGATGGCCCGTATCTGGGCCGTCGTGCCGGCCGCCGGACGCGGTACGCGTTTCGGCGGCGAGCTTCCCAAGCAGTATCTCGTTGTCGATGGCGCACCCCTTATTGCGCACACGCTGGCGGCCCTGTTCGCGCATGACGCGGTGGAGGGGGCGGTGGTGCCGGTCTCCGAGAACGACCAGGACTGGCCGCGCTGGACCGAGTTCGCGGGCAAGCCGGTGCGCGCCTGCGTCGGTGGTGCGAGCCGTGCGGCGTCCGTGCTGGCTGGTCTGCAGTCGCTGCCGGGCGATGTGCGTGCGGATGACTTCGTGCTGGTGCACGACGCCGCGCGTCCGAACCTGTCGCTCACGGACCTGTCGCAACTGCTGGAGCGCGGCCGCAACGATCCGGTCGGTGCCATCCTTGCTGCCCCCGTGCGCGACACGTTGAAGCGTGCGGGCGACGATGGCGGCATCGACGCCACCGAGCCGCGCGAGCGGCTATGGCGTGCCTTCACCCCGCAGTTGTTCCGCCGCCTGCAGCTGACCCGTGCGCTGGAGGCCGCCACGGCCGACGGTGTGGAAGTCACCGACGAAGCGATGGCGATGGAGCGCCTGGGCCTGCGACCGTTGCTGGTGGAAGGCTCCGAAAGCAATTTCAAGATCACCACGCCGGCGGACCTGGCGCGGTTCGCCTACGAACTGGCGCAGCGCGATCGCTGACGCCGAACCGGGAACGACATGTCCGACTCATTGAACATCCGCATCGGACAGGGCTTCGATGTGCACGCCTTCGGTGACGGCGACCATGTCATGCTCGGTGGCGTGCGCGTGCCCCATGACCGAGGCGTGCTCGCGCACAGCGATGGCGACGTGGTGCTGCATGCGCTGTGCGACGCCATGCTGGGCGCGCTGGCGCTGGGCGATATCGGCAAGCACTTTCCGCCGTCTGATGACCGCTGGAAGGGCGAGGACAGTCGCGCATTCGTGCGTCATTGCAACGCCCTGATCGGCGAACGAGGCTGGCGCGTCGGCAATGTCGATGTCACGGTGATCTGCGAGCGACCGAAAGTCGGTCCGCATGCCGGCGCGATGCGCGCATGTGTCGCGGTGGATCTGGATATCGACGTCGACGCCGTCAGCATCAAGGCCACCACCACCGAAACGCTGGGGTTCACCGGCCGCGGCGAGGGCATCGCGGCGCAGGCGGTCGTGCTGCTGGTGAAGGCGTGAGCGAAGAGCTGCCCCGTGCATTCGGTGCACCCGTGCTGTCCGCGACCATGCGCAACGCGCCGGAAGACTTCTTCGTGGAGGAATTGCCGGGCTTCGCGCCGTCCGGCGAGGGCGAGCACCTGCTGCTGACCGTCGAGAAGCGCGGCATGAACACCCTGTTCGCTGCGAAGCGCATCGCCGCGTGGGCGGGCATCGCGGAGATGGGCGTGGGGTATGCGGGCCTGAAGGACCGGCACGCGGTCACGCGGCAACGTTTCAGCGTGCATCTGCCGCGAAAGACGGCACCTGATCTGGCGGACCTTGCGTCCGACGACCTGGCGGTGATCGAGTCGACCTGGCATTCACGCAAGCTCCCGCGCGGCGCCTTGGCGGGCAATCGTTTCGAGCTGGTGCTGCGTGATGTCGTTGGCGATGCCGATGCCATCGAGGCGCGATTGCGCGACATCGCTGCGCATGGCCTCCCGAACTGGTTCGGCGAACAGCGGTTCGGCCGCGACGGCGGCAATGTCGCGGCGGCATTGGCGATGTTCGCAGGGCGGCGGGTGCGTCGCGAACAGCGCTCGATACTGTTGTCGGCGGCCCGCTCGGCCCTGTTCAACCGGGTGCTGGCGGCCCGGATCGCCGATGGCAGCTGGAATCGGGGGCTGGAGGGCGAGGTCTGGACGCTGGCGGGCAGCCGCAGTGTGTTCGGGCCGGAACCCTGGAGCGATGCGCTGGCACAGCGGCTGGCCGGTTTCGACATCCATCCCTCCGGTCCGTTGTGGGGCCAGGGAGAGCCGCGTGTGCAGGCTGCGGCACGCCTTTGCGAGGAGCGCGCGCTGCAGGGGGATGATGCGGCCGCGATGCGGGCCGGGCTGGAGCGCGAAGGGCTGAAGCAGGAGCGGCGTGCGTTGCGATTGCGGCCCGACGGCCTGGCCTGGCAATGGCTGTCGACCGATGTGTTGCGGTTGGCATTCGCCCTGCCGCCGGGGAGTTACGCGACGGCGGTGCTCCACGAACTGGGTTCGACGCGGGATGCGTCGCAGCCGCAAGACCGTCCGTCGGAACGCGACTGAAGACACTGGAAGCGCCGTCCAGCAGGCGTATAAGCGGAAACAGGCGTCGCCAGCGACGTGCCGGCCGCAGACGGCTGGAGGGCGCCCCACAGGTTCTTTCCACACGCCGGAGGGTCGCCATGAACACCATGCTTCGCCTTGCAGTTGTGTTGTCCGTCTGCGCCTTGCTGGCCGCATGCGCCAGTACGCGTGGAACCGCCAGTTCATCGCCGCCCGTCCAGCGTCAATTGACCGCTGAGCAGCAGTACATCGCCTATGTCGAGCGGATCGCCAAGCGTCGTGGCATCCATCTGACATGGGTGAATCCGCCGCGGATCGAGGACAGCACCACCGACAAGCAGTGAGTTGCACTCCCTGCGTGATCAACCCCATGCCGTCAGCAACCGGCATGGGGGGTGATCAACGACGGCTTCGTGCCAGCAATACCAGCACCGCCCCCGTGCCGCCCTGCGCAGGCGGCGCAGAATGGAACGCCAGCACGTCCGCGCGCTGGCGCAATATCCGGTCCACGAGATTCTTCAATACCGGCGCATCGCCATCGGAGCGCTGGCCTTTGCCATGGATCACGCGCACGCAGCCATGATCATGCGCGTGCGCTTCCGTGAAGAACCGGCGTAGCAGTCCCTCCGCCTGCAGCGCGGTGGCGCCATGCAGGTCCAGTTCGTCCTGTACCGAGAACTGCCCACGCTTGAGGCGCTGGAAGGCGCGCGGTGATAGAACCTCGCGGCGATAGCTCAACACATCACCGGCTGCGCGTACATCCAGGGATTCCATGCCGCGCTGGAACTCCCCAAGCGCTTCGTGCTCGTCGCGATCGGCCATGCGCGCTGAAGGCCTCGGCGGCGCCTTGCGTGGCGGTGGCGGCGCTTCCTGCAGCCGTCGCACCTCGCCGATCGCATCGCGGAACAGCGAGGCGTCGTCGTCGTCGGGAGGCGTGGGGCGGGACATGTCGCCAGCGTAGCGGCATCGGCACGTGACGCAAGCGCGGGAAGCTGCGGCGTGGTTCCGGTATCATGGGGCCGTCCCCGAGGAAACCCATGCGCGTACTGGTCAGCAACGACGACGGCGTCGACGCCCCCGGCATCCGAATCCTGGCAGAAGGCCTGCGCAGCGCGGGCCACGAAGTGTACGTGGTCGCCCCCGACCGCGACCGCTCTGGCGCCAGCAATTCGCTGACGCTGGACCTGCCGATCCGGCTCAAGCGCATCGATCACTACACCTGCAGCGTGGCAGGCACGCCGACGGACTGCGTGCACCTTGCGTTGACCGGGATGCTGGAGTTCGAGCCCGACATCGTGGTGTCGGGCATCAACAACACGGCCAACCTGGGCGACGACGTCATCTACTCCGGCACGGTGTCGGCGGCGATGGAAGGCCGCTTCCTTGGCTTGCCGGCGGTGGCGATGTCGCTGGTTACCCGCAACCACGATGCGAAGCACTATGAAACCGCCGCGCGCGCCGCAGTGGAGATCGTGGCCCGGCTCAAGTCCGATCCGCTGCCGGCGGACACCATCCTCAACGTCAACGTCCCCGACCTGGCATGGTCCGACCTGCGGGGCTTCGAGGTCACCCGCCTCGGCAACCGTCACCGCTCCGAGCCCTGCGTGCCGCAGCCTGACCCGCGCGGCCATACCGTGTACTGGATCGGTCCCGCGGGGCGCGAGCAGGACGCTGGCCCCGGCACCGATTTCCACGCCGTGCGTACCGGCCATATTTCCATCACACCGATCCATGTCGATCTGACGCGCTACCAAGCGCTGGAAAAGGTCGCCGGGTGGGTGGGTGGATTGACTGCCGCGCTCGAGGACGCCCCATGACGCCACGGTTGCGTCTGCAGCCCGAGGCCGTCGGCATGGGCATGACGTCCCAGCGCGTGCGCGATCGCCTGGTGGACCGCCTGCGCGAGTCCGGCATCACCGACGAGCGCGTGCTCAATGTCATCCGCACGCTGCCGCGCCACCTGTTCGTCGATGAGGCACTGGCAACGCGTGCCTACGAGGACACGGCGCTGCCGATTGGCCACAGCCAGACCATTTCCCAGCCCTGGGTGGTGGCGAGGATGACCGAGGTGCTGCTGGAAACCTCGCCGAAAAAGGTGCTGGAGATCGGCACGGGGTCGGGTTACCAGGCGGCAGTGCTCGCCATGCTCGGGCTCGAAGTGCATACCGTCGAGCGCATCGGCGATCTGTTGCGGCAAGCGCGCAAGCGCCTGCGCCAGTTGGGCATGAACGTGCGCAGCAAGCACGACGATGGCCGCATCGGTTGGGCCGAGCACGGTCCGTACGATGCGATCATCGTGACCGCCGCCGCTCCCGCGCTGGTGCCCGTGCTGGTGGAACAACTCGCGGTGGGCGGACAACTTGTCGCACCGGTCGGCGGCAGCGGTTCGCAATCCCTGGTGCGCCTGCTGAAGCGCCCGGATGGCAGCGTGGAAGAAACCACGCTGGCCCCGGTGGTCTTCGTGCCGCTGCTGTCGGGAACCCTGGATTGAGCGGCGTGACGGATCCGCGACACGATGGCGATGCTCTTGATCAGGCGCCTTCGCTGGGCGAGCAACTGGCGGACATCATCGAGCGCCTTCCGCCGGACACCTTGAGCCTGGGCGAACTGCTGGATGTCTTCAGCGACGAAGGCCTGCTGCTGCTGACCATTCTGCTGACCCTGGTGTTCCTGATCCCGGTGTCGATCCCGGGGGTCAGCACCGTGTTTGGCGCGGCCATCCTGCTGGTCGGAGTAAGCCGGTTGATCAACCGACCGCTGTGGCTGCCGGCGCGCGTGAAGGACAAGGCATTGCCGGCCGATCGCCTGCGTCCTGGTCTGATCGGCGGACTCGTATGGGTCCGCAGGATGGAGAAGATCAGCCGGCCGCGCCGCCTGCGCTTCTTCGTCGACGGTGCGGGGCAGGGGACGCTCAACAATCTTGCTTTCATCCTGGCGGCACTGCTGTTGATGGCGCCATTCGGATTCGTGCCATTCAGCAATACCCTGCCAGCCTTGGCGCTGTTGCTGTACGCCATCGGTTTCATCCAGCGCGACGGGGGTGCGATCCTGCTGGGCCATCTGGCCAACATCGGCACGATCGTCTACTTCAGCGTACTGATCGGCGGCGGCGGCGTCGCGGTACGCGAACTGTTCCAGCGATTGACCGGCTGAGGCCGCCAAGCCACGCCTTGAGGAAACGACTCCACGCATGACCACGACGCTCCGCTCCGGCAATCGAATGACGCGCGCCCTCCTGATCGGCTTTGCCGTGGCGATGCTGGGCGCCTGCTCGACCACGGTGGTACGCGAACCGTCCTCGTCATCGACCCGCAAACCTTCGCAGGCCAAGTCGGGCGCGACGGTGCGCGTGCAGCGCGGCGATACCCTGTTCGGCATCGCATTCCGCAATGGGGTCGACGTCAACGACCTCGCGCGCTGGAACGGCATCGCGCCGCCCTACACGATCTATCCGGGGCAATCGCTGAAGCTGTATCCGGGCAGCGCAGGCAGGCGGGCGACCGCGACGACGACACCCTCCAAGCCCACCACCGGTGCGACCACGCGCCCGACGCCACCTCCCGCTCCTGTCACGCGCCCTGTCGCGACGCCAGCGCCGGTGAACGCCGGATTCTCGTGGCGTTGGCCTGCGGAAGGCCATCTGATTGGACGTTTCGCTGCCGGTGACGCCACCAAGCAGGGCATCGACATCGCAGGCAGCAGCGGCCAGGCGGTGCGCGCGGCGGCGGACGGCGTGGTGGTGTACTCCGGCGCCGGCCTGGTGGGCTATGGCGAACTGATCATCATCAAGCACAGCGAAGCCTGGCTGTCCGCATACGGGCACAACCGCAAGCGGCTGGTGAATGAAGGCCAGAACATCAAGGCCGGCCAGCAGATCGCGGAAATGGGCAGCAGCGGTGCATCGCGCGAGATGCTGCACTTCGAGATCCGCCACAACGGCAAACCCGTCGATCCGCTGCAGTATCTGCCGAAGCGCTGAGCATGTTTCTGATCATCCTGCCGACGTGGCGGAAGCCGGTCCTGGCGGCCCTGATGGCGATCCTGGTACTGGCCCTGACCGCGTGCCAGCGTCCACGCAGTACGCAGGCTCCGTCGACCGTCGATGTGGTTACCCTCAATCTGTGGCATGACAAGCAGGACTGGCCTCATCGCCAAGACATGATCGTTGCCGAGTTGAAGACCCTGGCGCCTGACGTGATCGTGTTGCAGGAAGTGCTGCAGGACGCGGCCTTGCCCAACCAGGCGCAGGTGCTGGCATCACGCCTCGGCTACCGGTACCGGTTCTTCTCGGCCGACGCACCGGAACAGCCACGGCGCTATGGCAACGCCATCCTGATCAAAGGCGCGATCGAACAGTCGCGTGAAGTGAAGCTCGCGCCACTCGACGATTACCGGAACGCGGGCTGGGTGCGGACGACGGTGCACGGGATGCCGTTGAACGTCTACGTGACCCATCTGCATTACAAGCCGGAGGGCGGGGCGATTCGCGCCAAGCAGATCGGGGGCGTGCTCGCGCTGATCGACGAGACGGCCGGTGACGCACCCTCGATCATCGGCGGCGACTTCAACACGCGTTCGGACACGCCGGAACTGGCGCCGCTGCGCGCGCGCTTCCTCGAAGCGTACTCGGAGGCGCACGCGGGCGTGGACACCAACACGCCGGAGCACACCACGCTCAACACGCATCTGGGTCATCCGGCGATCCGCATCGATCACGTCTTCGCCCAGCGCGATGCGTTCCGCGTCGTCGACGCGGACATCATCCTTGACCAGTCCGATGCGAAGGGCGCCTGGCCGTCCGACCACTACGGTATGCGGGTGCGTTTGGCCCGCGCGGCCGACTGATCCGCCGCGCCGGTGGCGCACAGTGAGGTTCCACGACGGTGATTGTTGCCCCAGGTGCGGTGCCCGGACGTATCGATGTGGATCCTGGTCGGCGTGTAGAAGCCCAGTCCCATCGCCAGTGACGGACCCCGCGTGCGCCAGAACTCGCACAGGGCGCTTGCCTGGCTGCCGTCGGCGAGGTCGAAGTCCAGCGCATTGTTGAGGAGGTGGCGGCTGCGCGCGCTCCCTCCCGAACAGTGGTTCAGCGCGGCGGACCGGTAACCGGACCGCACATTGCTGCCTTCGACGATACCCAAGGCCTGCAATTGCGCGACCACGCGCAGGGTCGGCACCATGGCGGCGGCGCGGTCGGAAGGGGGCAACAGGAACTCCGGCGCCTGGCAGGTCCGCCAGCGGCGGCTGGAGCGCAGCAGCGCATGCGGGGGCACCACATCACCGACACCGGCGTCGGTCAGCATGCGTTCGTAAGCGATCAGGCCCTCTGCGCCAGCGCCCTGCCGCCAATCGTCATAGCGCTGCGCGGCATCCGTTGGGGTCCGGGTGCATGCGGTGGCTAACAGGAGGGCGGGCAGCAGGAGCAGGTGCCGCATCGCCATGACGCGGTCAGCGTGGCGCCAGCAGGAACCCGGCCACGACCTTGCGCGATTCGCTGGCCAGCACATTGAACGTGCGCGCGGCGGCGGCGTTCGTCATGACCTCAAGACCGATCCCCTGGCGCAGGCAGGTGGCCATCACCGCGGCTGGCGGAAATACCTGCCGCTCGCCGGTGCCCAGCAGGATCACTTCCGGCTTCAGCGCCAGCAGCGGCGCCAGATCGTCCGGTGCAAGCGAAGCGCTGTCGCGTACCGGCCAGTCTTCGACGAGTTGCTGCGGTGAGAGGATGAAGCTGGCCGACAGCGTCCGGTCGTTCACCCTGGCGGACTGGCCGTCGGCGGACCGGAGGGTGAAGGCGTAGTCGGGCAGTTCGTGGTTCAGTTGCATGGCGGGCTACCTGCGCGCCGGGATCAGCCGCGCGGCAGCACGATGTGCCGGCGTTCCTTGCTGGGCCGATACAGCACGGCCGTGTGGCCGATGCGCTGCACCAGAGCGGCGTCGGCCTTGTCGGCCAGGTCGTCGATCATCGCGTCGCGGGCGTCGCGGTCCTCACCGGCGACCTTCACCTTGACCAGTTCGTGCTGCTCAAGCACGGCATCCAGCTCGGCGATGAAGGCCGGCGTGACACCCTTGTTGCCGATCTGCAGCAGCGCCTTCAGGTCGTGGGCCTGGCCGCGCAGGAAACGGGTCTGGGCAGCGGTCAGGGCGACAGGCATGCGGCACGGTACGGGTTCAAAAGGGTGATCAGGGTATCATGGCCACCCCCACGAACGGCTCCGGCGGCTCCCGTCGCAGCGTGCCCGGAGACCTCGCCGACATGGCCACCCGCAGCAAGAGCAGCCAGCGCTGGCTGAAGGAACACTTCTCCGATCCCTACGTGAAGAAGGCCCAGGCCGAGGGCCTGAGGTCGCGGGCTGCCTACAAGCTGGAAGAACTGCTGGAGCGCGACCGCCTGCTCAAGCCGGGCATGGTCGTCGTCGACCTGGGCGCCGCGCCGGGCGGCTGGTCGCAGTTCGTCCGCCAGGCACTGGGCGACAGTGGCCGCGTGGTGGCGATGGATATCCTCGACATGCCGCCGCTGGCCGGGGTGGAGTTCCTTCATGGGGATTTCAGGGAAGACAGCGTCCTATCCCAGCTGGAAGCCATGCTGGACGGCGCTCCCGTGGACCTTGTGCTGTCGGATATGGCCCCCAATAAGAGTGGTGTGGATGCGGTCGACCAGCCGCGGATGATGCATTTGGCGGAGTTGGCGATGGAGTTCGCCGACAGCCACCTGAAGCCGGGCGGGGCGTTCCTGATCAAGCTGTTCCAGGGCACCGGTTCCGACGACTACATCCGCGAGCTTCGCCGCCGCTATGACAAGGTGGCGATCCGCAAGCCGGACGCGTCCCGCAAACGCTCCCCCGAGGTGTATGCCTTGGGACAGGGCAAGCGGATCCAGATCAAGTAAGGTGACGTAAAGTGCGTATTACGAAAGAGGAACGCCGGAGCCGATGAGGATGAACGACCTGACCAAGAATCTGCTGCTGTGGGTAGTCGTCGCCGTCGTGCTGATGGTCGTCTTCCAGAGCTTCTCGCCCAAGGGCGGGGCCACGACCGCCAGCGGCGCCGTCACCTATTCCGAGTTCCTGCAGGAAGTCGAAGCGGGCCGCGTCGCGTCGGTGCAGTTCACCAACGAAAGCAATCTGTCGACCAACGCGATCACCTTCAAGCGCAAGGATGGCCAGACGGGTACGGTCTACGGTCCGCAGGACCCCAGTCTGGTCAACGAGCTGATCAGCAAGAACGTCACCTTCGACCGTGAGCAGCCCGACAGCGGCATCTCGCTGGTCGCCATCCTGCTGAACTTCCTGCCTGTGCTGCTGATCATCGGCTTCTGGATCTTCATCATGCGCCAGATGCAGGGCGGTGGTGGCGGTGCCAAGGGCGCGATGTCCTTCGGCAAGTCGCGCGCCAAGCTGCAGGGCGAGGACCAGGTGAAGGTGACCTTCGCGGACGTCGCCGGCTGCGACGAGGCGAAGGAAGAAGTCGGCGAACTGGTCGAGTTCCTGCGCGACCCGGGCAAGTTCCAGAAGCTGGGCGGCAAGATCCCGCGCGGCGTGCTGATGGTCGGCCAGCCCGGCACCGGCAAGACGCTGCTGGCCAAGGCCATCGCCGGCGAAGCCAAGGTGCCGTTCTTCAGCATTTCCGGTTCGGATTTCGTCGAGATGTTCGTCGGCGTCGGCGCCAGCCGCGTGCGCGACATGTTCGAGCAGGCCAAGAAGCACGCCCCGTGCATCATCTTCATCGACGAAATCGACGCCGTCGGCCGTCATCGCGGCGCCGGTCTGGGTGGCGGCCATGACGAGCGCGAGCAGACCTTGAACCAGCTGCTGGTCGAAATGGACGGTTTCGAAGGTGGCGAAGGCGTCATCGTCATCGCCGCGACCAACCGTCCCGACGTGCTGGACCCGGCGCTGCTGCGTCCGGGCCGTTTCGACCGCCAGGTCGTCGTGGGCCTGCCCGACGTGAAGGGCCGCGAGCAGATCCTGCGCGTGCATATGCGCAAGCTGCCGCTGGCCGATGACGTCGAGCCGATGGTCATCGCCCGCGGTACGCCGGGCTTCAGCGGCGCCGACCTGGCCAACCTCGCCAACGAGGCCGCGCTGTTTGCCGCACGCGAGAACGCGAAGGAAGTCCGCATGGACCACTTCGACCGTGCGCGCGACAAGATCCTGATGGGCGCCGAACGCCGCTCGATGGCGATGAGCGAGGACGAGAAGACGCTCACCGCCTACCACGAGGCCGGCCATGCCATCGTCGGTCGCCTGGTGCCGGAGCACGATCCGGTCTACAAGGTCACCATCATCCCGCGCGGCCGCGCGCTGGGCGTGACGATGTACCTGCCGGAAGGCGACAAGTATTCGCTCAACCGCGTGGCCATCGAGTCGCAACTGTGTTCGCTGTATGGCGGCCGCGTCGCCGAGGAGTTGATCTTCGGTGCCGACAAGGTCACCACCGGCGCCTCCAACGACATCGAACGCGCCACCAAGATGGCGCGCAACATGGTCACCAAGTGGGGCCTGAGCGACGAGATGGGCCCGATCGCCTACGGCGAGGAAGAGGATGAAGTCTTCCTCGGCCGCTCGGTCACCCAGCACAAGAACGTGTCCAACGAGACCGCACGCAGGATCGATGAAGTGGTGCGCACCATCCTGGATCGCGCTTATGGCCGCACCAAGGCGATCCTGACCGAGAACATGGACAAGCTGCACGCCATGTCGCAGTTGCTGCTGGAGTACGAAACGATCGACGTGCCGCAGATCGACGCCATCATGGAAGGGCGTGAGCCGCCGCCGCCGATGGGCTGGAACAAGACCGGCAAGGACGACGACAAGCCCGAGTCGCGTCCGCTGCCGCCGATCGGTGGACCGGCCGCGCAGACCTGAGGCGCGTTGCCAGCGTGATGATGAAAGGCCAGACTTGCGTCTGGCCTTTTTTCTTCAGGGGACAGGGAGACGATGAGCAAGAGGATAGGGGCAGCCCTGCTGGGCGCGTTGTGCGCCGCGTCGTCGGTACAGGCGGCCGAGTTCAAGGTGCAACGGTCCGTGCCGTATGGCGAAGACGCGATCGTGGCGGGCAGCATCAAGCGCGAGTGCGCAATCGACACGCAACTGGCCGATGCACTGGCGCGTTTCGCGGTGGCCGGTGGCCACCAGATCGAGCTGCAGGACGCACTGGACACGACCACCGGGCAGGCGCTCAAACTCGAGTTCCACGATGCGCAAAGCGCGGGCAATGCCTGGATGGGACACCGCAAGTCCGTGACCGTGAAGGGCTGGCTGTTCCGTGATGGGCAGCAGGTCGCGAAGTTCGTCGCGCGCCGGAACTCCGGGGGCGGATTCGCGGGCGGATTCAAGGGCTCGTGCGCGGTGCTGGAGCGGACGGTGACCGCCATCGGCAAGGACATCACGGGTTGGCTGGCCAATCCGGTGGATGGCGGCCAGCTCGGCGATCTTCGCTGACGTCTTCCCGGCTATCGAAGGAACCTCCATGTTCGACACCGTCCCCCAGCTCGACTGCGCCGGCCGCATCCTCCGGCTCGACCGCCCGCAGATCATGGGCATCGTCAACGTCACCCCGGATTCGTTTTCCGATGGTGGCGCGCACGACACGACAGAAGCGGCCGTCGCGCACGCGTTGAAACTGGTGGAAGAGGGCGCGGACCTGCTCGACATCGGGGGCGAATCCACGCGTCCCGGTGCGGATGACGTGCCGGTCGAGGAAGAACTGCGCCGCGTCGTGGCGGTGATCGAGCGGCTGGCCGCGCAGGTCGCCGTGCCGATCAGCATCGACACCTCCAAGCCGGACGTGATGCGCGCCGCCGTGCAGGCCGGCGCGGGCATGATCAATGACGTCTGCGCACTGCGTCGCGACGGTGCGCTCGACGCCGCAGCGGCGCTCGGTGTCCCGGTGGTCCTCATGCACATGCAGGGCGAGCCGCGTTCGATGCAGGCCGCCCCGCAGTACGACGACGTCGTCGGCGAAGTGCACCGGTTCCTCGCCGAACGCATCTTCGCGGCCGAAATGGCCGGCATCGCCAAGAAGCACATCCTCATCGATCCCGGCTTCGGTTTCGGCAAGGACACCCCGCACAACCTGCAGTTGCTGGCGCAGCTGGACCGCTTCGTCGAGCTCGGCGTGCCGGTGCTGGCGGGCCTGTCGCGGAAGCGCAGCATCGGACAGCTCACCGGCCGTGATGCGCCGGCGGATCGCGTGGCCGGATCGGTGGCCGCGCACCTGATCGCCGCGCAGCGCGGCGCGGCCATCGTGCGGGTACACGACGTGGCCGCCACGGTGGATGCGTTGAAGATATGGAATGCCGTCGCGGCCATCCCGGCGCCCCGCAAGGCGGCGGCCGCGCCGACGATCCGCTGGCCCGACGACGAGTAGGTAGCCGGCCCAGCCACCACGCCGGGCTGCGTGGCGGACGGATGCGACAATACCGGCATGCCGCTCGATGCCCGTCCCCTCGCCATCGCCATCATGGGCCCGACCGCGTCGGGCAAGACCGCGTTCGCGCTGGAAGTGGCGCAACGTTTCGATGGCGAGATCGTCAGCGTGGATTCGGCGCTGGTCTACCGGGGCCTCGACATCGGCGCGGCCAAACCCACGGCGGAAGAGCAGGCATGCGTGCCGCATCACCTGCTGGACGTACGTGATCCGTGGCAGGCGTATTCCGCCGCCGAGTTCGCGCAGGACGCACGTGGCGCGCTGGACGGCATCGCATCGCGCGGACGATTGCCGATCCTCGCAGGCGGCACGGGACTCTACTTCCAGGCCCTGCTCGAAGGGTTGGCCGCCATGCCGGCGGCAGACGCCGCATTGCGCGCCGACATCACCGCAGAAGCGCAGGCGCAGGGCTGGCCGGCCCTGCATGCGGCGCTGGCGCAGGTCGATCCCGCCGCCGCCGCGCGCATCCACGCCACCGATCCGCAACGCATCCAGCGGGCGCTGGAGGTGTATCGCCTCACCGGCAAGCCCATCAGCCAGTGGCAGCGCGAAGCGCGCGGCATGCGCCTGCCGTTCCGCGTGCTGAAGCTGGTACTCGCACCAGCCGACCGCACCGTGCTGCATGAGCGCATCGCGCGCCGCTTCGATCTGATGCTCGAGCAGGGCTTCCTCGACGAAGTCCACCGCCTGCGCGCACTGCCCGGCATGCAGGCCGTCGCCGTCCCCCTCGACCTGCCGGCGGTGCGTGCCGTGGGCTATCGCCAGGCGTGGGAGTACCTTGACGGCCAGGGCGATGCGGCGGCCTTCCGCGAGCGCGCCATCGCCGCCACCCGCCAGCTCGCCAAGCGCCAGCTGACCTGGTTGCGCGGAGAACGCGACGCGCGCTGGTTCGATCCGGCCACCGAGCGCGCCCGCCTGGACGACGCACTGGCCCTGTTCCTGCCGTGATCGTGGGCCGTTTGGGTCACATTGTCCGGAATTGGGACCCGTTGCCTGACTTGGCAACGCCCCGCCGGGCCGATGTTGTGTAACATCGGGGCTCCGGGACGACAGGGGAGCAGTTCGTCGGCCCGGCACGGCACCACATACCTAACTATAAGAACGCAAGGCGGGAGTACGTCATGTCCAAGGGGCAATCCCTGCAGGATCCTTTCCTGAATGCACTGCGGCGCGAGCGCGTCCCGGTGTCGGTCTACCTGGTCAACGGCATCAAGCTGCAGGGCACCATCGAATCCTTCGACCAGTTCGTGGTCCTGCTGCGCAATACGGTCAGCCAGATGGTCTACAAGCACGCCATTTCCACCGTGGTGCCGGCGCGCAACGTGCGCGTGGGGCCGGGCGGCGGCTACGTGCAGCAGGGTGACGAAGACGCCGAAGGCGGCGACGACGAAACCGCGTGATAATGCGTGCCTCGATTGAAGAGGCACGACCCCATTGTTTGAAAGATCCCGCAAGGGCGAGCATGCGCTGCTGATCCAGCCGTATGCGAGTGGCCGTCTGGACGAAGGCGTCACCGAGGAGTTCAGCGACCTGGCCCGTTCGGCCGGCGCCAGCATCGCCGCGCTGATCACCGCGCGCATCGACCGTCCCAATCCGTCCACGCTGATCGGCAGCGGCAAGCTGGACGAAGTGAAGGCGGCCGCCGATGCCACCGGCGCCGACCTCATCCTGGTCAACTTCCCGCTCTCGCCGGGCCAGGAGCGCAATCTGGAGAAACTCCTGGAGCGCCGGGTGCTGGACCGCACCGGGCTGATCCTGGACATCTTCGCCCAGCGCGCGCGCAGCCACGAAGGCAAGTTGCAGGTGGAACTGGCGCAGCTGCGCCACATGGCCACGCGTCTGGTGCGCGGCTGGACCCACCTGGAGCGCCAGCGCGGCGGTTCCATCGGCCTGCGTGGCCCCGGCGAAACCCAGTTGGAAACCGACCGTCGCCTGCTGCAGAAGCGCGTCGAACAACTGCAGAAGCGGCTGGAAAAAGTGGAGGTGCAGCGCACCCAGATGCGCCGCGCCCGCGTGCGCAGCGAACTGCCGCGCGTCGCGCTGGTGGGCTACACCAACGCCGGCAAATCCACGCTGTTCAACGTGCTGACCGGCGCCGAGGCCTACGCCGCCGACCAACTGTTCGCCACGCTCGATCCCACCGTGCGCCGCATCGACCTGCCCGGCGGTGCGGTGGTGTTGGCCGACACGGTGGGCTTCGTGCGCGACCTGCCGCACGAACTGGTCGCGGCGTTCCGCTCGACGCTGAGCGAAGCGCGCGAAGCCGACCTGCTGCTGCACGTCATCGACGCCGCCGATCCGCACCGCGAGGAGCGCATCGCACAGGTCGACGAGGTGCTGCAGGAAATCGGCGCCGGCGACCTGCCGCAGATGCTGGTGTTCAACAAGATCGACCGCATCGAAGGCGCCGAACCGCGCCACGACCAGCCCGACCCCGGCGTGGACGAAGGCGAGGCCCCCAGCGCCGGCATGGGCCGCGAGCGGGTATGGCTGTCCGCGCGCGACGGCGTCGGCATCGACCTGCTGAAGGGCGCGCTGGCGCAGCGACTGGGCTTCCAGCGCGTGCGCGGCGAACTGCACCTGCCGGCGAACTCCGCGCGTCTGCGCTCGCGCCTGCATGCGCTGGGCGCGGTGCTGGCCGAGGATTTCGAAGAGAACGGCTGGCGCGTCACCCTCGATCTGGCCCTGGCCGATGCGCAGCGCTTGGCCTCGCAGGCCGGCGGGCATCCGCTGGAGGCGCTGCTGCCGAAGGTGGAGCGGGAGGAGTGGCAGTAGGGATTGCCTGCTTTCTGTAGGAGCGACGTCAGTCGCGACCGCACGGCCGGATCGGCAGGATCATTCGTCATGGCCGGGACGTGTCCCGGTCGCGACTCACGTCGCTCCTACAAAGGCCCGAATCCGGGGCGCGCATGACCTCCCGGCCTTGCCTCCGGGCCGGATCGCCCCTATCTAGTAGAATCGAAACCTGCGCCGGCCCCGGCCGCGCGAATCTTTCAATACGGAGTGGGCATGGCCTGGAACACCCCTGGCAGTGGCGGCGGCGGATCTGGCAACAACGGCAACCGGAACAGCAGCTGGAAGCCGCGCAACCCGCAGGGAGGCGGTGGCATCGGCGATGTAGTCGACCGCCTGCGCGGCCTGTTCGGTGGTTTCGGCGGTGGCGGCAACCCGTTGCGCTGGGTGCTGCTGGGCGTGGGCATCATGGTGCTGTTCTCCAGCTTCCAGCTGATCGGCGAACAGGACCGCGGCGTCGTGCTGCGCTTCGGTCAGTACGTGCGCACCATGCAGCCGGGCCCGAACTTCAAGTTCCCCTGGCCCATCGAAAGCGTCACCAAGGTCAACGCCACCGGCGTGCGCACCTTCAGCAACAGCCTGCCGGTGCTGACCCGCGACGAGAACATCATCACCGTGTCGTTCAACGTGCAGTACCGCGTGGGCGATCCCAAGCTGTTCCTGTTCGGCACCACCGACGCCACCCGCGTGCTGGAGCAGACCGCCCAGAGCGCCGTGCGTGAAGTGATCGGCCGTTCCGACCTGGACGCCGCGCTCAACAACCGCGGCCCGCTGTCGGCCACCGCCGGCACCGCGCTGCAGGCCTCGCTGGAGGCCTACCGCACCGGCCTGGTCGTCACCGAACTGAGCCTGCAGGACGCCCGCCCGCCGGAGGCCGTCAAGCCGGCGTTCGACGAGGTCAACAGCGCGCAGCAGGAGAACGAGCGCCTGGTGTCGCAGGCACGCGCTGTCGCGGCCAAGATCGTGCCCGAGGCGCGCGGCGACGCGCAGCAGATCCGTACCCAGGCCGAAGGCTACAAGACCGCCGCCATCGCCAAGGCGACCGGTGACGCGACCCGCTTCAGCCTGCTGCTGGACGAGTACCGCAACGCACCCGAAGTCACCCGCAAGCGCCTGTGGCTGGATACGGTGCAACAGGTGCTGGCCGACAACCGCAAGGTGGTCGGTGGCGACAGCCGCCAGCTGATCTACGTGCCCATGGGCAACGCCGCGGGCTCGTCCGCCGGCCAGCTGCCCGCGGGCGTGATTCCCACCGAAATGATGCCGCCCGTGGAAAGCACCCCGTCCAGTTCCCGCAATGCGGTGCGCTCACCGCGCCCGGCCGGCCGTGAGGAGGCGCAGCCATGAGGAATTCCCTGATCGTCGGCATCGTCGTCGCCGTCCTGCTGGGCCTGATGGGCTCGGTCTACGTGGTGCGCGAAGGGCAGGTGGGCCTGGTGCTCAACCTGGGTCGCGTGGTGCGCAGCGAGATCGGCCCCGGCCTGCATTTCAAACTGCCGCTGGTGGAAACCGCGCGCGTGTTCGATCGCCGCTTCACCGCCAACGAGTTCCCGCCGGAACGCTCGCTGACCTCCGAGCGCAAGGACGTCAGCGTCGACTTCATCGCCATCGGCTTCATCGTCAACGCGGCGGACTTCTACCGCGCCACCGGCGGCCAGGCCGAACTGGCCACCGAGCGCCTGGCGCCCATCATCAAGGAATCGCTGCGCAACGAGATCAACTCGCGCACGCTCACCCAGCTGGTGTCGGGCAACCGCAACGAGCTGATCGAGAAGCAGCTGCCCGGCATCAACGCCGGCGCCAAGAACCTGGGCATGCAGGTGGTGGATATCCGCTTCAAGCAGATCGACCTGCCCACCGACAGCGAAGTCATCGACCAGGTCTACAACCGCATGCGCGCCGAACGCACGCAGGTGGCGAGCGCCCTGCGCGCGCAGGGTGCCGAGCAGGCGCGGATCGTGCAGGCGCAGGCCCAGCGTGACGTCGCGGTGCTGTTGGCTGAAGCCGAGCGCGATGCGCAAAAGCTGCGCGGTGAAGGCGATGCCGAAGCCGCCCGCCTGTACGGCCTGGCCGCCAACCGCGACCCGGCGTTCTACGCCTTCCAGCGCAGCCTGGAGGCCTACCGCGTCTCGTTCAAGGACGGGCAGGGCGTGATCGTGCTGGACAAGGACGACCCCTTCCTCCAGTACATGCGCAGCGACCGCTGAGCCTCCTCCACCGGCCGCCCCAGGGCGGCCGGTGCCGTTTCAGCCCTCCGTCTTTCATCGCCCTGCGGCGTGGTCGCGGGGCCGGGAATCCGTCCATGTCCGACCTCTGGTCCGCCCTGTGCCTCGTCGTCATCCTCGAAGGCCTGGTGCTGTTCGCCATTCCTGCCGGGTGGAAGCGCGCCGTGCTGCAACTGCTGCAGATGTCCGATGGCCAGGTGCGCGCGGTCGGCGGCTTCATCCTGATCTTCGGGCTGACGTTCCTGTGGGTGTTGAAGCGCTGAGGAGTCGCTTGCGGCTTGGGGTTCGCGTCAGCGGATGGGAAAGCGCCCCTCATCCGCCTTCGGCACCTTCTCCCCGCTTCGCAGGGAGAAGGGGGCAATCACGGCTTCGCTTTTTCCTTCTCCCCGCCTGCGGGGAGAAGGTGCCCGAAGGGCGGATGAGGGGCGAGCGCGGTGGCGATTGTGGCCAGTACCGCGTCCGTGTCGCGCAGCACGTCGTCGTTCCAGAACCTCAGCACCCGGAACCCCTGCGTTTCCAGGAAGCTCGTGCGTGCGTCGTCGTGACGCTGTTGGGTCAAATGCTGGCTGCCATCCAGCTCCACCACCAGCATGGCTTCCACGCAAGCGAAGTCCGCGAAGTACAGCCCAATCCTGTGCTGCCGCCGGAACTTCCACCCCAGCAGGCGCCGGTCACGCAGGTGCTGCCACAGCACGCGTTCGGCGTCGGTCTGGTCGCGTCGTAGCTGTCTTTCGCGGCCATGATTCGTTCTCCCGCGCATGGTGTCCCCTCGTTGCTCGGAGGGCAGCGTGGAGCTTGGCGCGTCCGTCATGCCATCGGAAAGCTCTTTATTGGCGGATCGGAAAGCGCCCCTCATCCGCCCCCGTATCGAGTACGGGGCAGGCTCTCCGGGCACCTTCTCCCCGTTGTACGGGAAGAAGGAGAAGCATGTGCTCGCGCATGGAACAGGGCGGCCACGATTCTTCCTTCTCCCCGCCCGCGGGGAGAAGGTGGCCGAAGGCCGGATGAGGGGCTGCTCTTCGCGCGGACCTTCACGCGCTTGCATCCTTCTCCCCGCCTGCGGGGAGAAGGTGGCCGAAGGCCGGATGAGGGGCCGCTCTTCGCGCGATGCCTGAACCCGCAGCGCGGGCCCCCCGGCAGGGTAGCCCCCGTCCCCCTAAACCCGGATAATGCACAAAAGCCGGACGGGCTCCCTGCGTGGGAAGCCCGCCGGCTTTTTCCGTGTCTGGGCCCGGCGTGGCGGGCGGCTCCCCGATGGAGTCTGCCGGCAGCAACGGCGCCGTGGACCAGCACGACCCTTCCGGTGGCCCCGATGGCCGCCAACAATCGAGGAGTTACCCGTCATGGGTCAGTCAGTCGTCGTTCTCGGCGCCCAGTGGGGCGATGAAGGCAAGGGCAAGATCGTCGATCTGCTCACCGAGGAAATCGGGGCCGTCGTCCGTTTCCAGGGCGGCCACAATGCCGGCCACACGCTGGTCATCGGTGGCAAGAAGACCGTGCTCCACCTGATCCCGTCCGGCATCCTGCGCCCCGACGCGCTGTGCCTGATCGGCAATGGCGTGGTGCTGTCGCCGGCCGCGCTGATCAAGGAAATCGACGAACTGGAATCGGCCGGCGTGGAAGTGCGTTCGCGCCTGAAGATCTCCCCGGCCACGCCGCTGATCATGCCGTACCACATCGCCCTGGATCAGGCCCGCGAGAAGGCCGCCGGCGGCAAGGCCATCGGCACCACCGGCCGCGGCATCGGCCCGGCGTATGAAGACAAGGTGGCGCGTCGCGGCATCCGCGTGGCCGATCTGCATTACCCCAAGCAGCTGGAAGAACTGCTGCGCACCGCGCTGGATTACCACAACTTCGTGCTGACCAAGTACCTGGGCGTCGAAGCCGTCGACTTCCAGAAGACCTACGACGAAGCACTCGCCTTCGGCGAATACGTGCAGCCGATGAAGTCCGACGTGGCCGGCATCCTGCACGACCTGCGCAAGCAGGGTAAGCGCGTGCTGTTCGAAGGCGCGCAGGGTGCGCTGCTCGACATCGATCACGGCACCTATCCGTACGTCACCAGCTCCAACACCACCGTCGGCGGCGCGTTCGCCGGCACCGGCGTGGGTGCGGACGCCATCGACTACGTGCTGGGCATCTGCAAGGCCTACGCCACGCGCGTGGGCGGCGGTCCGTTCCCGACCGAACTGGACGACGACGTCGGCCAGGGCATCCGCGACCGCGGCCAGGAATACGGCGCCTCCACCGGCCGTCCGCGCCGCTGCGGCTGGATGGACATCGTGGCGCTGAAGCGCGCCGTGGCCATCAACGGCATCTCCGGCCTGTGCATCACCAAGCTCGACGTGCTGGACGGCATGAAGACGCTGAAGATCTGCATCGCGTACGAATACCGCGGCAAGCGCACCGAATACGCGCCGCTGGATGCGGGCGGGTGGGAAGAGTGCACGCCGGTGTACCTGGAATTCCCGGGCTGGGACGAGAACACCCACGGCGTCACCGAGTGGGAGAAGCTGCCGCCGGCCGCGCGTGCCTACCTGCGCGCGCTGGAAGAACTGTCCGGCTGCCCGCTCGCCATCGTCAGCACCGGCCCCGACCGCGACCACACCATGGTGCTGCAGGACCCGTTCGCCTGAGTCGCTTTTCCCTTCTCCCCGCAAGCGGGGCGCACGCTTCTCCTTCTCCCCGCAAGCGGGGAGAAGGTGCCGAAGGCGGATGAGGGGCGAGCGCGATCCATCACCCCACCAGGAAAGCCCCGCTAACGCGGGGCTTTTTTCTTGCGCGCCCACATTCCGGCACACGCCTTGCAAGGTCATCACCACCCTAAATAGCGGCCGCCCGTGGCCGTTAGTAGCAACAGATGTCACCCGAAATTGTTGGAGCCCCCATGCATCGCAACGCCGCCCACGCCTCCGTCATCAATGGCCCCTGGCAGGCCTCCGCCCCCAAGGCGGCGGCTCCGCGCGCGCCCGAGCGCCGCACGTCCACCGCGGCGCAGGATGCCGCCGCGCTGCGCATGGGCCTCACGCCCGCGCAGTTGATGACGCTGGAAGCGCTGGAAATCTTCCAGTGGCGCCTGGCCTTCGTGCGCCGTCCGCTGTTCTGCGCGCCCATCCCGGTGTTGTTCGACCGTGACGCAACGCGTCATGTGGTGATCGAAGAAGACGGCACCCTCAACGAAACCCCCACGCTCGTCTTGCGCGCCTGACGCGCGGTGCTTTCCCTTCTCCCGCGCTGTTCCTTCTCCCCGCCAGCGGGGGTGAAGACGATCTGCTTGCGCGGCATGCCGCGCGATCGTCGGAACGCCGGGCGTGCTTCGCCCGGCCGGGGTGGGTGCCGAAGGCGGATGAGGGGCCGCTCTTCGCCGCACGCCGTCAGCACCACCTGAACCAATCCACCCCGCATCCAGGCGGTCCTCACGTTCCCTTGAGCCCGGCCGATAGAAGGTAAAGCTGCCACCACAGCGGCAGCCTCGTTCCCGTTCCACGCCATCAGGAGCCCCCGACCGGATGACGGATCCCCATCGCCCCCGCGACACGCCCGACCCGGACGCCCCGGGCACCTCTCCCCGTACGCCGGAGCGCCGCAAGGGCGCGCCGAAGATGGACGACGCCACGCTGCTGGCCGGCCTCACCCCGCAACAGCAGGCCACCATCCACACCATGGAAACCTTCCACTGGCGCCTGAAGTTCGTCCGCCGCCCGCTGTTCAAGACGCCCATCCCCGTGCTGTTCAACCGTGAGGGGGATCGCTACGTGGTGGTCAACGAGAATGGGACGATTGATGAGAATCCGGCGTTGGTGTTGAGGGATTAGCCCAGCGCAACGTTGCCGGTCACGCGGCTGGCGGACACCGTTGCGGGTCGTTTCCTGTCCGGGCAGTCGCTAGACTTGCCAGCTGGTGCGCACAGCGGGTGCGCCCAGTGGGACTTCGCAGCGGATCCGGGGGCGTCAGTGCATATCAGGGAAAGCAATATCGAGCAGGAGCTCATCGCCAAGCTGGGCGATCTCAAGTACGAGATCCGGCCCGATCTTCGTGACCGTGCAGCACTCGAGCGGAATTTCCGCCAGCATTTCGAGGCGTTGAACCAGGTCAAGCTCACGGACGGCGAGTTCTCGCGTTTGCTGGGCGAGATCGTCACCGCGGACGTGTTCGCCGCTGCGCATACGCTCAGGAACCGCAACGCCTTCACGCGTGATGACGGTACGCCGCTGAACTACACGCTGGTCAACATCAATGACTGGTGCAAGAACACGTTCGAGGTCGCCAGCCAGTTCCGGATCAACACGGACTACAGCTACCACAAGTACGACGTGCTGCTGTTGATCAATGGCGTCCCCGCGGTGCAGATCGAGCTCAAGACGCTGGGCATCAACCCGCGCCGCGCCATCCAGCAGATCGTCGAATACAAGAACGACCCAGGCAACGGGTACACCCGCACGCTGTTGTGCTTCATCCAGTTGTTCATCGTCAGCAACCGCGACGCGACGTATTACTTCGCCAACAACAACGCGCGCCATTTCGCTTTCAATGCGGATGAGCGCTTCCTGCCCATCTACCAGTACGCCACGCCGGACAACGCCAAGATCAGCGGTCTGGATGCCTTCGCCGATGCTTTCCTGCCCAAGTGCACGCTGGGCCAGATGATCAGCAAGTACATGGTGCTGGTGGCCAGCGAGCAGAAGCTGTTGATGATGCGCCCGTACCAGATCTACGCCGTCAGGAACATCGTCGAGTGCATCGACAAGAACCTGGGCAATGGCTATGTCTGGCACACCACCGGCAGCGGCAAGACGCTGACCAGCTTCAAGGCGTCCACCCTGCTCAAGGCCAATCCGGCCATCGAGAAGTGCCTGTTCGTGGTCGATCGCAAGGATCTGGATCGCCAGACCCGCGAGGAGTTCAACCGCTTCCAGGAAGGCTGTGTCGAGGAAAACACCAACACCGGCGCGCTGGTGCGGCGCATGTTGTCCGACGATGCCGCTGACAAGGTGATCGTCTGCACCATCCAGAAGCTGGGCCTAGCACTGGACGGCGGCAGCACGCGCAACCAGAGCCGCGAGAAGCGCGGCTTGGCCACGCATGCCGAGCAGTTGGAAGCGCTGCGTGACAAGCGCATGGTCTTCATCTTCGACGAGTGTCATCGCTCGCAGTTCGGCGACAACCACCAGGCCATCAGGGACTTCTTCCCCAAGGCCCAATTGTTCGGGTTCACTGGTACGCCAATTTTCGAGCCGAACTCAAGGTACAAGCGCATCGAGGGCGACGAGCAGACGCTCAAGACTACCGAAGACCTGTTCCAGCAGTCCCTGCACGAATACACCATCACCCACGCCATCGAGGATCGGAACGTCCTGCGCTTCCACGTCGAGTACTACAAGCCCGACGGGAAGCAGGCGCCCAAGCCGGGAGAAACCCTGGCAAAGCGCGCCGTGGTTGATGCCATCCTGGCCAAGCATGACGCCGCCACCGGTGGCCGGCGCTTCAATGCCATCCTGGCGACGTCGTCCATCAACGATGCCATCGAGTACTACGGGCTGTTCAAGGCTGCGCAAGCCCATAAGCAGCAGGCCGAGCCGGGCTGGCAGCCGCTCAACATCGCTGCCGTGTTCTCCCCGCCCAGCGAGGTGAGCGCGGATGTCCGCCAGCTGCAGGAAGACCTGCCGCAGGAGCAGGCCGACAACAAGAAGAACCCTGAGGAGAAGAAGGCGGCGCTGGCGGCGATCATCGCCGACTACAACGCGGCCTTCGGAAGCAACCACCGTATTGAGGAGTTTGACGGCTACTACCAGGATGTGCAGCAGCGCATCAAGGACCAGCAGTTCCCCAATGCGGACCTGCCGATGAAGGGCAGGGAGAAGCTGGACATCGTGATCGTGGTGGACATGCTGCTGACCGGCTTCGACAGCAAGTACCTCAATACGCTGTACGTGGACAAGAACCTTAAGCATCATGGCCTGATCCAGGCGTTCAGCCGCACCAACCGCGTGCTCAACGACACCAAGCCCTACGGCAACATCCTTGATTTCAGGGGTCAGAAGGACAGTGTGGATGCGGCTATCGCCCTGTTCTCTGGGGTCTCTGTGGAGAAGGCACGCACCATCTGGCTGGTGGACACCGCGCCTGTCGTGATCGAGAAGCTGAAAGAAGCGCGCGATCAGTTGGACCGCTTCATGGCCTCGCAGGGCGTGAGCGGCACGCCGGCCGATATCGCCAACCTCAAGGGCGATGCCGCCCGCGCCGGCTTCGTCGAGCGCTTCAAGCAGGTCCAGAAGCTGGCCGTGCAGCTGGGTCAGTACACCGACCTCACGCCGGAGCAGGCACAGGAGATCGAGCAGGTATTGCCGCGCGACGAGTTGAATGCGTTCCGGGGTGCGTATCTGGAAACGGCGCAGCGCCTGCGTGCGCAGCAGGCCACGCCGGGCGGCAAGAAGGACGAGGCGGTCGACCAGCTCGATTTCGAGTTCGTGCTGTTTGCCTCCGCCACCATCGACTACGACTACATCATGAAGCTGGCGGCGGACATTTCGCTGCAGCCGGCCGGCAAGGCCAGCATGAGCCGGGAGCAGTTGATCGGTCTGATTGCCGGCGATGCGAAGTTCATGGACGAGCGCGAGGAGATCAGTGAGTACGTGCGCGGCCTGAAGGCCGGGGCCGGCCTGGACGAGGCCGCCATTCGTGCGGGCTACGAGGCCTTCAAGCAGGATAAGGCCGCCCGCGCGCTGGCGTCGGTGGCAGACGCACATGGCCTGCCGGTCGTCCGCTTGCAGGCCTTTGTGGAGGCCGTACTGGCCCGCCGCATTCTGGATGGCGAGGCACTTACAGAATTGCTGGCGCCGCTGGAGCTGGGCTGGAAGGCGCGGGCGAAAAAGGAGGAGGCGCTGATGGCTGATCTGGGGACGCTGCTGCGCAAGCGGGCAGGTGGGCGGGAGATTGCCGGATTGAAGGCGTGGGAGGAGTCGCGGTGATGGCGGAGCAGAGCGGAGCAACGGCAACACCGAGGTTGCGGTTTCCGGAGTTTCGGGGCACAAGCGCTTGGCCCATTTCACTCCTTGGAACTGCGGCGACCTTTGAGAAAGGGCGAGGCATCTCTAAAGCCGAAATTGATCCCGACGGGGCTTTGTATTGCATTCGGTACGGTGAGCTGTACACGCGATACGGTGAGGTAATCCGCGAGGCGTTCTCAAAGACTAACGCCGACGAGTCGACACTTTTCTTCAGTCGTAGCAATGACGTAATTGTTCCCGCATCCGGAGAGACGAAAGACGACATCGCGACGGCCTCGTGCGTGTTGCTGGATGGTATCGCGCTGGGTAGTGATCTGAACGTAATTAGGTCGCCGCACGATGGTGTATTTCTCAGCTACCTATTAAATGGATCGAAGAAAAGACAGCTCGCCAAGGTGGCGCAAGGCGACACCGTGGTGCATCTATATCCACGCCAGCTTGCGGCGCTCTCCGTCGCGCTTCCAGAAGCTTGCGAGCAAAAGAAGATCGCCGACTGCCTGACGTCGCTGGACGAGGTGATTGCCGCGCAGGTGCGCAAGCTGGAGGCGTTGAAGGCGTACAAGCGCGGTCTGATGCAGCAACTCTTCCCCCGCGACGGCGAAACCCGCCCCCGCCTCCGCTTCCCCGAGTTCCGCAACGCTCCGGAATGGGAATTGAAAGCCCTGAATCGCGTTTGCGATATGCAGGCGGGCAAGTTTGTATCGGCATCGGAGATTTCAGATCAGCAGGCCGATGGAAGATTTCCGTGCTACGGCGGGAATGGCTTGCGTGGCTACACGAATTCGTTCACGCACTCGGGGGCATTTCCGCTCATCGGTCGGCAAGGGGCACTTTGCGGAAACGTTCAATTTGCCGAGGGTGATTTTTACGCTACGGAACATGCGCTGGTGGTATCGCCAAAGCGCGGCGTGGTTGTCCCGTGGCTTTACTACGCACTTGGGAAGCTGGCATTGAATCGGTTCGCAACAGGCCAAGCCCAGCCTGGGTTGTCCGTAGACGTGCTGAAGGCCGTGGAATGTTCGGTTCCCGCGACTGAGCTAGAACAGCAACGCATCGCCGACTGCCTATCTTCCCTCGACACCCAGATCACCGCCGAATCCAACCGACTCGCCGCCCTCAAGACCCACAAGCGTGGCCTGATGCAGCAGCTGTTCCCCGCGCCGGACGCCGCCACCGCATGAGCGGCCTGATCCTCTACACCACCGAGGACGGCCACAGCCGCATCCAGCTGCGCGCCGACGGCCAGACCGTCTGGCTGACCCAGGCGGAGATGGCGGAGCTGTTCGACGTCACCCCCGACAACATCAGCCTGCACCTGAAAAACCTCTTTGCGGACAGGGAGTTGGAACCTGAACGAACTACCGAGGAATCCTCGGTAGTTCACCAGGAGGGCGGGCGCGAGGTGCGCCGGCCGGTGACGCTGTACAACCTCGACGCCATCCTGGCCGTGGGCTATCGCGTGCGCTCCCCGCGCGGCGTGCAGTTCCGCCGCTGGGCCAACACCGTACTGACGGAGTACTTGCGCAAGGGCTTCGCCATGGACGACGAACGCCTGAAGAACCCGGACGGCCGCCCGGACCACTTCGACGAGATGCTGGCGCGCATCCGCGACATCCGCGCCTCGGAGAAACGCTTCTACCAGAAGGTGCGCGATCTGTTCGCGCTGAGCATCGACTACGACAAGACCGACCGCGCCACCCAGACCTTCTTCGCCACCGTGCAGAACCTACTGCTGTTTGCCGTGACAGGGCAGACTGCAGCGGAGCTGATCCTGGCCCGCGCCAATGCCGATGACCCGCACTTCGGCCTGCGGGCCTGGAGCGGCGGCCGCGTGCGCAAGCACGACATCGTGGTGGCCAAGAACTACCTGACCGAAGACGAAATCGACACCCTCAACCGCCTGGTGGTCATCTTCCTGGAAACCGCCGAGCTGCGCGCCAAGAACAGGCAGGACATCCCCATGCGCTTCTGGATGGAGAACGTGGGGCAGATCATCACCTCCAATGGCTTTCCGCTGCTGGCCAACGCCGGCGCCGTGAGCCACGAGCGGATGGAAGCGCAGACCAGCGAGCGCTGGCTGGCGTTCGATACCCAACGCAAGCACCAGGAAGCCCGCGCGGCCGACGCCGCCGACGAGGCCGAACTCAGCGCCCTGGAAAACAGAATCAAGCGACGTCCGACGCCATGAACTTTCCTGACCTGACAGCGCTGGCTCAGCATCTGCGCGATGAGTTGAACACGAAGGATTTCGTCCTGCTCTATGCCTACAACGGTACGGGCAAGACTCGCCTTTCTACGGCCTTCAAGGACTTGGGGAAGCAGGGCGAAGAACGGGACACGCTTTATTTCAACGCGTTTACCGAAGATCTCTTTCAGTGGGATAACGACCTCATCAATGATCGAGAGCGAGTGCTTAAGATCAATCGCGAGTCCCGATTCTTCGCAGGACTGGCGGAACTGGAGATGGATAATCGCATTCGTCCTTTGTTGAACCGCTACGCGGACTTCGAATTCGAGATCGATACCGAAGCTTGGGAAGTCAGCTTCGCCAGAGAAATCAGGGCTCAGAAGGCTGATGGAACCTTCGAGACAAAGCGGGAAGAGGACATCAAGATCTCGCGCGGCGAGGAGAACATTTTCATCTGGTGCTTCTTTCTGGCGGTTGTTCAGTTGGCGATGGATCCGGAAATCGAGGCGTATAGCTGGGTGAAATACGTCTATGTGGATGATCCGATCTCATCTTTGGATGACAACAATGCTGTCGCAGTTGCACATCATCTGGCCCAGTTGTTGCTGGAATCCAAGGGCATACTGCGAACCGTCATATCGTCCCATCATGTGCTGTTCTTCAACGTGCTCTGCAACGAGCTAAACAAGGCCAAGAAGTATTTCTTGGCCAAAGACGCTTCATCAGGTGCGTTCCTGGTCAGCAAGACGGATAGCACCCCGTTTCTCTACCATCTCGCGTCGTTGCAGGACTTGCATGCCGCGCAAAAGTCTGGGGCGCTATATACGCACCACTTCAACGTTATGCGTCGAGTGATGGAGCAGACGGCCTGCTTCTTCGGGTATGCGAAGTGGCACGAATGCATCAAACCGGAAGATGACGACCCCAACGGGACCGTCTACAAGCGAATGATCGACCTGATGAGCCATGGCGATTATTCGCTTTACGAACCGCGGGAAATGCTCCCGGAGAACAAGGAGCATTTGCGCCGGGCACTGCGGCAATTCATCACGCGTCACCCTTTCAGCTCCGCGCTGTTCCCGGAATGAGTAGACCGAAGCTATGAACGACAAAGAACAAAAGCAGCTTGGCAAGACCCTCTGGGACGTTGCCGACAAACTGCGCGGCGCGATGAATGCCGACGATTTTCGTGACTACATGCTGTCGTTCCTGTTCCTGCGTTACCTGTCCTGGAACTACGAGGAAGCGGCGAAGAAAGAGCTGGGTGCCGACTATCCCGACCCCAATGCCATCGGCAACGGCGGCAAGACGCCGCTGTCTGTGTGGTATGCGGACAACGCCGCCGACGTGCCCGCATTCGAGCAGCAGATGCGGCGCAAGGCGCACTACGTCATCAAGCCGGAATACCTGTGGGGCCATATCGTCCACCTGGCCAAGACCCAGGACGACGCGCTGCTGAATACCCTGCAGCAGGGCTTCACGTACATCGAGGAAGAGTCGTTCCAGAGCCACTTCCAGGGCCTGTTCTCCGAGATCAACCTGGCCTCGGACAAGCTGGGGCGCAAGTACGCCGACCGCAACGCCAAGCTGTGCGCCATCATCAGCAAGATCGCCGAGGGCATCGCCGGTTTCTCCACCGACGTCGATGCGCTCGGCGATGCCTACGAATACCTGATCGGCCAGTTCGCCGCCGGGTCGGGCAAGAAGGCCGGCGAGTTCTACACCCCGCAGCAGATCTCCAACATCCTCTCCGCCATCGTCACCCTGGACAGCCAGGAGCCGAAATCCGGCCCGCGCAGCAAGCTGGACAGCGTGTTCGATTTCGCCTGCGGCTCCGGCTCGCTGCTGCTCAACGTGCGCCACCGCATGAAGGACGCCGGCGGCAGCATCGGCCGCATCTACGGCATGGAAAAGAACATCACCACCTACAACCTGGCGCGCATGAACATGCTGCTGCACGGGGTGAAGGACACCGAGTTCGAGATCTATCACGGCGACACCCTGACCAACGACTGGGACTTCCTGCGCGAGACGAATCCGGCGAGGAAACCGCAGTTCGATGCCATCGTCGCCAACCCGCCTTTCAGCTACCGCTGGGAGCCGGGCGAGGCCATGGCCGAGGACATGCGCTTCAAGAATCACGGCGTCGCCCCCAAGAGCGCCGCCGACTTCGCCTTCCTGCTGCACGGCCTGCACTACCTGAAGGACGATGGCGTGATGGCCATCATCCTGCCGCACGGCGTGCTGTTTCGGGGCGGCAAGGAGGCGGACATCCGCACCAAGTTGCTCACCGACGGCCACATCGACACTGTGATCGGCTTGCCGCCCAATCTGTTCTATTCCACCGGCATCCCTGTCTGCATCCTGGTGCTGAAGAAGTGCAAGAAGCCGGACGACGTATTGTTCATCAACGCCGCGGATCACTTCACCAAGGGCAAGCGGCAGAACCAGTTGGGTGACGATCACATCCAGCGCATCGTCGAGACGTACCGCGACCGCGCCGAGCACGAGCGTTACTCACGCCGCGTCTCGATGAAGGAGATCGCCGGCAACGACTTCAATCTCAATATCTCACGCTATGTCAGCACGGCGGAGGCGGAGACTGAGATCGATCTGGCGAAGACGCATCGTGATCTGGTGGCCATCGAGAAGGAACTGCGCGCGGCCACGGCCAAGCACAATGCATTCCTCAAGGAGCTGGGGCTGCCGCTGCTGCCGGTGGGGGGCGTCGAACTGGAAGAGTAGGGGGAACCTGGGTGTGGTCAGGGTAGGTCTCGCGCACGGAATTCCTGACGCTCTCAAGGGTAGGCGGGCTTGAGCCCGCCCTATGTCCACTCAAGGACAAGCCTGAACTGAATCCGTTGCCTACTGGCGATCGGCTGCGTGCCACCGATGGAGTGGCCCCGGCGCTACGCGGCATCACACGCCAAGGTGAAGGAGCGGGGGACACCTGACCGTTGCATGGGTGCCGGCAGACGGCATTCCCTCTACTCACACAAAGCCTGATGCTTCAAGCGTTTTGGCTGGATCAACACACACTAAGCCTCACGCGTCAGGCTTTTCGGCTGTTTCAACACACAGTAAGCCTCAGGCGCCAAGCATTTCGGCTGGCTCAACACACACTAAGCTTGGCGCGCCAGGCAATTTGGCTGTTTCAACACACACTAAGCCTGAGCCGTCAGGCTTTTTGACTGGGTCAACACACACAACGCCTGACGCGCCAGGCTATTTGCCTCGATCGATATCGTTCGCGTGAGAAATCCAACATTAGCGTGCGCAACGTCGCATCGGCGTTCGTGCGCGCTACGCTGCATGCGCCGGTCGGACCCGGCCGGCATCACGCAGAACACAACTAAGGACGGACCATGACTCAGAACCGCATCAGCCTGACACTCGATCCCGAGACCGTGGAGCGCATCCTCGCTTCCATCTCCGCACTGGAAGCCGACCTCCAGAACCTGATCGCCCTCACCAACGACGAGCGCCGCGACATGTTCAAGATGGGCACCAAGTCGCATGCATTCTGCACGACGGCGCTTGCGGTCGCGGAACAGCACTCCGGCATCATGCCGCGCGATTTCGACATCGCCGCCTTCCGTCAGGACCAGATGGCCCTCGACGCCCTGCGTCCGTGTTCCCTTCGCCTGGCGCAGCTCTACCAGCGCGTCACCGACACCGAACTCGCCCTCGGCAGCGACTTGATGGCCGCCGCGCTGGAGGTGTACGGCGTGCTGAAGGTGGCGGGCAAGGGCAAGGGCGTGGACGATGCGCGCCGCGAACTGGCCTCGCGCTTCGCCCGCCGCAAGGCCACCGCCGAGCCCGTCAGCGGCGTCGGTGCCAACACCTGACCCACACACCCGCTGCACCACAGAGGCCCCGCATCGCGGGGCCTTCCTGTTTCCGCTCCCTGAACAGCAACCCCCGCAAACGCCGCGCACCGTGCCAAGTTTCACGGGTAGCGCACGGGCGCGGGCGATAAGGTTTCCGGTGTCGCCATCGGAAACCCACGCCTCCCCATGGACAGCGCCTTGATGGCAGGCGGCGCGCACGCCCCCGCGGAACAGCGCGTTCGCCTGTACGAAACCCTCCTGCAGACCACGCCCGATCTGGTCTACATGTGGGACCTGCAACACCGCTTCACCTACGCCAACGCCGCCCTGCTGGCCATGTGGGGCATGACCTGGGACGAGGCCATCGGCAAGACCTGCCTGGAGATCGGCTACGAACCCTGGCACGCCGCCATGCACGACCGCGAGATCGACCAGGTCATCGCCACCCGCCAGCCCGTGCGCGGCGACGTGCCCTTCAACGGCACCAACGGCCACCGCATCTACGACTACCTGCTGGTCCCGGTGATCGGCCCCAGTGGCGAGGTGGAAGCCGTCGCCGGCACCACCCGCGACGTCACCGAACGCAAGCGGCACGAAGAAGCTCGCCGCAAGAGCGAAGAACGCCTCGCCGCCATGGTCGACGCCACCTCCGACCTGGTCTACCGCACCAACCAGGACTGGAGCGAAGTCGACATCGTCGGCGGCAGCCTGCTGTTCGGGCGCCACGGCTCGCTGACCCCGGACTGGCTGGACGTGCTGATCCACCCCGACGACCGCGACCAGGTCGCCGAGGCCATCACCCGCGCACGCGCCACCCAGACCCCCTTCAGCGCCGAACACCGCCTCCGCAGCGAAGACGGCAGCTGGGCATGGGTGTCCTCGCGCGCCGTGCCCATTCGCCCCATCGGCGGCGACGTGACCGAATGGTTCGGCGCCGCCACCGACATCACCGCGCGCCGGCTTCACGAAGAACACCAGCGCCTGCTGCTCAACGAA
Source organism: uncultured Pseudoxanthomonas sp. (assembly GCF_946886695.1). The sequence goes on along the minus strand of NZ_CAMPJD010000008.1, from coordinate 12,858 downwards.
CTCAACCACCGCGTCAAGAACACCCTGGCCATCGTGCAATCGCTCGCCCTGCAGACGCTGCGCGGCACCGACGACATGGGCCTGGCCTGCGACCGCTTCGAAGCGCGCCTGCACGCCCTGGCCCAGGCACACGACGTGCTCACCCGCCAGCAGTGGGAACACGCGCCGCTGGCCGACATCGTGCGGACCGCCGTCGCCCCGTGCCTGCTGGCCGATCCCGAACGCTTCGACATCGACGGGCCGGAGATGCAACTGGATCCGCAGCGCGCACTGGCGCTGTCGATGGCGCTGCACGAACTGTTCACCAACGCCATGAAGTACGGCGCGCTGTCGGCCAGGCCAGGGCGCGTGTGCATCCACTGGCGCGCCGAGGCCGTGCAGGGCCGCCGCACGCTGGTGCTGTCCTGGCAGGAGAGGGACGGGCCACCGGTCACCGCACCCGCGCACCGCGGCTTCGGCTCGCGCCTGATCGAACGCGGCCTGCGCCATGACCTCGGCGGCGACGTGGCGCTCGACTTCAACACGACCGGCGTGACATGCCGGATCACCGCCCCCATGCCCGACCCAGGAGTGGCCGCATGACGACGACCGACCCCGCACCGCGTGTCTTCATCGTGGAAGACGAATCCATGCTGGTGATGCTGCTGGAAGACCTGCTGCCCACGCTGGGTTACGACGTGGCCGGCAGCGCCGGCTCGGTGGACCAGGCCTTGGCCGAACTTGCCGAGGCCAAGATCGATCTGGCGGTGGTGGACGTGAATCTGGCGGGGACGCCGTCGTTTCCCGTCGCCGATGCGCTGCGCGAGCGTGGCGTGCCGTTCCTGTTCACCACCGGCTACGGCCAGCAGGGATTGCCCGACCGCTTCGCCGATGCGCACGTGCTGGCCAAGCCGTTCCGCCGGCAGGACATCGAAGTCGCACTGACACGCTTGCGCTCACCGGTGTAGGCCACACACGCATCCGTCGCCTTCGGCCCGCACACGCGGGCCCGTGTGATCACGCGGTGGTGCGACCGACCTCGCCGTGCACGTAGGAAGCGCCCAGTCGGCGCGACAACGCATGCAGGCGGCGCAACACGCCCGAGCGCAGGTGCATCGGCGCGTGATCGTAGACCTGGGTCCACAGGCCACGCAGGAACGCCTGTGGGTCGCCGATGTCGGCGCCGGAGCGGACCAGACTTTCAGCGTCGTTGAGACGCGCGTCGATACGTTCTTGACAAAGCATGAATCCATGCTGGGGCGGCGTTCGTGAAGGCGTCGTATGCATGCGGCCAACGCGTTCAGCGTGCAGCCGCCTTGCGGCCATAGCGTGACCACACGCTGAAAACAGAAACGCCACGCTCACGATTCATCAACGTTGCCCTGCGCACGCTGGCCTCTCGCAAGCGAGGAACCCGCCATGGATCGCAAGACCCGCGACGCCACCCGCGTGGCACCCAATCCGATGGAGAAACAGCGTCGCCCCGACGGCGCCGTCGTGCCCGGCGAATCGCCCGGCAAGCGCACCAACGAGGAACGCAACGATCCCGAAGCCGAACCCGGTGCCACCGACGGGCAGCCACGCCGCCATCCGCCGCAGATATGAAGGACATCCCATGACGCCACGCGACATTGCCGCACACGGCACGCCCAAGCCGAGCGAACCGGGCACGCCGACACCGCCCGGCCAGCCCACGCCGCCGGGCACGCCGTCCGGACCCGGCAAACCGAGCGCGCCCGGCACGCCGAGCGATCCCTATCGTCCCGAGGATCCCGGAATGCCGCCGATGCCGCGTGATCCGGGCGACCCCGAGGACGCGCCCGTGGAGCCGGACCCGCCACCGGACGCACCGCTGCACATCGACGATCCGCGCGATCCGCGCAGCATCGCCGACTGACCCATGCGCACCATGCCCGACAGGGGGCCGATCCCATAACGACCACGACACCGCACCCATGCCAAGGAGCGCCCATGCGACTTGCCGACTTCATCGAAGCCCATCCGCAACGGATCCTCGACGACGCCGTCGAGTTCGCCATCACGCAGGCGCCGGACGGCGCGCAGCTGAGCGTGAAACGCCTGCGCAACGACATTCCCCTCATCCTGCGCGAGATCGTCGCCGACCTGCGCTCGCCGCAGAGTCCGGCGCAGCAGCGCGCAAAGGCACAGGGTCGCGCGCCTGCCTCCGCCGGGCCGGAGTCGGCGGCCAGCAGCCATGGACGCAGCCGCGCCGACGATGGCTTCGGCGTCAACCAGATGATTGCCGAGTACCGCGCGCTGCGCGCGTCGGTACTGCGGCTGTGGGCGGCGCAGGAAGCGCCGGCCGTCGGCTCCCTGGACGACGTGATCCGCTTCAACGAAGCGATCGATCAGGCGGTGGCGGAATCGCTGCTGGAGTTCTCGCGCACGGTGGAGTCGTGGCGCAATGTCTTCCTCGGTGCCCTCGGGCACGACCTGCGCGGCCCGCTCACGGCGGTCGTGGGCACGGCGGAATTCCTGGTGGACCGCACGAAGGACACGCCGAATGCACGCCTGGCCGAGCGCATCCTCAGCGGCGGCCTGCAGCTGAGCCGGCTGGTGGATGGGCTGCTGGACTACAGCAAGAGCACGCTGGGCGCGGGCATGACGCTGCACCGGTTGGCGTGCGACCTGGGCCAGGCGGTCGCCGAGGAAGTGGAGCTGCTGCGCGCCACGCTGCACGATGCGCCCATCAGGCTGCAGATGGACGGCGACACCTGCGGCCACTTCGACGACGCGCGCGTGCGCGAAGCCGTGCACAACCTGGTGACCAATGCCGCGAAGTACGGCGAGGCGGGCGCGGAGATCGGCGTGACCGTGACGGGCGATGGCGATCATGCGTGCATCGAAGTCAGCAACGCGGGGGACCCGCTGTCCACCGAGGCACTGAATGCCCTGTTCGACCCGCTGCGCCGCGGTTCGAGGGCGGCCAACCAGGGCGAACACACCAGCCTGGGGCTCGGCTTGTTCATCGTGCGCGAGATCGCCACCGCGCACGGCGGTGACGTGATGGCCAAGGTCGACGAGGGCAGGACCGTCTTCGCCATCACGCTGCCATGCGGCGTGGACGCGCCACGCACCTTTCGGCACGAGAGCGCGGCTTGCGCGTAGGCGACGGTGCACGACGCCGGCATGACATGTCGGTGATTCATGTCGTGTTGTGGCCGTGCGCCCGTTTCGCTCACGGCGCGATCACCAACATGACGCGCGTGCACGTGGCTGTCACCTGCGATCCGGAGTATCGGTGTCACTCCGCGTGCGGCATCCACCTTGATGTCCGCGACCGGAATGAAGGGGTGCATGTCGCATCGCTTCATCACTTCAAAAGGAAGGACACAGCAGATGACACGCGATACTTCACAACGAGATGGAAACCGTGACCCGCTCACTGGCACACCCGGTTCGCACCCGGTGGGCGTGGGCGTGGGTGGCGTCGCCGGCGGCATGGCGGCCGGTGCCGTAGCGGGTACCGTGTTCGGTCCCATCGGTACGCTGATAGGGGCCGCCGCCGGCACCGTTCTCGGTGCTGCGGCCGGCAAGGGCGTGGCCGAGCGCATCGACCCGACCGGTGAGGAAGCGTACTGGCGCGAGACATACCGCAGCCGTCCGTACTACACCGAGGAATACGACTTCCAGCGCGATTACGCAGGCGTCTACCGCGCCGGCGCCGTGGCGCGTGGCGAGTATCCGGACCAGTCGTGGGAAGACACCGAACGTCGCCTGCAGGCCGACTGGGAGACGCTGAAGGGCGAGTCGCGCCTGGACTGGACGCGCGCCCGTCCCGCCGCGCAGGATGCGTGGGAGCGCGCCGACCGCACGTATGGCGCCTACGCGCGGACCGACGATAGGTTCTCGCAACATTTCGACCGGGCGTCGTATCGCCAGGAAGGCGATGCGTATGACGACTATCGGCCGGCCTATCGCTACGGCACCTACGCACGCGGCCTGTACAGTGACCGCGAATGGGACGACAGCCTGGCCGCGGATCTCGAACGCGGGTGGGGTCGCGCCAGGGGCGGTTCCCGCCTCACGTGGGAGCGCGCCAAACACGCCGTCGCCGACGCGTTCACGCTCGACCGCCAGAAACCGCACTGACGCGCGGCCGTGCGCGTCACGGCCCACACCGGAAACAGAAGGCCCCGCACCGCGGGGCCTTTTCATGTGCGCTCGAGCAAGCGCGCATCGGCGTGATAAAAACCGGTCACCGCACCCGCCGCAGGAGTTTGCATGCCCGTCTACATGATCCTCAGCTGGATCTTCATCATCGCGGGCCTGGTATGCACGGTGGTCGTGCTGGCGCTCCAGTGGCGCGCATGGCGCCGCTTCCGCCACGTCAGCTTCGGACTGCTGACCATTTCCAGCATCGCCGTGCTCATCAACCAGGTGCTGATGGCCATTCCCTACGTGCACACCCTCGACGCCACCGCATTGGCCTCGCTCATGGCACTGGCCGCAATCCCCTTCGCCCACGCCCTGGTGCTGGGCGTGTGGGGAACGTGGTCGCTGTTCCGTGCGTATGGGCGTGTGGTGGAGGAGAACGTGCGGTTGCGGGAGGTGTTGGGGGAGGGGTGAGGATTGAGCGAGGGTGGTTGCAGAGCCGGCCACCCGCAGGCGTGATCGCCGACCGCCTTCAGTGCCGACGCCGCGGACGCGGCGCGGCGTTCAACGGCGCAGCCATGAGGTCTGCGTGAGTACGAACCACACGGCGCCGCTGAAGACGCCCAGCGCCCCCAACAGCATCAACCATGTGATCGCTATCCTGCGCGCACGCCACGCGCGACCGGCATCGCTGCTCCGGTGCACGGTGGCGCCATCCTGCGCATGCACGGCGGGTCCGCCCCGTGGAACGGGTCGCGACGGGTCGCCTTCGCGCGGGCTCGCTTGGCCCTGCACGATCGCGCCGTGGATGGCGAGCGACCCCCAGCCGGGAACCAGCGGTTGCGAGCCGTTCGCGCGGATCATGCAGTTGCGCCCTTCCAGCACGACCAGTCCGTAGTTGCGGTCGGCCATCGCCACGTCGCGGCATCCATCGCCATTGAGGTCGCCCACCGCCAGTGCAGGCATCTGCGGGTGGGAGGATTGCTCGACTTCGTACTTGATCTCGACATCCAGCCCGCCCATCGGCTTCTGCTGCATGTAGCCTATGGAACTCCACCCGCCGTGGATGACCAGCAGATCATCGCGTCCGTCATTGTTCATATCGGCGCTGATCAGTTCGTCCGGCACATCGAAGGCAGGCCAGGCGCCGATCTCGACGAAGTTGCCGTCGCGCTCCTGCCTGAAGTGCGCATACCTCGCCGACGGCGTGTTGGCCGTGTACGAGACGATCGCATCCTTCCGGCCATCGCCATCAAAGTCGCCGAACGCATAGCCCGGGCCCCAAGACAGGGATTCGGCGGGATGCCAGCGCCGCACCGCCCCGAAACCGGATGCACCCTGGTGCAGTGTCACTTCAAAGCCGCCGCGGTAATAACCGGCGATGATGTCGGTCCAGGAGCTGGTGAGGTCGAGCACCCCGTCGTTGTTGATATCGGCGGCACGCAGCGCGCCCCAGCTCGCACCCGCAGGGCGCACGCGGAAGTCCTGTCGCGGGAAGGCGCCGCTGCCATTGCCGTAATAGACCAGCAGGCCGACCTGGTCGGTGTGACTGGTGCCGCCCTCGCTCCTGCCGCCGCTGAGTGTCACGACATCGAGGCGGCCATCCCGATCCACATCGAGCACCGTGAGGCCGTGGGCCGCCTGTGCGCCCGGCGTCTGGGAGGCGTAGCCGAGGCCGGACCCCAGGCCCGAGGGCGAGCCAAGGAACACCGTGATGCCGGTGAGCGTGCCGACCACCACATCCTCGAATCCATCGCCATTGAAGTCGCCCGTGTCCAGTCCGCTGCCCGTGCGTCCACCGATTGCGTCGCCCGGGAAGGGATAACCCAGCGGTGCCGCCAGCGTGCCATCCGGCTTCTGCACGAAGAGCCAGACCCGGAAATCCTTGGCCGGCTCGGCGTACGGTCCCGACCAGCTCGAGGTCGTGAGCAGGGCGTCCTGCCGACCATCGCCGGTGATGTCGCCGATCGCCACGTGCCTGACGTAACTGCCGATGCCGTAGATCTTCTGGGGCGCGAATGCGTCCAGGCCGAGCGGTGTGCGGGCCGTCGGTATCGGCGTGACCTTGCGGATGCGTCCATTTCTTGTGTCGGCGATGTACAGGTGGTCCTGTTCATCGATGGCGAGTGCTGCCGGTTCGTACAGCAGCGCGTCGAGCGCGGGACCGCCGTCGCCCTGGAAACCGAAAGGCGCGCCTATCACCATGCCGCCCGAGTCGTTCAGCCTGACCACCGCATCGTCGATGATGCCGTCGGGGTTGATGGTGCGTACCAGGTTGTTCCGCAGCGCGACATAGGTATTGCCACGAGCATCCACCGTGACGCCCGTAGGCGCGTGGATGCGGGAGTTCTTCGCCACCGGGTCGACCCGGAAGGGACCATTGCCGGCGATCGTCGAGATCGTCCCGTCGAGGTCGATGCGTCGGATCCTGTCGCCGTTGTCGACGATGTAGAGCCGACCGCTGCGATCGAAGGCCAGCGCCTCAGGATTGCCGAGGCGCGCCGCGATGGCGGGCCCGCCATCGCCCGTCGAACCGTATTCGCCGATGCCCGCCACCAGTTGAAGGCTGCCCGACGGGCTCACTTTCCAGATCCGCAACTGGTCGATCACGTGGACCTGCCCGGATGGACTTACCGCCAGGCGCGTGGGGAACGACAGGCCAGTGGAGGCGAGGGTGCTGATGACGCCGTTGGGTGCCACTTTGCGGATCCGACCGTTCCCGCCGTCGGCGATGTAAAGGTTGCCCGCTGCATCGACCGCGATGCCACGCACATCGATGGCGGCCGAGGTCGCTGGCTTGCCATCGCCGTCGTACATCTGCTGACCGTTGCCGGCCACCGTGGTGATGATGCCGTTGGTACCGATCCTGCGCACCGTGAACCCATAACGTTCGGCGACGAAGACATTGCCGGAAGGGTCCACCGCAACGGCGACGGGCTCTTGCAGCCGGGCCTGCGTGGCGGGCCCACCGTCACCGTTGCCCGATACCGGGTTGCCGCCGCCGGCGATGGTGGTGATGATGGGTTCGGCGTGCGCGGAGCTCCACAACAGGCATGCCAGGCAGGCGAGCCAAGCCCGCAGTAGCGCGACGCGGCGATGCGCGCCGCGCGCCGTTGAGGTTCCGTGAGTCTGTCCCATGAGCTGACGCCTCCCTGCCGACAAGGTGATGCTGCATGTGTGCCGGCGCTGCGCCAGCCATGGGCCCCGTCGAAGGCGGCGCCATTCCCCGGACTCATCATGCCTCACATTGGGACGCGACGCGGGGGCGTCCCCGTATGCGCTGGACAGGGCGCTGCACCAAGCCCCCACCATACGGATGAAGAGTGTGTCCGACGTACTCCGTACAGGCGGATCGGGCCTGCGGCGCGAGTAGTACTGCACATAAATACGCTTACTTGCGTTCACGACTTCCCAAGGTGCATTGCCGGGTAGTAGTTTTTTCCGGCATGGGGTGTCCCGCCGGGGTGGCGGACGCATGGACTCTGGCCTGCAAGGGGCTGGAATGGAGCGGAGTAGATGGAAGCTGGTCGTATGCGTTGGGCTGGGGAAGAGCAGGGATTCGTTTCAAATCCTTTCCGATGTTCCGCGGCTATACGAAACTTCGTATTGTCTAGCGCTGCGCTCGTTGGCTTGTCGGCATCGCTGGCACCTTCAGTGATGGCGCAAGTTGACGATACCCTCATCCCCAGGCTGCCCAACGGAGCGGGTACGACCAATCTTCCGACAGTGCCGGTCCATGGTTTCCGACCCAACCCGCAAACTGTCTACAGGTCGGGAATAGAGTCCCTTGGCACCGCCGGCGGCATCGTCAATGGCAACGAGTTCAGCGGGAACATGGGGCAATTGGAAAGTGGGTCCGACAAGGACTCAAGCGCGCCCCAGGATTGCAAAGAGGAGCAGCCGACAGCGGGTAATCCCGTGGTCATGTCCTCCGGCAACAAGATCGAGTATGAGGTCGATTTTGCGGGATCCGGACTCAGGTTTGAACGCACCTGGAACCAGCACTGGGACGGCATCGGCCTCTTCGGCTATCACTGGCAGACCAACTTCGATTACAAGCTCAGCTTCGGCAGTGGATACGGGTTGAGCCATTGCTATCCCATTCCGAGCAATGCCGAATGCCAGGTGGGCCACACCTACTCCACGATCTGGGCGCATCGACCAGATGGGCGGAAAGTTCGTTACATCAAGGCAGCTGACGGCATCTACTACGAAGAGAAGGCGAGTCCGGTTTCCAGGATCGTGCGGCAGGCCAATGGGAGCTGGATGCTGTACGGGGAAGCAGGAACCCTCGAGCGTTACAGAGCGGGTGGGCTGCCCTTGGAGGTCAAGGATGAACAGGGAATAGGGTGGACGTTCACGTATGGAGGGATGCAGGGAACGCAGCTCCAGCGCGTTACCCATACCTCCACGCGATTCATACAGTTCGTGTGGACGGGCGATGAGCTCAGGCAGATCAACGATCCGTCTGGCAACGCGTATCGATACACCTACAGCCATCAGAAGGTCTACGATGGCTTGCATCTCCTGGCCACGGTGACGCTGCCGGGCACCCCTTCGACAGTCATTACCTATCATTACGAGAAGCCTGAATTCTTCGCTCTCACAGGCAAGTCGTACAACGACGTTCGCTACTCCACCTTCGCGTATGACGCGGAACGCCGTGCCACTCTCAGTGAGCATGCAGGTGGCGTTGATCGCCACACCTTTGCGTATACAAGTGGATTCCAGAACGGCAAGCAGACGATGTCGGTCTTGCATACGAACCCGCTCGGCAAGCAATCGACGCAGGCGTTCTTCGACCGGAAGCTGACGACGGTCACGGGTCACGCTTCGAACAACTGTCCATCGAGCGCCAGAAGCATCACCTACGATGCCAATGGATACAAGGACAAGGTCTACGATAACGAGGGTGGTGTAACCGACTACGATTACAATGCCAAAGGTCAGTTACTCAAGAAAATCGTCGCCGCCGGGACCCCTGAGGCCCGGGCAACCAGCTACGTATGGGACCCTGCTGAGAACCGGCTCTTGAGGGAGACGGTGCATAACCAGGCCGGTACGCAAGAGTTGTACCAGATCACTTATGGCTACAACGCGCGCAAGCGACTGGAAACGACGACGGTCAGGAACCTGTCCAGCGCCGTACCGGCCAGCCTGAATCAAACCAGGATCACCTACTACACCTATACCGAGCATGCCAGTGGCATGGTTGCCACCATGACCGTTGACGGGCCGCTGTATGGAAATGCCGATGCTGTTACCTATAGCTACAGCACGAAAGGTGATCTCGTCGGCGTGGGGTCGGCGCTCGGCAATGTGGTGTATGACAACTACAACGAACTCGGTCAGCCCGGGCGGATCACCGGCATCAATGGCGATGTTGCCGAGTATGTCTATGATGCGCGGGGAAGGATCACGGCTCAGAAGCGCATCGTAGGCGGTGCTACCCACACGACGACGTACGCCTATGACGGAATGGGGCGTCTCGTCCTTGTCACGACGCCTGATGCACATGCACGTCATTTGCGATATGACACGGCCGGACGTTTGCTGTCGACGCATGAGGCAACACCAGGCGGCGCCTACCAACGGATGCGGTATACCTACAACAACGCGTCGCTGCCAATGCTTGTTGAAGCCGAGCGTCTGACGAGCGCTCCTGTCGATCCTGTTGCAGGCGTCCAGTACATCGGACAGACGATATCTCCCCTTTACGTGGGTCAGTCCTACACCATCAATATCCAGTTGAAGAACACCGGCACGACTGCATGGTCGACGGCTGATGGTTATAAGCTCGTTTCTACAAGCCAGAATTTCAGCAGCGCCTTCGGCATCAGCGTGGTTGGTGTGCCCGGTACCGTACTCCCGGGACAGACCGCAACCTTCAGCATCCAAGGCACAGCGCCCGGATATGGAACTTATGCATCTCAGTGGCAGATGACCCATGCGGGGGTCGCCTTCGGTCCCATGACGCCAAGCACGACACTTGACGTCGTCTACGCCTCCAATCCGCCAACAGATCCTTGTCCTCCAGCGGTTCCGGACTGCATACCGCAGTTTGGTCCCCTTGCGCGGCAAGGCGGTATGGCGAGCGTTACTCCTTCTTCTGTGCAGGCACTCCAGGCACTGCCTGCCGGCGTTTCGTACCGTGCGTACACCGATTACGACGAGCTTGGCCGTGTCATTGCACGCCGAGGCAATAACGGGCAGCGGCAGGATTATGGGTACGACAGGGATGATCGCCTGCTTCTCAGTATCGACTCTCTAGGACGCGAGACACGCATGGAGTACGACAAGCTCGGCCGTCTGACCAAGCAGATTGATGCGGCCGGAGGCGTATCGGAGTTCAAGTACGACCTGGGCGATCGGCTCGTATGGGTCAAGGATCCCAAGGGAAACATTACGACGTATCTGTATGATGGATTCGGTCAATTGTGGTCGCTGACCAGTCCGGATACCGGCACGACGACCTACCAATACAACGCTTTCGGCCAGATGACGCACCAAGTGCGAAATGATGGCAGTACCCTTACTTACAACTACGATACGTTGGGTCGACTCGCCTGGTATGGAACCCCGACAGAGGGAAGGGGATTCGGGTACGACTGGTGTAGCAACGGGAAAGGTCGACTGTGCAATGCCGACCATAGCGGCGGGACACGGCACTATGGATACAGCGAAGACGGCAAGATCACCGTAACACGCGATTGGACGCCGACAAGCGATGAGTGGACGCATTACACGTATGATGCGGTTGGCCGGCTGGCGGGCATGACCTACCCGAGCGGGGTTTCGGTGGGGTACGGATACAGTCAAGGCAGGCTGACCGTCATGCAGGCCGTCATCAATGGCGTGACCCATAACGTTGCGACGGGAATGCAGTATCAGCCTTCCGGTCCCATCGGCCAGTTTACGTACGGCAACGGCGTCATCAAGGAAAGAAGCTACGACCTTGACGGCAGAATGACCATCACACATGACCACGGGTGGGTGGGTCATACGCAGACTTACAACGTCAACGACGAGATCACTTCGATCCAGAACTGGTCAAGGCCGGAGTACAACGAAGCCTTTGCTTACGATGCACTGTCTCGACTGACGGGCGTTACCGCGCCTGCTGGAAATCAGAGCTTTTCCTATGACGCCAACGGCAATCGCTCGTTCCACAGCTGGTGGGTGCCAGGGCAAGGTGCGACCGCCAATACGACCTATCAGGTAGATGCGTCCAGCAATCGACTGGCAAGCGAGGACATTGTCTATGCGTATGACGGTAGAGGTAACCGATCCAGTCAGTCGTGGGGAGGTTCAACGACCACTTACGGTTACGACGGTTTCAATCGGCTGATTACTGCGTCACGCAGTGCTGCTGTCGGCTACTTCAGTGGAGGAAATCGGGCGTACCGGAGTTATGCCGCAGGTACCACGACATATCAGTTCAATGCGCTGGACCAGCGCATCGGAAAAAGTGGGCCGTCAGGGAGCAGTCGATTCGTGTATGCAGCCCAGAATACGCTGCTGACCGAGTATACGGATGGCGTATGGAGCAGCTACCTGTGGCTGGGCAATGAACCCATCGCCATGGTGCGCAACAACCAGTTGTTCTTCCTTCACAACGATCATTTGGGGCGTCCAGAGGTCGTGACCGATAGCAGTAACACCATGCGTTGGGCGGCGGCCAACTACGCGTTTGACCGCGCGGTTGTGTTCAATAACCTGGGTGCCTTGAATCTCGGATTTCCGGGGCAGTACTTCGATGCGGAAACGGGTTTTTGGTACAACGGGTTCCGTGATTACGATAGCCGGGTGGGTAGATATCTGCAGTCGGATCCGATTGGCTTGGCTGGTGGGTTGAATACGTATGGGTATGTGGGTGGGAATCCTATTGATCGAATCGATCCACTTGGATTGGAGGCTAGAACGGAATGCGAAACAAATGAAATACTGGCCTACGCCCGAAACAGCGTACGAAATCCCTTTGGTAACGCGATGATGGTGATTAATCATGCTCCATGGGGCAAACTTGACTTCAAGGTTAGGGGGGCAAACGATACATTCGTCGTCGATGGCCGAAGAATTGATGCAGCTGATTTTGGCAACTACGCTGCTGGCTATAGCGGGATGTATCACACATCGTTGATGGGTTGGGGAACGGTAAGTGCGGCCGGCATTGCGGAGAACTGGCTTGAGTCTCTGTTTCCGAGCGGTGAACCATTTAATTGGGACGCCGACAGTCGCGCGGACATTGATGCTGGCGCCAGCCGGGCTGCGGATGAGATTACCGGTGCTCGACCGGTTGGGTGTGGATGCTCATAGTGGAGAGCTCTGAATGAGTACGTTTGCACTGGTATGCATTTTTTTCGTGTTGTTAGTGGCCACGGTTCTTGCGCTGCGCGCAAAGCGATATCGCACTCAAAGGAATCTCGTACTGATTCTATTTCTAATGCAGTTGGCGACTTTTTTTGTGTCGGGAGTGGCTGCGAGAGTGGTCATCTCAGGAAATGACGCTGTCCTGTATCGCCAAGGAGTTAGCGATCTCGCCGTCGCATTGAGCCCGTTCTTGCTGATTAGTGCGGCGATCTCTCTTTCCATCTATTTGAATTTCTTGTTCAAGAAGAGGGAATAGGGGCTTCGCCGGCATGAAGTAGGGTTATAGGTTGGGGTGAGCTTGCGAACCCCAACATGCTGGACGATGGCGAGGCATGTAACCCTCGCATTCGCCACCCCCCGGCTTCCCAACGGCTTACCACCCATCCCCAACAC
>NZ_CAMPJD010000007.1 GCF_946886695.1 uncultured Pseudoxanthomonas sp. | reverse complement strand
TCACCAAATTAACCACCAAAGGCCGCACCTTAATCCAACTCTCCGACTGATCCAGATCCGCCTCCTGCACATAATGAATCAACCGCAACTGCCGCAAACGTTTAAACACCTGCCGCCGCTCACCCACATTCTCCGGCAACGCCCGCCGCAACAAATTCTTCACCGCCAAAGCCACCGCCTCCGCCACCCCAGCCGCCCCAGTCCCGGTGCCGGGCGTATCCGCCGCGGGTCGACACCGACATCAGGCCGTAGAGCAGTCCCAGCACGGCGGCGATGCCACCGACCGCAAGCAGCGACGACAGCAGCAGCGCCACGCCACCGGCCGCACCGCCTGTGAACAATCCGCGGATACCGGACGGCGCACGGCTGAACATGCCGCGCACGATGGTGGCCACGATGAAGGCGGCAAATGCAGCGAACAGCACGCCGCCGCCCTTGCCGCCCTCGCCGGAAACGCGATGCGTGCTGACCGGTTCGGGCAGCGCTTCACCGTCGATCAGCTTCACCAGCGTCGCGGTCGCGTCGGCAATGCCGCCCGCGTAGTCACCGGCGCGGAACCTGGGCGCCAGGTATTCCTGGATCACGCGGTTGGCGATGGCGTCGGGAATCGCGCCCTCCAGTCCGTAGCCTGTTTCGATCCGAACGCGGCGGTCGTCCTTGGCCACCAGCAGCAGTACGCCGTCATCCACGCCCTTGCGGCCCAGCTTCCATTGTTCGAACACGCGCACCGCGTACTGTTCGATGGTTTCGGGCTGCGTGCTGGGCACCAGCAACACCTGCAGCTGGCTGCCTTTGCGCTGCTGCAACGCCAATGCCTGCGCTTCCAGTTGCTGCTTCTGCGCGGCATCCAGCGTGCCGGTGGTATCGACCACCGGCGAATCGAGCGCGGGAATCGCCGCCAGCGACTGCGCCCAGGCGGGCGCGGCGATCAGCAGCAGGCAGAGCGCCAGCGCACGCAGCATGGATGTGCCGGGACGCTGATCAGTTGCCGGGCGACGGCGGAGGCGGCGCTGTCGGAGCCTGCGGCATCGCCGGGGCCGGCGTACCGAAGTCGACGGCCGGCGCTTCGGAGATCACGGCTTCGTTCTCGACGGTGAAGTTCGGTTTTTCCTTCGCACCGGTGACCTTGGCGGTGATCACCTGCGGGAACTGGCGGATGTAGGTGTTGTAGTCCTGCACCGTCTGGATGTAGCGCCCGCGCGCCACGGTGATGCGGTTCTCGGTGCCTTCCAGCTGCGCCTGCAGGTCGCGGAAGGACTGGTCGGATTTCAGGTTCGGGTAGTTCTCGGTGACGACCAGCAGCCGGGACAGCGCGCCAGACAGTTCTCCCTGCGCCTGCTGGAACTGCTGCAGCGAGGCGGCATCGTCGGCATTGACCTGGATCTGGCCCACGCGGGCGCGCGCGTTGGTCACGTCGGTCAGCACCTGGCGCTCCTGCTGCGCATAGCCCTGCACGGTCTTGACTAGGTTGGGAATGAGGTCGGCACGACGCTTGTACTGGTTGAGCACCTCGGACCAGCCTGCCTTCACGGCTTCGTCCTTCTGCTGGATGGTGTTGTAACCGCAGCCGGACAGCAGCACGGTCAACACGACGAGCAACCACAGACGCGAAACCTGCATGGCACGACACTCCTTTGGACGGACGCGCCGATTGCAGCACCTTGCCCATGGCCACGCAAGCATCCGCCACGTCACACTGCGTGGCACGTCGACTTGTTAGCCTCTCGTGAAAGCAAAAGGGCTCCCGAAGGAGCCCTTTTGCGGTACGCGGTGGATGCAAGGCTCACTCGCGCAGCATGCGCCGGCCGGCCCGCTTCTTCGCCCACAGGTTGAGGCACTCGACCACGGCCGAGAAGCCCATCGCGCCGTAGAGGTAGCCCTTCGGGATATGCATCTCGAAACCGTCCAGCAGCAGGTAGGCGCCGACGGCGACGATGAAGGCCAGCGCCAGCATCTTGATGGTCGGGTTGTTGTCGATGAACTGGCCAAGCGGCTTGGCCGCCAGCAGCATCACCGCCACCGCCAGCAGGATCGCGGCCACCATCACCGGGGTGTGGTTGGCCATGCCGACGGCCGCGATCACCGAGTCCAGCGAGAACACGATGTCGATCACCGCGATCTGCGCGATCACGCCAGCGAACGACACGGCCGGGCGCGTGTGCACGTCTTCCGAATCGGGTTCGCCCTTCACCAGTTCAAGGATTTCCTTGGTGCCCTTCACCAGCAGGAACACACCACCCAGGATCAGCACCAGGTCGCGCACCGAGATGCCTTGCCCGAACAGCGTGAACAAGTCGGCGGTCAGGCCGGCCAGCCAGGCCAGCGTCAACAGCAGCAGGATGCGGGTGATGCACGCCACGGCGATACCGAACTTGCGTGCGACTTCGCGCTGGTGCGGCGGCAGCTTGCTGACCGCGATGGAGATGAAGACCAGGTTGTCGATGCCCAGCACGATCTCGATCGCACTCAACGTGATCAGCGTGATCCACACCTGCGGATCGGTAAGCAGTTCCATCATCGGGGAGTACCTTGGTTCAGATCAGAAATCAGAGATAGCGGGGCACGAGGATCAGGCCCCAGCACAGCAGTACGTTCATCATCAGCACGAAGACGGCGGCGGAGCCCATATCCTTCGCTCGACCGGCGAGTTCGTGATGCTCGGGGCCGTAGCGCTCGATCACCGCCTCCACTGCGGAATTCAGCAGCTCGGCCGCCAGCACCAGCAGACAGCTGCCGATCATCAGCGCTCGCTCCAGCCCGGTCTCCCCCAGCCACAATGCCAGCGGCGCCAGCACGACGAGCAGGTAGACCTCCAGCCGGAAGGAGGATTCGTGCATCCACGCCGCACGCAGTCCCTGAAAGGACCACACGGTGGCTTTGAGGATGCGGCCAGGGCCGCGGGGAAGGTGTCCGGTTTCGTCAGCCATGGGCAGGTCGGTGCGAAGGAGGCCCCGCATCGTCCCTGGCCGGTCAGGCGGGGCCTGGGCCAGCGGGAGGTCGGATCGGGTGGAACCGGCGCGGACGCCGCGCCAAGGGAGCGATTTTGCCACAAGGCACCCCCGGACCGCCCCGCCGCGGTTTGCATCGGCTGCCCTCGGCTGGTCCACTGGGGCCTGCCTGAACCGAAGGAGCCTCCCCCGTGTCTTTCCTGAACCCCGTTCGCCCCGCCGTGTTCGCCAGCGCCCTGCTGGCCCTGCTGGCCGCCTGTGCCGGCAGCCCGCCCACGACGCCCGACGTGGCCACGGACGCCACCGCAACGACCGCCCCGCGCATCCCGGAGCAGGTGTCGAACGCCGCCTGGGAAACCGACATGCAGCGGTTCGCGGCCGAAGACGCGCAATCGCCGCCACCGCGCGGCGGCGTGGTGTTCACCGGCAGCTCGTCGATCCGCCTGTGGGACACGCTGGCGCAGGACTTCCCCGGCGTGCCGGTGATCAACCGCGGGTTCGGCGGATCCGAACTGCGCGACAGCACCTGGTACGCGGACCGCACCATCGTGCCGTATGCACCGCGGCAGGTCGTGATCTACGCGGGCGACAACGACATCAATGCCGGCCGCACGCCGCAGCAACTACGCGCGGACTTCATCGCCTTCGTCGAGCGCGTGCGCCGCGATCTGCCGAAGACGAAGATCGCCTACATCAGCACCAAGCCCAGTCCGTCGCGTGCGCACCTGTTGCCGGTGCAGCGCGAGGCCAACGCGCTGGTGCAAGCCGAAGCGAAGCGGCTCGGCGTGGACTACATCGACATCTTCACGCCGATGCTGGATGCCAAGGGCCAGCCCGACGAGGCCTTGTTCATCGACGACCGCCTGCACATGAATGCTGCCGGCTACGACATCTGGCAGCGGGTGATCGCGCCTTACGTGAAGTAGGCATGGCCGAAAAAAAGAAGCCCGGCGATGCCGGGCTTCTTCGTTCATGCTCGCGTTGCGTCAGAAGCCGCTGACGTTGAGTCGTCCACCGGTGACCGTCTTGCCCTGCAGCGACGGCGTCGGCACGGTGGCGTTGAGGATGGCGGCCTTGATCTGAGCGGCAGTCACGCCCGGGCGGGTCGACGCGTAGAGGGCCGCAGCGCCGGTCACGTGCGGCGTCGCCATCGACGTGCCGTTGTAGCTGGCGTAGCCGGATACCACCTTGCCCTTGGAGGCCTTCGGCACCGTCGACCAGATGCCATAGCCGGGGGCGCCCAGGTCCACGGTCGTGACGCCATAGTTGTAGACCAGCGCACCCGTGGAGCGGATCGCCGCCACCGACAGGATGCCCGCGTTCGGATAGGCCGCCGGATAGCACGCGCCGGACGTGTTGCCTTCGCAATTGACGCTGTCGTTGCCGGCCGCGACGATCGTCAGGATCTCCGCCTGGCCGGCGCGGTCGATGGCATCGCTGAGTGCCTGCGAGTAGCCACCACCGCCCCACGAGTTGTTGGTCGCGACCAGGTTCAGGCCGTGACGGGTCTTGAGGTCGGTGAAGTAGTCCAGCGCCTTGACCGCGTTGGCGGTGTTGCCGCCGCGACGACCGAGGAACTTGCCACTGATCAGCTTGACGCCGCTCCAGCAGACGCCGGCCACGCCCTTGCCGTTGCCGCCGACGCCGGCGATGGTACCGGCCACGTGCGTGCCGTGGTCGTCGTTGGCACCGCCGGAATTGATGTTGTTGCTGTTGCCATCGAAGTCCCAGCCGCGCACGTCGTCGACGTAACCGTTGCCGTCGTTGTCCACGCCGTCGACCGGGTCGTACGGGTTGGTCCAGATGTTGGCGGCCAGGTCTTCATGGCTGAAGTAGATGCCTTCGTCGATCACGCCGATCACGACGTTGCCGCAACTGGTGTGTCCGGCGGCCCATGCCTCGGACGCCTGCGAACCATAGGCGTTGGCGGGCGTGCCCGCATCGCCGTACATGCCCCACAGCGAACCGTCGGTGGCATAGGTGTCGTTGGACACTGCGTTGTGCTGGTAGGTCCAGTTCGGTTCGGCGTACTCGACGGCCGGATCGGCGCTGAGTACCTGCACGGCCGCGGACAGATCCACGTTGCCCGGCAGCTTGAGCAGTGCGATTTCGCCATTGCGACCGTTGCCGCGGCGCACGGTTTCCAGCTTCTGCGCACCCAGGCCCTGCACCACCGCGTCACGGTCGGCCGACACTGCGCCATCGCGGTACTTCACCAGCAGTTCGCCACTGACGTGGGGCTGACCCGCCTTCAATCCCTTGATCACCAGATCCGGCCTGCCACCCGCGTTGGCGGCTTGCGCCGCGCCCATCGTCACGAGTGCCAAACCCACCCACATCGCCATGCGATTCTTCTTCATAAGCCGATCCGACTCCGAGTGTTGTGATTGCTGCGCAGGACAGCGCAGTGGGTCGAATCTAGCTTGTAATTTCCGTTCTAGATATGGATTTTCAGCTCACATTTTTCATGCTCCATGCGAGCGACACGATGACTTTCGCATGACACCGTTTACCTGGCATCTTCGCCCGTAGTCTCCTTGGATCTCTGCAACCGGGATCGCCTGAACACCTTCCACTGCCCTTCCTTGTCCCGCACCTCATCGGTGACATGCAGGGTGTCAGCGTCCAGCCGGTAAGTGGTGCGGCCGCGCTCGGTGGCAGCGTCGCCCCATTCGGCGGTAAGCGCATCGGCCTGTGGTGTCGCGACCAGCGGCAGGATCATGCCGCGCGTGTCATACCAGTGGCCACGACACGTCGCGTCGCCGTGACAGAAATAGTTCGCTTCCGCCGCGAACGGCCACTCCGTGCCATCGGCAGCGCGCATGCGGTTGCTGAAGGAAAGACGGTACGGCCTTTCCTTCCAGCACGGGCGCGAAGCTCAGGGCCAGCGTCGCCTGCATGCCGCTGACGTCACCGGTTCCCTGCCAATGTCCGGCCAACCGATCCACACCGTCGCGCTGCGCGCCGCATCGACGATGCCGACACTGGAGGTCATCGCCAGCACGATGCTCGCAAGCACCCTTCATGCTCTCCTGGCCGCACCGGGTGGCTGGTGCAGGCTCAGCACATTGCCGTCCGGGTCGAGGAAATCCAGCGACAGTCCGCCATCAGGCGATTCGCTGACCGGCACGACGATCTCCACGCCTTTCGCAGCCAGCGCCTCCGCGTGGTCGTCGATGCCGCCGTCGAGGCTGAAGACGACGACCGGCGATTCGCCGGTCCGTGCGGGACGCGGGATGAAGACCAGTGTCAGTTCGCCGACGTCCCCCATCGCCCACGGGCCGTCGTGACCGTCCAGTGCGTCGATCGGCAGGCCCAGCGTGCCGCGGTAGAAATCCACCGACCGGGCGAGGTCGGAAACAAAGAACACGATGGCGCCTACTTTGCAGTGCGTGAGCATGGGATGTCCTCCTGTGTGATTCCCGTCTGTTGGTTGCCGCGGGAAGGCCATGTGTGAGCACTGGCGTCGATCAGGACCAGGTGCCCATCCGGATCGTGCGTTCCCAGGCCCTCGCCTGCACGCATGGCAGCCTTCAAGGCACGCCGGGCCAGACCGAACGGCAGGTCCACGCTGCGCGACGGGTCGCGCAGATAGGCCAGGGCGATGCTCTCCGCACGCATCGACGGGGATAGCGCGTAGAGCGCCTTGCGGATGCGGGTCAGGCGCTGGCGGAACGCGGTGGGCTCGATGCGCAGGATCCAGCGGATCTCGTCCGCCGACAGTCCGTGCAACGCGAGCACCGCCAGCCGGCGCGCCGACGGCGGCAGCGTCGCCAGCCACGCCGGCGGTTGCGCTGGAACCCATGTTTCGTGGCAGGCGGCCGGTTCGGCGGCGTCATCCACCGCCATGCCGGCCAAGGCCTCGCGCCGTCGGCGCCGGACACCTGCACGTGCCGCCATCGCTGCCTGGCGCCGCAATACGCCGGACAGCCAGGGCAGATCGTGGCGTCCGGCGAGCAGGCCGGCGAGCAGCGTTTCCTGCACCAGGTCGTCCGCTTCGTCCGCGCGACGGCACAGGCGCAGGGCCTGCGCATGGAGGGCGCGGTGATCGGCGAGCGTCAACGCAGCGGCTTCCTTCCCCGGCGATGCAGGCATTCAGGCGTCCTGGTAGATGGCGGTACCGCGCGTACCGTCCGGCAGCACCCAGCCGCGATACATGCCGCGCGTGTTGAGCACCAACGCGACATTGCCGTCGCGATCCACCGCAATGGCGCCACCATCGCCGCCATGCTGCGGCACTTCGCCAAGGATGACGTCCTCCACGGCGTCGCGCAGACGATCACCGCGGTAGGCCACGCGCGCGGCGATGTCATGCGCCGCTGCATTGCGGATGTAGAACTCGCCCCAGCCGCTGCACGACACCGCGCAGCGCGCATCCGCCCAGGTGCCTGCGCCGATCACCGGCGAATCGCCCACGCGACCCCAGCGCTTGTTGGTCATGCCGCCAGTCGAGGTCGCGGCCGCCACGTGTCCACGGCTGTCCAGCGCCACTGCGCCGACGGTGCCGAAGTACCGGCCGCGCAGGTCGTCGTTGCCATGCCATGCCCCCTGCTCACGCTGCTGCGCATCACGCAACTGCGCGCGCCGCGCCTCGGTCGAGAACCAGCCGTTCGGCACCCGATCGATGCCGGGCTGGGTATCGGCGAACTGCTCTGCACCGTCACCGATCAGGAACACGTGCGGTGAATCTTCCAGCACGCGCCGCGCGAGACGCACCGGGTGGCGCACGGTCATGACGCCGGCAACCGCGCCAGCGCGGCGGTGGCGCCCATCCATGATGGAAGCATCCAGTTCATGCCTGCCGTCAGCGGTGAACACCGCGCCACGGCCGGCGTTGAAGTGCGGGGAATCCTCCAGGACGGTCACCGCCGCTTCCACCGCATCCAGGGCGCTACCGCCGGTCGCGAGGATCGCATGGCCGACATCGAGCGCACGTGCAAGTTCGGCATGGATCGCCGTTTCCACCTCGACACCGAGGCTGCCCCGTTCGATGACGCCGGCGCCTCCATGGATGGCCAGGGCAAGCGGCCGGCGGGCGGAATGCGGGCTCATGGCGGCAGGCACCGGTGGGCACGACGGGGCTCCAGCATACTCCCGCCATCGCACCGCACCAGCCACGTCGGGACTACTGCGAGCGCAACGCCTCGATGGGGTCCAGCTGCGACGCCTTGCGCGCCGGGTAGTAACCGAAGAACAGGCCGGTGGCGATCGAAAAGCCCGCGGCGAGCCCGATCACCTGCCCGTTCAACGCCACCGGCAGTTCGCTGAACTGGCCCACCAGCAGCGCACCGACCACACCGATGACGATGCCCAGCACGCCTCCGCCCAGGGACAGCAGCATGGCCTCGGCGAGGAACTGCCGGCGCACGTCGCCTGGGCCCGCGCCCACGGCCATCCGCAGGCCGATCTCGCGGATGCGTTCGGTCACCGAGACCAGCATGATGTTCATGATGCCGATGCCGCCCACGATCAGCGAAATGGTGGCCACCGCGCCCAGCAGCAACGACATCAACTTGGTCGTGGCCGTTCGCGTGGCGACGATCTCGGAGATGTTGCGGACGTTGAAGTCGTCCTCTTCGCCCGGATTGATCTTGTGCCGCTGGCGCAGCAGCGCTTCCACTTCGCCTTGCACGTAGCCGAGGTCCTTGGCATCGGCCACGGTCAATGCCACCTGCATCACCGCGCCCGGCGGCAGGCCCATCGAGCCCAGCAGTCGGCGCCGCGCGGTTTCCAGCGGCACCATCATCACGTCGTCCTGGTCCTGCCCGAAGCCACCCTGTCCCTTCGCCGCCAGCGTGCCCACCACGGTGAACGGCACCCGCCCGAGACGCACGGTCTGGCCGACGCCGCTGTCCTCGCCGAACAGGGTGCGCCGCACCGTCTCGCCAAGGATGACGACCTTGGCGGCGCTGGAATAATCCTGCGCATCGAAGCCCTCGCCATTGGCGATGACCCAGCCGTTGATATCGAAAAAGTCGGCCTGCACGCCCTGCCAACTGGTCGACGCATTGTTCTCGGCGAACACGATCTGCGTGTTGCCACGCAACGCCCCGGCGACGTACTGCACTTCCGGGATCTCGTTGCGGATCGCTTCCACGTCGCCCTCCTTGAGGGTGTAGAAGCTGCTGGAACTCATGCGCACGCCACCGCCACCAGGACCCCGGCCGGCACCCGGGCTTATGTCCAGGCGCTGGGAACCGAGGCCGGAGACAAGCTTGTCGATTTCCGCCTGCGTGCCCTGCCCCACCGAGACCATCACGATGACGGCGGCGATGCCGATGATCACGCCGAGCGAGGTCAGCGCGCTGCGCATCCAGTTGCCGCGCAGCGCATGCAGCGCGGTGCGCAGGATGTCGGAAAATTTCATGGATGGCCTCCGGCGTGGCCCAGATCCTCGTGCAGTTCGCCGTCGCGCATCACCAGGATGCGGTCGGCGTGCGCGGCGACTTCGGCGTCGTGGGTGATCAGGATGACCGTATGGCCGTCATCGCGCAGGCGCTTGAACAGGGACAGGATCTCCTCGCCGGTCTTGCTGTCCAGCGCGCCGGTGGGCTCGTCGGCCAGCAGGATCGGGGGCTGGTTGATCAGCGCGCGCGCGATGGCGACGCGCTGCTGCTGGCCGCCGGAAAGTTCGTTCGGGCGATGGCCCGCGCGTTCGGCCAAGCCGACCGCAGCCAGCGCCTGCCGCGCACGCTCGGTGCGCTCGCCCGGTGGCACCTGCGCGTAACCCAGCGGCATGGCCACGTTCTCGAGCGCGGTCATGCGCGGCAGCAAGTGGAAGCCCTGGAACACGAAGCCGATCTTCTCGCGGCGCAGGACGGCCAGTTGTTCGGCATCCAGCGTGGCCACGTCGATGCCGTCGCAGAAATAGGCACCATCGCTGGGCGTGTCCAGACAGCCGATCAGATTCATCAGCGTCGACTTGCCCGAACCGGACGGACCCATGATCGCGACGAAATCGCCGCGGTCCACACGCATGTCCACCCCGTGTAGCGCGACCACTTCCGCCTCGGTGCCGGCGGAGTAGACCTTGCCCAGCGCGTGCGTCTGGATGACCGGCACGCGGTCGCCGGCATTCGCTGAGGGCATGCTCATTCCTTCGCGCGCTCGCCCACGACCACCACGTCGCCTTCCTTTACCGGGCCGGACACCTCGGTGCTGGTACCGTCGCTGGCGCCGATGCGCACCTGCACCATCTCGGGCTTGCCGTCGACCAGCGCGTACAGGGGCGCGCGCTTGGCACCGAGCAGCGTGCGCAGCTCACCATCCCAGCGTTGTTTCTGCTGGTCGTCCAGGGTGGCGCGGAAGGGGGCGAAATCCTGCTGCATGCGATCAGCCATGCGCTGGCGCATCTGCGCCTGCAGCGCGCCCGAACCCCCGGCGTTGCCACCGGACCGTTGCCCGCCACCCGGTCCGCCGAACATGCTGGCCCCGCGCTGCTGCGCCTGCGCCATGCGGGCGGCCTGGCGCTCGCGCAGCGCGGCAAGCGCCGCATCGAAGGCGGCCTGCTGTTCCGGCTTCAGCTGCAGGGTGCCGGCCACGCGCACCAGATCGTCGCTGACGCCGCCACCGCGATTCTGTGCGCCCTGGGGTGCGGCCTGCGCGGGCGACGCCGCGCCGGCCTGTTCACCGGTCGGCTTGTAGCGCAGGGCGGCGTTGGAGATCTTGAGGATGTCGTCGCGTTTGCTGACTTCGATCTCGGCGTTGACGGTCAGGCCCGGCAGCAGTGTGCCGTCGCTGTTGTCCACGCTGACCACGACCGGGTACGTCACCACGTTGCTGGTCGTGGTCGCCGACAACCGCACCTGCTGCACTTCGCCGCGGAACTGGCGGTCGGCGAAGGCATCGACGGTGAACGACACCGCCTGCCCGACCTTGACCTGGCCGATGTCGGCTTCGTCGACGGCCAGCTCGATCTTCATCTTCGACAGATCCTCGGCGATGGTGAACAGCTCCGGCGCCTGCAGGCTGGCGGCCACGGTCTGGCCGGGCTCGATGGTGCGCGTCAGCACCACGCCATCCACCGGCGAGCGGATGACGGTACGGTCCAGGTTGACGCGCGTGGTCTGGGTGGATGCCGTCTGCTGGCGGATCTGCGCCTGCGCCGCGTTGATCTGGGCGCGCGCCTGGTCGCGCGAGGCGCGCGCCAGGTCGACATCGCTCTGCGCGACCAGCTTCTGCCGACCCAGGTCGGCCTTGCGGGTGTAATCGAGCTCGGCGTTGGCCAGCGTTGCCTGCGCCTGCCTCAGACTGGCCTGCGCGTTGGCGATCTGCGCGTTGCCCTGCTCGATCTGGGCTTCGTAGGTGCTGGGGTCGATGCGGGCCAGCACCTCGCCCTTCTTCACTTCGCTGTTGTAATCGACCAGCACGTCAGTGACCTGGCCGGAAATCTGGCTGCCCACGGTGACGGTGGAGATGGCACTGAGCGTGCCGGTGGCCGAAATGGCCACGCGGATGTCGCCACGCTCGACAGTGGCGGTGCGATAGGCGCTCTCGGCGCCCTCGGCCTTGCGCGAGGTCCAGTACCAGGCCCCCGCCCCCAGGATGGCGACTACGGCGACGCCGAGCAGGAGGTTGGGCAGCAGGGATTTCTTGCGGGGAACGGTGCGTGCAGGCTGGCTCATGCAGTGAGTCGGCTCGGAAGGTGGGGAGTCGTGCAAGGGAACGCCTGGGAGGCGATGTGGTTGACAGTCTGCGTCGCCGGTCAGTCCCGGTATGGATTAAGGAACGAAGCGGATCGTCGCGGTGGTTCCGTGACCCGGCTCGCTGTCCAGCTCGATCTTCCAGCCGAAGCGGTCGCACAGCCGGCTGACGATGGACAGGCCCAGGCCGCTGCCATGCGGACGCGTGGGGTCTGCGCGATAGAACGGTTCGAACACCCGTGTCATCGATTCGGCCGACATGCCGATACCGGTATCGCGCACGATCACGCGGTCCGGCTCCAGCACGACGTCTATGCGGCCCCGGTCGGTGTACGCACACGCATTGCGCAGCAGGTTGCTGACCACCACCTGGAACACCCTAGGTGGCGCGTGGAGCCTCGGCCGTGCGTGCAGGGTGACCTCCAGGTCCACCGGCTTGTTCAACAACAGGGTGCGAGCATTCTCGGCCTCGTCCATGACGATATCGGCAACGTCGAAGTCCTCGCTCTGCGGTTCGACCTCGGCCTCACGGGCCAGGATCAGGAACGCGTCGATCACCGCCTCCATGTCGCGGCCGGCGCGCTGGATGCGCTGCAGCGCACGCACGACGCGTGGCGGCGCGTCCTCGGCCATGCCCATGTCGGTGGCTACGCGGATCACGGTCAACGGCGTTCGCAATTCATGGCTGGCGTCGCGGGTGAAGTCGCGCTCGCGGGCCACGTGCGCACTTACGCGCTGCGCCAGCCCGTGCAATGCGGAAGCCAGCTGCCGTGCTTCACCCTGCACATCGTTGGGAAGCCGATCAGGGGCCAGCACGCTGACATCAGGGCGGCGCGGATCCCATTCCGCCACCTGCCGCGCGAGCCAGCTGACCGGGGAGACCAGCCGCTTGGAGGCGCGATACGTCAGCCAGGACACCAGGTAGATCGCCACCAGCGTCATGATGATCGGCACCGTGCCGAAGTAGAACGCCAGCCGTTCGGCCTGGGAGCGCAGGAACACCAGGTAGAGGCGACCCGCGGGCTCCTCATCCACCAGCACCAGTTGGTCGTCCTGCTTCAGCTCGTGGAACCCGGGCGCGAGGTTGCGCAGGTTCTCCGGCAGCACGAGGTTGGAGTGCCCCTTCACTACCAGGTAGCCGCGCAGGTTGTGGGTATTGGGCGGAGGTTGCGCGGTGCTGGCGCTGTACAGCTCCCAGAAGTGCGTCGCCTCCTCCTGAAGCGCGGTATTCATCAGGCTGTGCTTGATCACCGCGGAGATCAGGTACACGCCCAGCACGATGGCCAGGCTGACCATCACGGCCTGCAGGATGAAGGCGATCCTGAGTTTTCGGGGCAGGCCGTGGCGCATCGGCGTGTCGTCGGGCGAGGACGGGATTATGACGCGCGCGCCCGACGGTCGGATCAGCCGATGTCCGCGATGCGGTAGCCCGCGCTCTGCACCGTATGCAGCAGCGGCTTGTCGAACGGCTTGTCGATCACTTTGCGCAGGTTGTACAGATGGCTGCGGAGCGTGTCCGAATCCGGCAGGCCATTGCCCCAGATCTCGCGTTCGATCTCCTGTCGGGTCACCACGCGCGGCGATTCACGCATCAGGATGGTGAGCAGGCGCAGGCCGATCGGCGACAGCATCAGCTCGGTGCCGCCGCGGGTGGCGCGCATGCTGACCGGGTCCAGCACCAGGTCCGCGACCTTCAGCACTTCGGCACCCACCTGGCGGCGCTCGCGGCGGATCAGCGCGCGGAGCCGGGCCTCCAGTTCCTGGATGGCGAAAGGCTTGGTGAGGTAGTCGTCGGCACCGGAACTCAGGCCGGTCAGCTTGTCGTCCAGGGTATCGCGCGCGGTGAGCATGAGCACCGGCGTGGATTTGCGGGCCTCGGTGCGCAGGCGCTTGCAGACTTCCATCCCGTCCAGGCGTGGCAGCATCAGGTCCAGCACCAGCACGTCGTAGCTGTTCTCCACCGCCAGCCGGTAACCATCCAGGCCATCGGTGGCGTAATCGACCTCGAAACCCCGGCCTTCGAGATACTCACCGATCATCTCCGAGATGTTCCGGTTGTCTTCCACCACCAGCACCAGACCTGCGGTTTCCTGACTGTGTCGCATGACAACTCCTTGAGAGGCTTCAGGTTTGTGAAACTACCCGGGCACCGGTAGACATCATGTGAAGGTCGCTGCTCCATTCAGCCCGCAGTTGGGATTAGGCTTCGCCATCCCTCCCCGACGGCTCCGCCATGATCGAACGCGTTCTCCCCCTCTTCCTGCTGCTGGCCTCCAACGTCTTCATGACCTTCGCCTGGTACGGACACCTGAAGTACAAGTCCTCGCCGCTGTTCGTCGCGATCCTGGCCAGCTGGGGCATCGCCTTCTTCGAGTACACACTGATGGTCCCGGCCAACCGCATGGGCAGTGCGGTCTATTCGGTCGTGCAGTTGAAGACGATCCAGGAGATCCTGACCCTGCTGGTCTTCGCGGGCTTCAGCACCTGGTACTTGGGCCAGCCACTGAAATGGAACCACTACGCCGCCTTCGCGCTGATCGTGGTCGCGGCATTCCTGATGTTCTACGAGTGAGGTCGCTCGTCACCGGTGGTCAACGGGCGTGTCCGGTGCGGGCCAGCAGCCACTCGGCACGCGCTTCCAGCCGCCGGTGGTCCCGCAACACGTAGGAACCCTTGATGACGGCGACGGTGCGCGCCGCTTCGAGGGGCGACAAGGCATCGAGGGACTTGCGTTGTTCGCGTCGCGCGAGTGCCGCCAGGCCACGGTCAGTACCATTGCAGGCCTGGGACACGATGAGGCCATACATCGCGGAGTCGTCCAGGTGCAGCGGCAGCAGGAACCGCCAGAGCAGTTCGCGCACGTGCCGGCCCACCACACTGCGCCTGTCCGCGCCATCCACGTGCACCAGCGCGAGACGTGCTCCGTAGGCGTCTGGCGAAGCCACTCCCGCATCGATGAGGTCGCGAACGAGCTGCGGAGGCGATGCCTCCAGGGGTTCCGCCCTTGCAAGCAGCACCTCGACCTCGGCGACATGCGGCCTGACTGCCGCCCAGTCGTACGCGAACAGTCCGGCCAACGGCACCCCGACCAACAGCGCGACGGCGTGGACGGTGTGGCGGACCACGCGGCTCATGCGCCGCTCAGAACCGGATCTTGCCGGTGAGGATGTCCTTGAACATCACCCAGTCGCCGGCGAAGGAATAGAACGGATGCTTGAAGGTGGCGGGCCGGTTCTTCTCGAAGAAGAAGTGGCCGACCCAAGCGAATCCATAGCCGCAGAACAATGCGGCCAGCAGCCACCAGGCGTTGCGCTCGACGATGGCCAGCACGAGCAGGGCCAGCACGCCGCAGCTGCCGATGAAGTGCAGGCGGCGCGAGGTGCGGTTGCTGTGTTCGCCCAGGTAGAACGGATAGAACTCGCGGAAACTGGCGAAGCGGCTCATGTCCCCTCCCACAGGGTCAGGCAGCGCGTGGCGCGAACATGATCACCGCCATGCCGGCCAGGCACAAGCCGGCGCCCAGCAGGTCCCAGCGGGTCGGCTTCACTGCGTCCACCGCCCACAGCCAGAAAATGGCGACGGTGACGTAGACGCCGCCATAAGCCGCATAGACCCGGCCGGACGCCGTGGGATGCAAGGTCAGCAGCCAGGCGAACAGCGCCAGGCTGGCCGCAGCCGGTACCAGCAGCCAGATGCTCCCGCTCTTGCGCAACCAGATGTACGGGAGGTAGCAACCGACGATCTCGGCCAGCGCGGTCAACAGGAAGAGCAGCAAGGTCTTCATGGGATCCCTGTAGGAGGGGCTTCAGCCCCGATGCCTTGCGCGGTCGGGGCTGAAGCCCCTCCTACACGCCCTGCTGCTTGACCCGCGCCCACAGCGCTTCCTGCTGCTCCAGGGTCAGCGCGGACATCGTGGTCCTGTCTTCGGCGGCCAGCGCCTCCATCGCACGGAAGCGCCGCTCGAACTTCAGGTTGGCGCGACGCAGCGCGCCACCCACGTCCACCTTGGCGTGACGCGCAAGATTGGCGGCGACGAACAGCAGGTCGCCGATCTCGTCTTCCAACCGCACGTCCCGCTCGGGCGAGGGCACGGCGGCGAGCTCGACGCGCACCTCATCAATCTCCTCGTGCAGCTTGTCGATCACCGGCGCGGTATCCGGCCAGTCGAAGCCCACGCGGGCCGCGCGCGATTGCAGCTTCACCGCGCGTTGCCACTCCGGCAACCCGCGCGAAACACCGGCCAGCGCCGAGGCGTCTTCCTCGCCGGCGGCCTTGCGCTCGGCGGCCTTGATCGCTTCCCAGTTGACGGTCTGCGCTTCCGCATCGGCGAACGAAGCAGCCTGTCCTGGGTCCGTAGAAGGGCCGAAGACATGCGGATGCCGCCTCACCATCTTGTCGCAGATGGCATTGACCACGTCCTCGAACGCGAACGCACCCTGTTCGTCCGCCATCTGCGCATGGAAGACGACCTGCAGCAGCAGGTCGCCGAGTTCGTCCTTCAGTGCCGGCAGGTCATTGCGGTCGATCGCGTCGGCGACTTCGTACGCTTCCTCGATCGTGTAGGGCGCGATCGAGGTGAAGTCCTGCTCCAGGTCCCACGGGCAACCGCCTTCGGGATTGCGCAACCGGGCCATGATGCCCAGCAGGCGCGCAATGCCACCGTCAGGCGCTGCGGGCATGTCCATGGTCGCCGTCCTGCGCCCGTGCCAGCCAGTCGCGCCACGGCAGCGTCATGTCGCCCAGCGCCACGAAATCGCCATTGAGCAGGGTCTCGCGGCGGTTGTAGCGGAAGGCACGTCCATCCGGTGCGAGCAGCGCGCCGCCGGCGGCTTCCAGCACGCATTGCGCGGCGGCGGTGTCCCACTCGCTGGTGGGGCCGAAGCGCGGATAGACGTCCAGCGTGCCCTCTGCGATGCGGCAGAACTTGAGCGAGGAGCCCAGCGACACTTCCTCGATCGCGCCCATGCCGTCCAGGAAAGCCTGCGTGCGCGCGTCGCGGTGCGAGCGGCTGGCCGCCACCTTCAGCGTGCCCCTGGCAGGCGCACGCGTGCGGATCTGCGCATCCACTTCGCCGACGCGTCGATACGCGTTGCGGCCCTGGCGCGCGTGCCAGGTCTCGCCGGTCACCGGCGCATGGACCACGCCGAAGATGGGCTCGTTCTGTTCGATCAGCGCGATGTTCACCGTGAACTCGCCATTGCGCTTGATGAACTCGCGCGTGCCGTCCAGCGGGTCCACCAGCCAATAGGTCGGCCACTGGCTGCGCTCGGCCCATGGAATGTCGGAGGCTTCTTCCGACAGCACCGGCCATTGCGGGGTCAGCCGGCGCAGTCCGTCGGCGATGACCTGGTGCGCGGCCATGTCGGCGGCGGTCAGCGGGCTGTCGTCACTCTTGCGCTGCACATCGAAGGCGTTCTTGTACACGGCCATGATGGCCTGGCCCGCTTCGCGGGCGATGACGATGACGGCTTCGTGCAGGTCGGCGGTCATGCGACTCATGTCCGCTCTTTCAACCATTCGCGGGCGATGAACAGAGCCGCCAGCGAACGACCTTCCGAAAAATCCTCGCGCAACATCAGCTGGTCGAGGTCTTGCAACTTCCAGGGCACTACTTCCAACTCCTCGGGTTCATCCCCCGGCAGGCGCTCGGGGTACAGGTCTCTCGCCACCACCAGCCAGGACTGGTGGCTCATGTAAGTGGGTGCCAGGGTCAGAGCGCGCAGCACGTCGATACGGCGCGCACCGAAGCCGGCTTCTTCCTTCAGTTCGCGGTCGGCCGCCTGCTCCGGCGTTTCGCCGGCATCGATCCGGCCCTTCACCAGGCCCAGTTCGTAACGGTGCATGCCGGCGGCGTATTCGCGCACCAGGAGCACGGTGTCCTCGTCCTGCATCGGCACCACGACGACCGCGCCATGACCCTGCGCGCGGAGCCGATGGTAGCGACGGCGTTCGCCGTTGCTGAACTCCAGGTCGAGTTCCTCGACATGCCGGTCCGGCCCGTCTGCGCGCTGGGTGATGCCGTGGATGGTGGGGAGACGGCTCATGCGGCGGCGCGGCGTCCACGCCCGGCACGCAGGGCGTGGCGACGGAAGGGGGTGGGGGCCGATATCATGTGGGGATGCGACAACAGGATCATCAAGCGGGAATGCTAGCAGAGGCGGACGCTTGGCGTGCCCGCGATCTGTCGGTGGTGTGGCATCCCTGCACCCAGATGCGTGAACACCCGCACACCTTGCCGCTGGTACCCATCGCACGCGGTGATGGTGCATGGCTCATCGGGCACGATGGCACGCGTTACCTGGATGCGGTCAGCAGTTGGTGGACCAACCTGTTCGGGCATGCGGAGCCGCGCATCGGCGCCGCCATCGCCACCCAGGCCATGGTCCTGGAGCAGGTGATGCTGGCCGGCTTCACCCATGCACCGGCGGTGGAACTGGCCGAACGCCTGCTCGCGATCGCACCCCGCCAACAGGGGCGCACGCCGCTGTCGAAGGTCTTCTATGCCGACAACGGCTCTGCCGGCGTGGAAGTGGCGCTGAAGATGGCGTTCCACTGGTTCCACAACCGGGGCGAACACCGCCGTACCAAGTTCATCGCGCTGGAGAATGGCTACCACGGCGAGACGCTGGGAGCCCTGGCGGTGGGCGACATTCCGCTGTACCGGCGCGTCTATGCGCCCCTGCTCACCGAAGCGCTGTTCGCCCCCTCGCCCGATGCCTACCTCGCGCAGCCCGGCGAATCGGCGGCCGACTGCGCCGCGCGCGCTGCGGAAGCGCTGGCGACCCTGCTGGACCAGCACGCGGGCGAAGTCTGCGCAGTGATCGTGGAGCCACGCGTGCAGTGCGCAGGCGGCATGCGCATGCACCACCCGGATTACCTGGTGCGCGTGCGCGAACTCTGCGACGCCAGCGGCGCGTTCCTGATCGCCGACGAGATCGCGGTGGGTTTCGGTCGCACCGGCACACTGTTCGCCAGCGAGCAGAGCGGCGTGATGCCCGACCTGCTGTGCCTGTCGAAGGGGCTGACCGGCGGCTTCCTGCCACTGGCTGCTGTCCTGGCCACCGAGACGATCTACGATGGCTTCCTCGATGACGCGCGCGAACGCGCCTTCCTGCATTCGCACAGCTACACCGGCAACCCGCTGGCATGCGCGGCGGCATTGGCCTCGCTGGACATCTTCCGCGCCGACGACGTGCTGGCGCGCAATCGCGCCACCGCCCGGGCCATGGCGGCACTGGCCGAGCCGCTGGCCGCGCACCGCCACGTGGCGGACGTGCGCCAGGCCGGCATGATGCTGGCATTCGAACTGACCCGGGACGGCAACAAGGCCACGCCCTTTCCCGCAACGGCGCGCGTTGGCCTGAAAGCTTACCGGGCTGCATTGGCCCGCGGCGTGGTGCTGCGGCCGCTCGGCGACGTGCTGTACTGGATGCCGCCGTACTGCGTGGACGAAGAGCAACTGCAGATGCTGGCCGATGTCACCCGCGCGGCGATCGACGAGGCGACGGCATGACGTGCCTCCGCCAGAACGCTCCCTGTCGGAGCTTCAGCCCCGACTGCGGATGCGGAGGAAACAACATGGCCATGCACTCAACGGGCGCGCTGCGGCGCGTTCGCTGTCATGGCGGCGAACATGTCGTCGCGGCACGGGCTGAAGCCCCTCCTGCAGTGAGCGTCGCATGCGCCTGACCCGTTGCTTCGTCGACCTGCCGTTGCGCGAAGGTGCGCGGCTCGCGCTGCCCGAGTCCACCGCCAACCACCTGGCCCGCGTGCTGCGCCTGCGCGAAGGCGATGCCTGCATCCTGTTCAACGGCAACGGCCACGACTACGACGCCCGCCTCACCACCATCGGCAAGCGCGAGGTGGTGGCTGAGATCGTGTCGATGCGCGTGGTCGACAACGAATCGTCGCTGCACATCACCCTGCTGCAGGGCATCGCGCGCGGCGAGAAGATGGACCTGATCCTGCAGAAAGCAACCGAACTCGGCGTAGCCGCGATCATCCCCGTGACGGCCGAACGCACGGAAGTGAAGCTGGACGCCGAGCGTGCCGAAAAACGCGTGGCGCACTGGCGCAATGTCATCGCGTCCGCCTGTGAACAGAGTGCGCGTGCGCGCCTGCCGTCGCTGTCGCCACCGGCCGCACTGGCCGAGGCAGCACGTGCGGTAGACGGCGGCGCGACGCGACTGACGCTGGACCCTGAAGGTGACGTGTCGATGGCGACCGTGCAGGTCGCATCAGCCGCAGTGGTGGTGGCGATCGGACCGGAAGGCGGCTGGTCGCCGCGTGATCGAGACACGCTGTCCGCAGCGGGTTTCATCGGGCTGCGCCTCGGCCCCCGCATCCTGCGTACCGAAACCGCGGGACTGGCCGCCATCGCCGCGCTGCAATCGCGTTTCGGCGATCTGTAGGGCGGGCCCTGGCCCGCCGCGGAGCGGTATCGGGGGGCCTGAGCACGGGCCATGGATCTTGCGTGCGATGAGTGAAGGTGGGCCAAGGCCCACCCTACGAGAGCATCGCCTCAGGCCGCGTTGGCCAGCGCGTCGCCGATCATCGATTCGACCACTTCCAGGTCGGGCAGCACGGCGGCTTCGTCGCCGAGCAGCACGCGCACCTTCACGCCCACCGGCAAGTCTTCTTCGGTCGCGTCGGCCAACAGGCCATCGCGCGGCACCGACACCAGGCGCGGGAACGATGGCGTCAGCAGCGCGAAGTACGGGCGATCCTTGTCGCCACTCAGCGCCTTCAGCACCACGATCTTGCTGTTGAGGGCCACCGGCTCGTTCGGATTGCCGCTCAGCCGGCCGAACGCGACCAGCGGCACCGACCAGCCATGCCAGTCGATCCGGCCCGGCAGCCAGTCGGGCATGTCCGCGATCGGCTCCACCGGCGCACGCGTGAGCACTTCGGCCACGGTGGCGTTGGGCAGCAACAGGCGGTACTCGCCGGCCTGGATCAGGACGCCGCGGATTTCGTCGTTGGAATGGGCCATCGTATGTTCCTCAGAACCAGCGGTCGGTCAGGCGCTGTGCCAGCTGCACGGGCGCGCCAAGTTCGGCACCGCGTGACGCCAGCGCCTTCGGTGCCACCGGGTCGTAGCAGCCGTCCTGCGACTGGCCCAACACAAGTGCACCCTGCTCGCCCAGCGCGGCGACCGGGTCCACCAGTGCGCTGTCGCTGCCGCTGAGCAGCAACACCGCGCTGTCGGCCGGCGGCAGCTGCGGGATCATCGTGTGGATCACGGCACCGGGGCGGAAGCTCACCGCGCCTGCATCCACAAACGGCACCACGTCACCGGGCAGTACGTAGATATGGCCCGCTTCGGCGGGCTTGCCGGCTTCGGCCAGCAACACGGGCATGTGCGCCACGCGCTCCATCTGCCGGACCAGGTTGTCGTAACGGCCACCGTCCAGGCGCAGATGCACCAGCACCGGCTTGGGGAATCCGTCCGGCAGCTCGGCGAGCAACTTGCGTACGGCATCGGGCCCCCCGATGCCGGCGAACACCAGCACCGCGCCCTGCGCACGCACGGCACCCGCAGCTCCGCCGGATTCCAGCGGCTCCAGTTCCAGCGTGGACAGGTCGAAGGTCGAAGCAGGCACGGGCGGTGGCGCCGCAACCGGCGCTTCCGGGAGCGGCGGCGGCATGGAGGGCGCGGCCACGGGCTCCACGTCGACCGTGGCATGACGCAGCCAGTCGTCCGCGTCGATAACCGGCTCCGCGACCGGGCGCGTCGCCAGGCCACCGGTGTATGCGAAATCATCACGCGGAAGCTCGAACGCCATGTCGGCCGCTTCTTCCAGATGCAACGAAATCTCCGCGTCCTCGTGCAATTGCGCGGGCGTCACCGGCAGGCCGGGCTCGAGCTGCAGGCCGACGTCTTCTTCTCGACCGGGCGGCAGCACGTCCTGGTGGCCGTGCAGTTTCGCTGCCAGATGCCGCGCCCAGCGCTGGGCTTCCCAACCCTGGCGCCGTGCAGCCAGTTCGGCTTCGTCGAAAATCACCGCGACCGCCGGGTCATGCAGCACGCTGTCGAAGCGCTCCAGGCTGTCCTCGATGGCCGGCTCCAGCGCCACCAGCACCACCTGCGGCGCACTGCCGCCGAGGGCTTCCACATCGAGCGTGTTGGGATCGTCTTCCAGCACGATGTCGGCGCCGGCCTCATGCAGCGCCACGCGCAGGCGTTCGCGCGCTTCGCCCGGCCGTGCCAGCAAGGCAACGCGTTTGGCTTCACTCACGGACACGGGCGATTCCCAGCAGGTCGTAGACGTTGCGCATCAGGTCGAGCTCCTGGTACGGCTTGCCCAGGTAGCGCTGCACGCCGATATCGAAGGCGCGCTGGCGGTGCTTGTCGCCGGTACGCGACGTGATCATCACGATGGGCACGTCCTTGAACCGCGGGTCGGCCTTCATCGCAGTGGCCAGCTCGTAACCGTCCATGCGCGGCATTTCGATGTCCAGCAGCATCAGGTCGGGCACGCGCTCTTCCAGTTTCTCCAGCGCTTCGACGCCATCGCGCGCTGCGCTGACCTCGAAGTTGTGGCGTTCCAGCACACGGCTGGTCACCTTGCGCATGGTCAGCGAGTCGTCGACCACCATCACCAGCGGCACGCGCCGCTGCTCGACCGCGGCGACCTGCTGGGTCGGCTGCTGCGGCTGCGCCAGGTGGCGGCGCACCAGCGGCGCGGCATCCAGGATCACCACCACGCTGCCGTCGCCGGTGATCGTGGCGCCGTAGATGCCGGGGATGGACGCGATCTGCGGCCCCACCGGCTTGACCACGATCTCGCGATTGCCGAGCACCTGGTCGACCGCGACGGCGGCGCGCAGATCACCCGCGCGCACCAGCAACAGCGGCACCTGCGGCTGGCCTTCCGCCTTGGCCGGCCCCTGTCCCACCAGGTGGCCCAGGTTGTAGAGCGGATAATCCTCGCCGGCGTAGTGGTAGCTGCCTGCTCCTGCACTGAAGCGTGCGTGGCTGATGCGGCCGATGCCGCTGACCGCCGCCACAGGCACCGCGAACTGGGTTTCGCCAATCTGCACGAACACAGCCTGGCTGACCGCCAGCGTCTGCGGCAGACGCAGGGTGAAGGTCGCGCCCTTGCCCGGCACCGAATTGATTTCCAGCGAACCACCCAGCTGGCGCACTTCGTTGTACACCACGTCCATGCCCACGCCACGGCCCGCCAACTGGCTGACCTGGTCGTAGGTGCTGAACCCGGGCTCCAGGATCAGGCGGTCCAGGGCGCTGTCGGGCAGCACCGCGCCCGGCTGCAGCAGACCGCGCTGCTCGGCGCGCTTGCGGATGGCATCACGGTTGAGGCCGGCGCCGTCGTCGGACACCTCCAGCACCATTTCAGAACCTTCCCGGCGCAGCGCCACGTGCACGGTGCCTTCTTCCGGCTTGCCGGCCTTGCGGCGTTCCTTGGGTGATTCCAGCCCGTGCGCGACGGAGTTGCGCAGCAGGTGTTCCAGCGGCGCGGTCATGCGGTCCAGCACGTTGCGATCCATTTCGCCGTGCGTTCCGGAGAATTGCAGGCTGACCTGCTTGTGCGTCTCGGTGGCGGCCTGCCTCAGCACGCGACGCAGGCGCGGCACGATGCCTTCGAACGGCAGCATGCGCGCGCGCATCAGGCCATCCTGAAGCTCCGAACTCACGCGCGACTGCTGTTGCAGCAGGCCGTCGTACTGGCGCGCCAGGTCGTCGAGCACGCCTTGCAGGCCGCTGATGTCCGCCGCCGATTCGGCCAGCGCGCGGCTGAGCTGCTGCAGCGTGGAGAAGCGGTCCAGTTCCAGCGGATCGAACGTCGGGTCCTGCTTGTCGTGCTCGCGCTGGTAGCGGGCGACGATCTGTGCCTCCGTCTCCAGATCGAGACGACGCAACTGGTCGTGCATACGGATGTTGGTGCGGTCCAACTCGGCCATCGCGCCGCGGAACGCACCCAGCTGCTGCTCCAGGCGGGCGCGGTAGATCGCGACTTCGCCGGCGTTGTTGACCAGGCGATCCAGCAGGTCCGCGCGCACGCGCACCTGCTCCTGCTGGCCCATCGGGAAGAACTCTTCTTCCACCGGGGCCGCGACTTCGGTTTCGATCGGCGCCGACAGCGGTGCCAGTTCGACCGGCGCAGTGGATGCATCGGCTGCCGTTGTCGCATCGGGCAGTTCGATGCCGCGGGCGCGCGCATTGAACTCGGCGATCATGCCGTCCGGAATGGCGACGGCGCGACGCGCGGTGACGCGGGCAAGCTGGGCGTGCAGCGCGTCGAAGCCGCGCTCCAGCAACTGGATGGCGCGACGGTCCAGCTCGGTGCGCTGGCCGGCGATCGATTCCAGCATCGATTCGATCGCGTGGCCCAGGTCGCCCACGGCGTGGATGCCGGCCATGCGGGCGCCGCCCTTGAGCGTGTGCAGATCGCGCTGCAGGCCGATGATCAGCGCGCGGTCTTCCGGCGTTTCCCGCAACTTGGCGATCAGATCGTCGGAGTGGTCGAGCAGGTCATTGCCTTCCTCGATGAAGATCTCGACCAGGTCCAGGTCGAGCCCGGTCAGGTCTAGGGCTTCTTCCGGTTCCGGCATGTCGGCGGGTGCACTGGTCACGGCAGACTCCTCGACTTCCATGGAGGCGACGACATCGGACGGCGCTTGTTCGGCAGCTTCGAGGACTGCCGCGTCTTCCACTGCTTCAACCGGCTCGGCAACGTCTTCGACAGGCGCGTGCTCCGCCGCGACGGCGTCATCCACCAACGGCTCTTCCACGGTGGCATCGAAGCCGGTCGCCACGTCGGCAGGCTCTTCGGTCGCCGCCTCTTCGAGGGAAATACCCTCGACTGCGGGAGCCTCGGCACTTTGCTCCGCGGAATCCCGTTCTTCGACGACAGGCAGTGCTGCGTCATCCATCGTGACGTCGTGATCCAGTGTCGCCACCGGCGCATCCGCGGTATCGGCACTGGACGGTATTTCGTCGGAGGCATCGGCGATCGCGACCACGTCGCCCGGCACTTCCATCGGATCAGGCTCGCCGGCTTCCGGAGCATCCGCCACCGGAACGTCAGCGAGCTCGTTCGCGTCGGTGATGTCGTCCACGCGTGCGGTCCCTTCGGCAACCGCTACATCCTCGTTCGCGTCGTCGAGAACCGGTGTCGTATCGACAGCGACAGCATCGGTTTCGACCAGGAACGCGGGCAGATCGGCGTCCACCACCAGGGCGTCATCGATCGGCGCGGCGAATGCATCTTCTTCCTGCGCCTCCATGGAAGCTTCCGTCGACGCGTCGGCAACGGTGGAGGACTCCATGCCGATCATGGCGTCATCCGCCACCTCCGCATGAACGTCTTCGCCCACCTCTTCCGGCGGTGTCGCGTGTTCGACTTCCGATTGCCGTGCCCGAGGCAGGATGCGGTAGTCGATGTCGTAGAACGTCACGCCCTGCGATGCGGGTTGCCCCACGTCCACCGGGGCGGATTCCCCCGCGGGCATCGCGGCATCGTGTGCGGCATCGGCCGTCTCGACGGCCGGTTCTTCCGGCGTGGCATCGTCCGCGATTCCGGTCGCGGCAAGATCGCCCGCACCGTTGGCGGCGTCGCTGTCGAGATACGCGGACAGGTCCAGCGCGGACAGTTCGATGTCGGACGGTGCGACCGGCGGTGCGATCGTCGGCATCTGCCCGACATAGGTGCCCTGGTGCGCGTCGTCGACGATCTGCGCGCCATGTCGCAGGTCTGGCAGGCTGTCGCGCAGCGCGGCGAGCTGGCCCGCCAGCGCCGCGAATACCGGGATGCGCGGCGACGGCGCCTGCAAGGCCGCGATGCTGCGGCGGATCGCCTGCGCGGTGTCGGCCAGTGCGGCTACACCTTCGGGCGGCGGTGTTTCGCCCGCCGACAGCAGGCGTTTGACGTACTGCTCCGCCGACGAGGTGACATCGGTGATTTCCGGTACGTCCGCCATCGCCAGCGCACCGTTCATGGTGTGCACGGCGCGCAGCAGTTCTTCCGTGACCGGCGTGGCCTCCACCTGGGCCTTCTGCAGCCAGGTATCGACCATGTCGAGATGGTTGTCGACTTCGGTTTCCAGGATCTCGCGCAGCACCGCATCGACGGACGCCGGCGTGCCTTCGGTTTCGGGCTCGAACACCGCAGGCACGTCTTCGACCACCGGCGCGGCCGTCTGCGCCAACGTCGGCTCGACGAAGTCCGCTTCCTCGTCCAGTACTGTCGGCTGCGCGCTGTAGTACGCTTCTTCACCCGCGGCCAGGCGATCCGCCACGTCCTGCAGGCCGGCCAGGTCGGCCGTCACGCTGCCCTGGCCGCGCAGCGCGGCGTTGAGTTGCGGCAGCGCGTCGCAGGCCTGCTCCAGCAGGGCTTCGACTGCGTGGCTCGGCGCGCGCGTGCGGTCGAGCACGCGGTTCAGCATGTTCTCGACCTTCCAGCTGAATTCGCCCAGCGTCTTGGCACCCACCAGGCGTCCGCTGCCCTTCAGGGTATGGAATACGCGGCGTATCGGGCGCAGGCGATCGAAATCTTCGGGGTTGCTGCGCCAGGCCGGCAGCAGCTGGCGCAGGTTGACGATTTCCTCGTCGAACTCTTCGAGGAAGACGTCGCGGATCTCGTCGTCGATATCCGTGGCATCGCCGTCGAAGCCGCCCACGACGCCCGTCGCCGGCAGCGCGGCCGCCGCAGCGGCAATCTCGTGGCGCAGGTCGGGCAGCGCATCGGTGTCGGCATCGGTACCGGCGATGTCCGGTGTCGCCTCGGACACGTCCGCGAGGGTTTCGATGTGATCCCCGGCAACAGGCGCATCGCCGGCTTCCACGACGGGCGCGACGGTGTCTTCCAGAACGGACACCGGCGAGGCCGCCTCGGCATCACCGTCTGCTTCTTCGAAGCCGACCGGATCGAACGGATTGGCGCTGCCGGGCGAAGACACGGCGGGTGCGGCGTCGATCGGTTCCAGCGACAGCCCGGCGAACGAGATCGGCGCGGGTGCTTCCGTTGCGGAGATGGACGCTGCGTCGGCCAGGGGCGCTTCGGTGACGGGCGCTTCGGCGACCGGCGCGACGACGGGTGCCACCGCGACCGGCGGGGTTGCTTCTTCAGCCGGAGCTTCGGGCGGCAGCGGCCAGTAGCGCAGGGCTTCCAGGCTGCCGCGGGTGATCTCGAGGATGTCCTCGCGATTGGGGCGCCGCTCGCGCAACGCTTCCAGGTAGTACTCGAGGCTGGCCATCGCATCGGCCAGGGTGTCCAGCTGCTGGCCACCGGGCACGCGCTTCTTGCCGATCAGCTCGCCGCTGACATAGCGGCGCACACCGATGACGTAATCGCCCGCCTGCGCCAGTTCGAGCATGCGCAGCGCGCCCGCGACCTCGTCCAGCAGGCGCGGCACGTCGGTCAGTTCGGCGTGGTCCCAGTTGGTTTCGATGAATGCGACGAAACGCTCGCGCGCACCGGCGAAATTGATGATGGCCTCCTGCGCCAGCACTTCGACCGTGCGTTGCGATTCGGCGGTGCTGGGATCGGGTGCCGCGTCGCCGGCACTGCCGAGGTGCGCGACCTGGTCGTCCAGCGAGGCATCGACGTACAGCAATGCGCCGGCGACATCGAGCAGCGTGCCTTCGTCCGCAGGGCGGGCGCCCGCCACGACTTCGCGCAGGGTGTCGCGCTGCTGCATCACCACATCGCGCGCCACGCCCAAGCCCATCATGCCCAGCGTGTCGGCCACGTTGCCGAGCTCGGCCACTTGCGATTCGAGTTCGCGCGCCTCACTGCCGGTACGCAGGTGCAGGTCCAGCGCGTCCTTCACGCGCAGGAGCTCTTCCTTGACCGCATTGCCGACGGTGTCGAGCAGTTCACGATTGCGCCCGCTGAGGCTGCTGCGTGCGTGGTCGATCTCGGCCTCGCTGGGCGTCGCGTCGTCGCGGGCACCCGGCGGGAAGAGCATGCTTTCGTTGAGGCCCGATGCGCCGCGCGAAGCGCGGATCTCGTTGAGCAACGGCAGCAGCACGATGGGAATGTCGCGGTGGCCGTCCTGCAGCCGCTCCAGGTAGTCCGGCAGCAGCACCGCGCCGCGCATCAAGGTGGAGCAGGCTTCGTCACGGTCGGCCACGCCGCCTTCCTGCAGCGCCTTGGCGAGCAGTTCCAGCTCTTCGGCGACCATCGCGGGCGCATACAACTCCACCATGCGCAGCGTGCCCTGCACCTGGTGCAGGTAGCCGGCGCAGAAGCGCATGCGGCTGGTGTCGGCGGGCGTTTCGACAAAGGCTTCGATTTCCTGCCGCACCAGGCGCAGGGTCTCGTCCAGTTCGGGCTTGACCCAGCCGAGCACGGCGTGGCTCATGGCTTCGCGCAGCGCACTCATGGGCAGGCTCCCGCGGCGACGGCAGGACCGTCAGCCTTGCGCTGCTGGCAGGCGGGATGGCGTAGGAAGTTCATGCAGTGCGTCCCGTCCTCAGCCCGGCAGCTTGAAGTCGGCGACCGAACGGCGCAGGTCCGCGGCCAGCTGCGCCAGGTGACCGATGGATTCGGCCGTCTGCCCCGCACCCAGCGACGTCTGCGAGGTGATCTGGCGGATCACGCCCATGGTCTGGGTGATGTCCAGCGCGGCGACGGACTGTTGCTGCGCGGCGCCGGAGATGCCCTTGATGAGGTTGTTCAGGTCGTTCGACACACGCTCGATCTCACCCAGCGCGGTGCCTGCGTCCTCGGCCAGGCGCGCACCGGACACCACTTCGGCCGTCGTCTGCTCCATCGAGCTGACCGCTTCGTTGGTATCGGCCTGGATGGTCTGCACCAGCGATTCGATGCGGCGCGTAGCACCGGAGGTACGTTCGGCGAGGCGCTGCACTTCGTCGGCCACGACCGCGAAACCGCGGCCCGCTTCACCGGCCGAGGCGGCCTGCACGGCGGCGTTGAGCGCCAGGATGTTGGTCTGTTCGGAAATGTCGTTGATCAGTTCCACCACCGAGCCGATTTCCTGCGAGGACTCGCCCAGGCGCTTGATGCGCTTGGAGGTTTCCTGGATCTGGTCGCGGATCTGGTCCATACCGCGGATGGTTTCGCGTACCACGCCCGCGCCCTCGGTCGCGATCTGCACGGAGCGCTGCGCCACTTCGGCCGACTCCGTGGAGTTCTTCGACACCTGGTCGATGCTGGTCGCGATTTCGCTGATGCGGTCGGATGCGGTGGTGATCTGGTCGGCCTGGTGGCCGGCGGCTTCCGCCAGCTGCAGGGCGGTGGCCTGG
Organism: uncultured Pseudoxanthomonas sp.; assembly: GCF_946886695.1. The sequence goes on along the minus strand of NZ_CAMPJD010000007.1, from coordinate 69,461 downwards.
GTTTCCTGCGTCGATGCCGCCACCTGCACGGAGGTGTCGTTGATCGTGGTCACCAGATTGCGCAGTTCGTCCACGGCGTAGTTGATGGCGTCCGCGATGGCGCCGGTCATGTCCTCGGTCACCGAGGCCTTCACCGTCAGGTCGCCTTCACCCAGCGAGCTGATTTCGTCCAGCAGCCGCATGATCGCCTGCTGGTTGCGGCTGTTGTATTCCACCTGCGTCTGGTAGCGCATTTCCTGCTCGCGCTGACGGGTGCGGTACAGCGACCACAGCAGGCCGATGATGGAGATCAGCGCCGCGATACCCGAGGCGATGCCCAGCCAGAAGTTCGGGAACAGGCGCGTGTCGCGGACCGAGCCGAATGCCGAGAAGGCCTGGAACAGGTTGGTGCTGTCCTGGAGCATCTGGCCCGAGCCGTTGGTCAGCGCGGCGGCGGCCGATTGCGCGGCAAAGAGGTTGCGCGAGCTGGCCAGGATGGCATCCAGGTCCTTCTTCATCGCAGTCCACAGGGTCTGCGAATTGTCCAGCGCGGACAGGGCGGCGCCATTGCGGACGGCCGCGATGCCCAGGTCGGGGTTGCCGTTGCGCAGGCCTTCCAGTACCTGGCCGAACAGCACGGCATCGCGACCCAGCGCGTCACCGGCAGTGGCAGCACCCGCGCCACCGGCACGGATTTCCGTCACGCGGCGCGCCATGGTGCCGGCCAGCACGACCTGCTGCAGTGCGCTGTAGATCTGCGACGAAGGCGCCCCGCCAGCGGACATCGCGCGGACGACTTCATTGAGCTGCGCCTGCAGGTTGGGCACCTGGGTCGCGAAACGGTCGGCGTTGCCGGCCAACGCCAGCACGGCGGCTTCGGAGGTCACGATCTGGTCGGCGTTCTTGCCCAGCGGCGCCCAGGTGGTGGTCAACTTGGCCAGCGGACCGGCGATGGCGCCTTCACTGCCGAAGCGGCTCTGCAGGTCGGAGACGGTGGACTCGACCGACTGCTTGGTCTCCTTGAAGGCCTTGAAGGCTTCGGCATTGCCGGCCACGGCCTCGCGACCCTGGTTGGCAAGCTGCTGCGACAGCACGCGCATGTCGGATGCGCCAGTGCTGGCACCGGACAACCGGCTGCCTTGGTAGGTGGCCACGCCGGTATTTGCACCGAAGACCAGCACTGAAAGCGCGAGCAGCAGCAACCAGAAACTGTTGCCGAAACTGCCGATCTTGCTGGCGCTGGGAGAATCCGTCGCAGTGCTCATCGTTCAACCCCTGGATTGTTCTTGTTGTCCGCGCTCAAAGCGCGGTCTGACGGAATTCGGGCGTGCGCGCGAGCAGTCCCAGCGCGAAAACGCCCCATCGCTGGTCGTCGCTCGCGAAGGCCCGCTCGATGAAATGCGCGTAGCGGCCGTCTGCCAGCTCCCCCGGCTCGACCTGCTGCGATTCATGGAAGCTGCGCTGCCCGTACAATTCGTCGATGGTCAGCGCGACATCGCCACCGGCCTGACGCATGACCAGTACGCGCTGTCCTTCATGCAGTACCGTGCGCTCGCCCTCGAGGAACTGCTTCAGGTCGACCACCGGGAACAGGTTGCCGCGCAGGTTGCCGATGCCCAGCAGCCACGGGTGCGCGCCCGGCACGGGCGTGACCGGCGGCATCTGCACGATTTCCACCACTTCCCCGAAATTGGAGATCAGCCGGCGCTTGCCGACCCGGTAGCCGACGCCACGGTACTGGTCCTGCGCGATTTCCCGCGCCGGCTGCGCCACGGCGTGCGCCAGGCTGCGGCGCTCGTACTCGGCGAGCGTATCGAACGGTGTGCGGATCATGGCCCGCCCCCTGTGCGTTCAGTGCGAATGGTCGCCATGCCGCCAGCCCCCTCAGGTGCTGACGTGGGCGCGGATGGCGTCGAGGAGTTCCTCGCGCGTAAACGGCTTGGTCAGGTACTGCTCCGAGCCGACGATGCGCCCGCGCGCCTTGTCGAACAGGCTGTCCTTGGACGACAGCATGATGACCGGCGTGGACTTGAACACCTGGTTGTTCTTGATCAGCGCGCAGGTCTGATACCCGTCGAGGCGCGGCATCATGATGTCCACGAAGATTATCTGCGGCTGCTGGTCGGCGATCTTGGCCAGGGCCTCGAAGCCGTCCGTCGCGGTCACGACTTCGCAACCCTCGCGCTTGAGCAGGGTTTCCGCGGTGCGGCGGATCGTTTTCGAGTCATCAATCACCATGACCCGTAGGCCGTGGAGTCCACCGGCCTGGCCTTCGTTCTGCGTCATTACCTGATTTCCCCATGCGCGCGGCGCTTCATTGACGAACCGGCCCCGCTGCGTTGCTACTTATATCCCAATCCCCTTGCGCACTGTCAAGCGACACCTTCAGCGCCCCTGCCGCTGAACGGCGCGATGCGAACTGCGTCTCAATTTTGCGGCGACCCGGCAAACGCGGTGTTCCGCCAGTGCCGGGACGTGGACTGCGCGCCGCCTGATACCATCCCTGCGTCTCCTGCAGAACCGCCCCCATGCCGCTGGACGTCGTCGTCGTCATGGATCCGATCGGGTCCATCAAGATCGCCAAGGACACCACTTTCGCCATGCTGCTGGAAGCCCAGCGGCGCGGCCATCGCCTCCTTTACGTCGTCCCGGGCCGGCTCGCCCTGCGGGACGGGCAGGCCAGCGCACAGGTCGCCCCACTGACTGTCAGGGACGACAAGACGGACTGGTACACCCTGGGTGATGCGCGCGAACTGGCGTTCGGTCCGGGCCAGGTGGTGCTGATGCGCAAGGATCCGCCCGTCGACGACCAGTACCTCTACGACACCCACGTGCTGGGTATCGCCCAGCAGGCAGGCGCGCTGATCGTCAACGACCCGCAGGGCCTGCGCGACTACAACGAGAAGCTGGCCGCCCTGCTCTTCCCGCAGTGCTGCCCACCCACCCTGGTCAGCCGCGATCCGTCCGCGCTCAAGGCGTTCGTCGCCGAACATGGCGAGGCCGTGCTCAAGCCGCTGGACGGCATGGGCGGACGCTCGATCTTCCGCGTGAAGACCGGCGACCCCAATACCAACGTCATCCTGGAAACGCTGGTCGGGGACGGCCGGCTGACCCTGACACAGCGCTTCATCCCCGGCATCAAGGACGGCGACAAGCGCGTGCTGCTGGTCGATGGTGAGCCCGTCGACTATGCGCTGGCCCGCATCCCGCAGGGCGACGAGTTCCGCGGCAACCTCGCGGCGGGTGGCCGCGGCGAAGGCCGACCACTGAGCGAACGCGACCGCTGGATCGCGGCGCAGGTGGGCCCGGAGATGAAGCGCCGCGGCATGCTGTTCGTCGGGCTGGACGTGATCGGCGACTACCTGACCGAGGTCAACGTCACCAGCCCGACCTGCTTGCGCGAGCTGGACGCGCAGTTCGGCCTGAACATCGCCGGCCTGCTGTTCGACGTCATCGAGAAGAAGCTGGCCTGAGATGTCCGCTGTCCCGGTGACGCCGCCGAAGATCGGCGCGAACGAACGCCTCGGCGCCACCCTCGCCCTGTCGCTGATCGTGCATGGCCTGCTGGTGCTGGGCGTGGGCTTCGCGCTCGACGATGCCGCGCCCGTGATGCCGACGCTGGACGTCATCCTCAGCCAGACCAGTACGCCGCTGACGCCGAAGGAAGCCGACTTCCTGGCCGCCGCGAACCAGGAAGGCGGCGGCGAACACGACCAGGCCAAGCGCCCGCGCGACAGCCAGGCCGGCTGGATTCCGCAGCCCGATACCGGCCTGGCCCCACAGCCATTGCGCGCCCAGACCACCGCCCCGGTGCCCCCCCCCGAGAGCCGCGTCGTCACCACCCGCGACGGCGAAGTCCGCGCACCGGCACCGGAAGCGCGCCCGCAACCCGACCGGCCCGAGCTTCCCCAGGGCGAACAGAAGGTGCAGCGCGATGCCGAGATGGCACGGCTCGCCGCCGAATACCACCTGCGCTCGGAGCTCTACGCCAAGCGACCGAAGCGCAAGTTCGTGTCGGCCAGCACCAAGGAATACGTCTACGCGAACTACCTGCGTGCCTGGGTCGATCGCGCCGAACGCGTGGGCAATCTCAACTATCCCGACGAAGCACGCCGCAAGCGTCTGGCCGGCACGCTGGTGATCAGCGTCGCGGTGCGCCGCGATGGCAGCGTGGAACAGACCCGCATCATCCAGTCCAGCGGCATCCCCCTGCTGGATTCCACCGCGCAGCGCATCGTGCAGCTATCCTCGCCGTTCCCGCCACTGCCGGAAACCGCCGAGAACGTCGACATCCTGCATGTCACCCGGACCTGGCGCTTCCTGGCGGGCGGTGAAGTACGCGACGAGTAGCGTGCTGACCTTCAGCGCGAGGCGCGCAGCGCCTTCTGCTCTTCGAGGGTGAGGGCGACGTTGTTGCGCAGGTAGGCCGGTTCGACGTGCTCGGGCGCGATGCTCTCGCCACGGCGCAAGGCGTCGGCCGCCAGTCGCGCGAGATCGGCGGCATGCGGCAGCGCCTGCGCATCGACGCGGCGGAAGCGTTCCTGCAGGCGCGCGGCGAGCACGCCGTCGGCTGCGGCGAATCCCGTGCCCACGCCTATCCAGTCATTGTCCGCGCCCGGCAGCGCATAGTCGGCCGGCGCCACCACGGCTTCGGCTGACGTGGCTTCCAAACGGTCGCCACGATGCACGAACGCGCCCGTGTAGACCTCGCCCATGCGCGCATCGATGGCCGCCAGGATCGCATGCGCCATGCCGACATCGCAGCCGCATTCGCCCGCCGTCACGCGGGGCGCCGGCACCTGCGACGCCAGCACGGCAAGCGTGGATACCGGCACCAGCGGTCGATCCAGCGCCAGCGCGATGCCCTGCGCCAGCGCGATGGCCAGGCGCACGCCAGTGAATGCACCCGGGCCGCGACTGAGGGCGATGGCATCCAGTTGCGCGCGCGCGATACCGGCTTCCGCCAGCAACTCTTCCGCCCACGGCAAGGCGAGTTCGGCGTGCCGACGCGGCGCGACCTCGAAACGTTCGCGCACCTCGCCATCGACGTACACGGCGACGGAACAGGCTTCGGTGGCGGTCTCGAAGGCGAGCAGCTTCATGGGCGACAGGGAGTTCGTGAGGTGCCTAGCTTAAACGCTGCGATCCGCGACGCGCTCAGAAGCGGGCGTCGGCGAACCAGTCATCGCCACCTTCACCGGCTGCCGCCGCCGGCTCCGGCGCGGCCTCGACGCCGAAAAACCCTTGCACGTCCTGCACCCGCTGCGTGCGCCGGAACGGCGGCAGCGAATCCAGGAACACGCGCCCATAAGGCTTGCCGGTCAGGCGCGGATCGCACAGCACCAGCACGCCACGATCGGTCTCGCTGCGGATCAGCCGCCCGACCGCCTGTTTCAGCGCGATCACCGCCTGCGGCAGTTGCTCATCGCGGAAGGGATTGCCGCCGGCGCGACGCACCGCTTCGAGCCGCGCTTCGAACACCGGGTCATCCGGCGCTGCGAACGGTAGCTTATCCACCACCACCACGCTCAGGGCATCGCCGACCACGTCGACGCCTTCGCGGAAACTCGCCGCGCCCAGCAGCACGCCGTTGCCGGATTCACGGAAACGCTCAAGCAGCGTGCCGCGCGGCGCTTCGCCTTGCACGAACAATGGCCACGGTCCGCCACGCAGCGCCTCCGCCGCCTCGCGCAGGGCACGATGCGAGGCGAACAGCAGGAACGCGCGCCCCTGCGAGGCTTCCAGCACGGGCCTCAGTGCGGCGATCAACGACTGGCCGTAACCCGGTGCATTCGGATCCGGCAGCCCGGTGGGCAGGTAACACAGCGCCTGGCGAGGCCAATCGAACGGACTGGGTTGCAGCAACGTGGGCGGATCGTCCAGCCCCAGCCGCACGGCGAGATGGTCGAAGCGACCGCCCACCGCCAGCGTGGCCGAGGTGAATACCCATGCCGCGCGCGATTGCTCGCGGTGCTGGCGCAGCGGGCCGGAAACATCGAGCGGCGTGCGCTGGCAGCGGAAGGCACGCGGGGTCAATTCGTACCACAGCACGTCGTTGGCGACGTCGGCCTTGGAGGTTTCCTCGTCAAACGCGCCCCCACCGGACGGTGCTTCGTACCAGCGCGACAGCCGCGTGCCGAATTCCTTCGCTCGCGCCGCGCAGGCTTCCAGTCCAAGCGATGCAGCCGCCAGCGGAGCAAGGGCCGCGGACAGGTCGCCGAGCGCGCCGGCAAGCGCGTCGAAGCCTGTCGCCACCTCCGGTTTCGCCAGCAAGCGCTCGCGGGTGCCGCGTACCGGCAGCCCTTCCATCGCCGCGCGCAATTCACGCAAGGACTGCTCCAGCGCGCGCACCGGCGGCTGCAGGGCCGACAGCGCGCCAGCCGCGTCTTTCGATTCGGCCAGGCAGTCACGCGCCAGTTCCTGCAGGGGCCGCATGCCGAAGCCTTCGCCAAAGAAATTGGCGGCGAGTTCGGGCAACTGATGCGCCTCATCGATGACGAAGGCCTGCGCGCCGGGCAGGATCTCGCCGAAGCCTTCCTGCTTCAGCGCCAGGTCCGCAAGCAGCAGGTGATGGTTCACCACCACGATGTCGGCGGCCTGCGCGCGCTGCCGCGCCTGCACCACGAAGCAGTCGTCCCAGAACGGGCATTCGCTGCCCAGGCAGTTGTCGATGGTCGAGGTGACCAGCGGCAGCAGTGGGGAATCGTCCGGCAGCGCGGCCAGTTCGGCCATGTCGCCGAACTTCGTGCGCCCACCCCAGGCGACGACGCGCTGGAACTGGTCCACCTGCTCGCGGCTGGTGAAGGTGGTGCGCAACGCCTGCGGATCGCCCTTGGCCTGGTTGAGGCGGTAGCGGCACAGGTAGTTGCTGCGGCCCTTCAGCAGCGCGGACTTCAGGCCCGCGACCCCGAGCGCATCCCGCACACGCGGCAGGTCGCGATGGTAAAGCTGGTCCTGCAACGCGCGCGTGCCAGTGGAGACGATGGTCTTCAGCCCGGACAAGAGTGCCGGGACGAGATAGGCGAAGGTCTTGCCGGTGCCGGTGCCGGCTTCGGCCAGCAGTACGTCGCGCGCCTCGAAGGCATCGGCGATCGCCGCCGTCAGTCGCTGCTGGGCGTCGCGGGGCGCGAAGGCATCAAGTCGTTCCGCCAGCGCGCCACCCTCGCTGAGGGCGTCGCGGCTGGCCTGGGCTAGCTGGGACATCGTGGAAACGGAAAGCGGCGTGCGACTGCAAGGGTACCGCGTCGCAGCGGACGCGGCGCCCTCACATGCGCTCGATCACCGGCACGGTGCACGCATCGCGCCGGCTCTCGGCATCGGTGACCGCTGCCTGGGTGGTCGCCGCGCGTGCCGCATGCTGCGCGGCGTCTTCGGGCGTATGTCGGGAGGGCAGCGAAGGCTGCACCGCGAGTTCATGCTGGCGGACCTGGCGCACGGTCTCCCAGTGCTGGCGGCACAGGGGCCCCACCTGGGAACCCAACTCGAAAGCACGTTGTGCCAGCGTGTCGGCCCGAGGGAAGTCGCCCTGCAGCAGGGCGACTTCGGCGCGCTCCTGCAACACGGCGGGATCTTCGGGCACCAGCAGCAGCGCCTGGTTCAGCGCCTCGGCCGCCGCGGAGACATTGCCCGCCGCACGCGCCTGCTGTGCCTGTTCGCGCAGATCCTCGACCTGCGGATCGCGCAGAGGCTGTACGGCGAGTTCGCGGTCATCATCGCCCGCCGCGGCATGGATGGCGGCGACGCGTTGCCCGGGCGTCATCGGGTCGCGGGCGACCGGCGTTTCCGGTACGGGTGCGGACACGCAACCGGCCAGCAACATCAGAAACAGGAGGAATACGTACTTCATGATCACGGCTGCTGCGGGGGAGTCTCTTCGGGTGGCGGCGCGGCTTCTTCCTTCCGGTCCAGGCCGAACCAGCTGCGCCATCCGCCGCCTTCCTGCTCTTCGCCCTCGATCACCGGTTGCTCGACCACGCAGGCGGCATAGGCGGGCGCGAAGCCGGACACGAACGGCAACTGGCGCGCGCCGGGGCATCCCGGATCGGTGCTGTTGGAGGCGACTACCCACTGCCAGTCCAGGCCCTTGTCAGAAACCTTCAGCGGTGCGGTGGGCAGGCGGGAGAACAATCCGGACCACACGCGCATCGCGCCCGTGCCACCGTACAGGCCGGTCTGTTCGTTCTTGTCATTGCCCATCCACACCACGGCCAGGTGATCGCCGGTGTAGCCGGCATACCAGCTGTCGCGACCATCGTTGCTGGTACCGGTCTTGCCGGCCGACTGCAAGCGGCCCAGGCCATCGCCGACCAATTGCCGGCCGGTGCCGCTGGACACCACCTGCTGCAGGGCGACGGTGATGAGGTTGGCGGCGATGGAATCGCCTTCCTGTGCCGGCGCCGGTGTCTTGTCGTAGCGCTTGAGCAGCTTGCCATCCGGATCCAGCACGCCGCGCACCGCGTGCAGCGGCTGGATTTCGCCGCCGGATGCGAGGAACTGGTACAGCTGCGCCATCGCGTACGGGCTCTGGTCGGTCGCCCCGAGGATCAAGGCAGGATTCGGCTCGGCTTCGATACCGGCCAGCACGCGGATCAGCTGCGCCAGGCGATCCGGTTCCACCTTCATGCCCACCCGCACGGTGGCCTGGTTGTACGAACGCGCCAGTGCGTCGACCAAGCGCACGGTGCCGTGGCTGCGACGGTCGGCATTGGCTGGCGTCCAGCGCCGGTTCTTGCCCAACTGTACGGTCACCGGTGAATCATCGACCCATGAGGCCAGCGAATACTGGTCCGGCTGCGCAAGCGCGAGCAGGTAGACGAACGGCTTGAGCAGCGAACCGACCGGCCGCTGTGCTTCCACGGCACGGTTGAAGCCGACTTCGGACACGTTGCGGCTGCCCACGACGGCCAGCACGTCACCGTCATGCACGTCGGTCACCACCATGCCCGCCTGCAGCGGCGGACGGCGCTTGTTCTCCAGTGCCTTGATCGTTCGCATCACCGAGGCTTCGGCATAGGCCTGCGCCGACGGCGACATGCCGGTCAGCACGCTGAGGCCCGCGCCTTGCAGCGCGCTCTCGGGGTAGTCGCGCGCCAGTTGGCGGCGGACCAGATCCACATAAGCGGGGAAGCGGTTGGCGGCCGCCATGCCCGGGGTCTTGGTGACACCGAGCGGCGCGGCGCGGGCGCGCTCGTACTCGGCATCGTCGATCAGGCCGGTTTCGTGCAGCTTGGACAGCACGTAGTCGCGCCGTTGCCTCGCACGCTCGGGATTGCGCCGCGGGTTGTACCAGGACGGGCCTTTCACCAGCCCGATCAGCAGCGCGACCTGTTCGGTGGTCAGGCTGTCCAGATCGCGCCCGAACCAGAACTCCGCACCCGCCGCCACACCATGGATCGCCTGGCTGCCGCGCTGGCCCAGGTCGACCTGGTTGAAGTACGCCTCCAGGATGGTGCGCTTGTCGTAGCGCGCTTCCAGGATCAGCGCATAGAGGATCTCGTTGAACTTGCGCGTCGGCGTCTGTTCCTTGCCGATGCCCAGCAGCCCGCTTCGCGCCAGTTGCTGCGTCAGCGTGCTGGCGCCCTGCCGCGTATCGCCGCCCGAGCGCACCAGCAACCAAGCCGCGCGTACCATGCCCGACAGGTCGACACCGTGGTGATCCTTGAAATCACGGTCCTCGACCGCCTGCAGGCCGGTCACAAGCAGTTCCGGCACTTCTTCCAGCCGCACCAGCCGGCGCTCTTCCTGCTTCTGCCCGTACAGCGTGGCGATGCGCGCCGGATCCAGCCGCGCCACCTTCAGGTTCTGCTTGCGCACGACGTCGCGGACCGTCGCCACCCGGCCACTGGACAGGCTCACCTGGATACGCCGGGGCGCCACGCGGCCGTCCACGTCGATGTAGCCGCGACTGGAAATGGTGAAGCGACCACCGTCCCGGGCGTAGGTGCCGGGAGCCTGGCCTGTGCCATCGTCGCGATACGACGCGGCATCGAGCTCGGTCTTCAGCGTCTGCGCATCCATCGCCAGCCCTGGCGCCACCTGCAGCGGACGCGCATAGACACGGGTGGGGATCTGCCAGCGCAGCTCGCCGAAGCGCTCGGTGACCTGATGGTTCAGATACAGCGTGTACGGGATGAGGAATCCCAGGCCCAGGCCCACCGCGGCCAGGCCCCAGGTCAGCAGGCGCTGACGCCAACCGGGCCCATCGCCGTCGTCGATGTCGTCTTCGTCCAGTGCTTCGTCGTCGTAGTCGTTGCGGGCCACAGGGGATGCGACAATGGGAATTCGGGCGAGTCTAGCGCAGTCCCAAGGGGGATGGCCGACAAGCCGAAATCCATTGATTCAGACTGAGATTCGTGCTTCGACTGCTCCGCTACCACCTCCAAACCGCCATATCCCGGCTGCACCGCGCCAGGGTCATGCTGCATTCAAGAGGCTGGCGGGCATTGCTCGCCCGAGTGACCTCCGCGCCAACCTCTGTCTCTTCCACCCCTCCCTCCGCCGCAGAGCCGCAACCCGAGCAGAAGATCGCTGAATTGATCATGCCGCGTGCGATGCACCCGATGTCCCTGTTGTGGGTGGAAGAGCAACTACCGGATCCGGCGCGCGACTCAGGCTCCCTGAGGATGTTCAACCTGTTGCGCCTACTGGTCGCGATGGGACACTCCGTACACGTCCTCACCACCTCGAGGATCGACGATCCGGCACATCGTCATCGCTTGCGCGCGATCGGCGTGCATTGCGTTTCCCCGGCGGCTAAGGGACCAGCGCACTGGTTTGAACGTCAGGAGATCAGTTTCGATGCGGTGATCGTCAGTCGATATCATCTGGCGCAGCAGTGGTTCCCTCTCGTACGCAGCGTGAATCCGAACACACTGCGGATACTCGACACCGTGGACCTCCACCATGTCAGGGAGCTGCGCGAGGCAACTCTCCGTGGCAGCGTGCTGATGCGCCTCGCTGCAAACGCTACCCGCCGCCACGAGTTGCATGCCGTACAGGAGGCGGACGTCACCTGGGTCGTGAGCGATGTCGAGCGCCGCATCCTGAAAGATGAGCTTCCGGAAGCGCAGGTGGAAGTCATTTCCAATGTGCACGAATTGCCACCTCCAACCCATCACCGCGAACGCGGCGCGCACTTGCTCTTCGTTGGGGGTGCACACCATCCGCCCAACGCTGACGGCGTGCGCTGGCTCTTGGCCGAGGTCATGCCGCGAATTCTTGTCCGTCGCCCGGAATGCAAGCTGCATCTGGTGGGCTTGGGCCTTGAAGGCTGCGCAGGCGATCTCCCGCTGCCGCCCGGCGTCATGTTTCACGGTCACCTGCACGATCTTGGGAGCCTGCTTCGTTCCTGCTGCGTGGGCCTGGCACCTCTACGCTTTGGTGCAGGCGTCAAGGGAAAAATCAACCAGTACATGGCGTTCGGCCTACCCACCATAGCGACACCGAATGCGATCGAGGGAATGCACCTAAGGGATGGCCAGGACGTGTTGATCGCAGGGAATGCGTCCGATTTTGCCGATGCGGTGATTCGCGTGCTGGACGATCGGCACCTATGGGACACGCTTGCGCACCAGGGGCGCGAGAATGTCCGGCGCCACTTCTCCATGGAATCGGCCGTACCTGGTATCCAGGCCACATTCCTGCACCAACGTCGCAACCATCTACGCTAGATGCACATCCTCGTCATCGCCTACGAATTCCCCCCCAGCCCGTCGCCCCAGTCGCTGCGCTGGGCCTACCTGGCACGCCACCTGGCGGAACAGGGACATCGCGTGAGCGTACTCACCATCCATCTCGGCGGCGAGCCCCAAGGACTCCCTGCCCTTCCCTCTTCGGTCAGTTTCCATCGTACGTATGCCGGACCAGTGCGTGGCGGTCTGGCGGCACTGAGAGACCTCCGCCATCGACGCAGCGCGCGAACAGACGCGCGACCCGTCGGCACCTACAGACTTCCAGTCACGACGCCACGCAGTGGAAAAGGCTGGAAGCAGGCACTCTCCAACACCCTGCAGGGTGCGGCAGCAATGGCCATTTTCCCTGATGTAAGGGGCGAGTGGTTCCCTTGGGCCCGGCGTCGTTTGGAGAAAATTCTGGAAACGGACATCCCGGACATCGTCATCAGCTCGCATGAACCCGCAACCTCCCTTGAGCTCGGTCTTATTGCGAAGCGCAGAGGCCTGCCATGGATCGCTGACCTAGGTGATCCGGTACTGGCAGCCTATACTCCGCCCCGATGGCAGAAGCGCTCCTGGCGATTGGAGCGGGACGTGGCGAACCTCGCCGACCATATCCTGGTCACCACCCCCGCTGCCGCAGCACTTCTCGCGGAACGGCACGAGCGCAAGGAGCGCGTAACAGTCGTGACCCAGGGTCATGCCGCCGGTGCTGTTGTTTTCTCAAGTAGCGATGCATCCAGTGCCGCCACGTACGACGTACGACGTCTAGAGTTGCTCTATACCGGCAGCTTCTACAGTTTCCGCAGACCTGAAGCCCTGCTCGAGGCATTGCAACGCCTTCCGGAAGCGAGGCTCAACATTGCTTCAGTGACGTTGCCACCGAGCGTCCTCCGGTTCGCCCGAGAATTGCCCGACCAGATCCGGCTGCTGGGCTTTCTTCCTCATAATTGCGCGCTGGAGCTACAGCGGCACGCTGACATCCTTGTCAGTATCGGCAATGCGGACCCGGCACAGGTGCCGGGAAAGATCTACGAGTATCTTGGGGCCTGCCGTCCAATCCTCCATCTCGGCAACGGAGATGACGCCATCGCACAGTTCATTGCCGGACTACGTCGAGGCTGGTCATGCATGAACCGCAGTGATGCGATCGCAGCTCAGTTGACGGCGCTAATCGCGAACAAGCGTGACGGCAAGCTTGCGCAAGGATTGGATCTGGGAGCCGCCTCCGTGATGCAGTGGCACTGGAAGGAACTCGCCCTCAAGATCGAAGCCATCGCGCGATCATTGAGCGCCAAGGCGTGAGGCTATGATCAGTTCTCGCCCGCCACTGAGCGCACACGCTGCTCGAACTCACTGAATCCGTTTGCCAGAGGATCGAGGCTGCGCGCCTGCCTCAGCGCGTCAATGGCAAAACCGACCTCGCCCGCACGCAGCCGTTCGTCACCCACCGCGATCCATTTTTCCGCCAGCCGCCTGCGTACATCGGCCAACGCAGGATCGCGGGGCTGCAGGGTCTGCCATGCCTGCTGGCAGGCTTGCGCGCGACGGATGCGGTTGGCACGCAACTCGTCTTCGTAGCAATCGCGGACTGCTGGCAGCAGTCGCGCCGCCGCCTGCCTGACTGCGGGATGGTCAGGCGAAAACGCCTGTGCCGCGCGCAGCGTGTCGTAGGCGCTTTCCCCGGGAGGGGTCAGCCATTGCCCTTTCGTCTCGGCCTGTTCCATGGCAGCGAGCAAGGCCCGCACGCGCTGTTCGCGCTCGCCCGCCGGCATCCTGGATTCCCTGCCCTGCCGCTGATGCGACGCGCGCGCGCGCGTCATGGCCTGTTCGGCCTGGGCCACGCGCGCGGACTGCGGTGCCAGCATGCGCGCCAGACCGAGGTAGTGCTCTGCCGGCCCGAAACGGAAATCGGCCGCCTGCCGTTCCACTTGCCGGGCGTATCCGATGCCCACCTGCTCCAGCCCCTGGCGCGCAGCGGCATCTTCCGGCGCTGCTGCCAGTACCGTCTCGTATGCCGAGCGCGCGGACTCCAGCCGTCCCCGGGCCAGATCCCGTGCACCGGTGCGTCGCCGCGCGTCCAGCGCATCCGTCAACGCAGCTTCCGCCTGGGGCAGGTCGACATGGCCGGCGTCGAATTCGCGCGCCGCCGCGATCCGTGCCGCGGCTTCGGCGAGTTCATGGCGCTGAAGATGCCTGTTCGCTTCCTGGAGGAGATCGGACAACGCATCCTCTCTCCCCTCCAGCGCCTCGATGCGTGTTGGCTGCAGGGTGAGCACGCGCCGGTAGAGCGGGAGCGCGGCATCGTCACTGCCCAACAACCGATGCGCGGCATGCGCCTGCAAGGCCGCCTGGAGCACCCCGTCAATGCCGGCGTGTTCGGCCTCGCGCGCGCGCAAGCGCGCGGCGAGCGCATCGGCCTGTGGACGCGGCACCTGCAGTTCACGCGCCAACAGAAGATGCGCGCGAGCCTCGTCGAAGCGGTTCTGTTGCAGCGCCTGCCCCGCTGCGCGCAAGGCGGCTTGGGCGACGCGCGCGAGGCCCTTCGCGGCCTCGTTGCGATCCGCATCGAGCGCCTGGGCCGCTTCGTAAAGCTGGCGCGCGCCCGTGCCATCGGTGGCATCCAGGCGCCCCTCGTGCAGGGCATGATCCGCCTGGCCAAGCAACGCCTGCACGCGCGTCTCCGGCCACAGTACATCCGCCAGCGGGCGGCGCAGCATCACGACCAGCGCGATCAGGACTACGGTCAATGCCGCTGCCCAGCGCCAATGACGTCGGCCACGCCATGCGGGGACCGGCGCGACACGGGATGACATCTCCGGCGCCGGCGCGCGGGTCCAGTCGATGCGCGGCTCGATGCGACGGCTCCGTCCGGCGTCATGGTGGTCTTCGCGGGTCACGCCCGCAGCATAACCAGTCAGCCTGAACGTCGCGCGTCTTCCACGCCCGGCAGCGCGTCCAACTTCCCCAGCAATGTCGACAACTGGCCGAAATCGGCCACCTTCAGGCGCAGCCGCAAATGAACACGCCCGTTGGCGCGGTTGCCCTGACTGTTGATGTCCAGCACGTTGGCTTCTTCCTGCGCGATCAGCGTGGTGATGTCCTTGAGCAACCATTTGCGGTCGAGCGCGATGACCTGCACGTCGACTTCGTAACCGCCGCCCGCCTGCCCCCATTCCACCGGCAGCACCCGCTGCGGACTGGCGGCCGCGAGCCGCGCGAACGCCGCGCAATCGGCGCGGTGCACGGTGACCCCACGCACACGGGTCAGATACCCCGCGATGGGTTCGCCCGGCACCGGCTGGCAGCAGCGCGCCAATTGCACGAGCAGGTTGCCGACGCCCTGCACAGTGAACTTCGATTTGCCTGGCGCGGCGACTCTCCTCGGAGGCCGGCGCACCGGCAACGACGTTGAGTCGGGCTCGACGGCGGCGCGCTGCTCCTCGTGCAGCGCGCGGCCCACCTGGTGCGGCCCCACATCGCCGAGGGCCACCTGGATGTAAAGCTCGTCCACGCTGTCGGCATGGAATTTCTTCGCGGCACCGGTCAGGTCGGCATGGTGCAACCCGAGCCGTTTGAGCTCCTTTTCCAGCAGCTCGCGCCCCGCCTGCAGGTTGCGTGCCCGGTCCAGCTTGTGGAACCAGGCCCGCACCTTGTCGCGCGAGCGCCCGCTGGCCAGGAATCCATTCGCCAGCAGCAACCAGTCGCGACGCGGCTCCGGTTCCTTCGAGGTCAGTATCCAGACGCGGTCGCCGCTGCGCAGCACATGATTGAGCGACACGATGCGGCCATTGACCTTCGCGCCACGCGTACGGTGCCCGACCATCGTGTGCACGTGATATGCGAAGTCGAGCACGGTGCCGCCCTGCGGCAGGTCGACGACCTCGCCCTTCGGCGTCAACGCGTAGACGCGGTCCTCGACCAGCTCCGCATCCAGGTCGCCCGCCAGCGCGCCGTCACCGGCGGCACCTTCGGCCGCGCCGTCCAGCAGCCGGCGCATCCACGCGATCTTGCGGTCGAACGCGTCTCCACCGCCTTTGCCTTCCTTGTATTTCCAGTGCGCCGCCACGCCCAGCTCGGCCTGCGCATGCATCTCGTGCGTGCGGATCTGCACTTCCAGGGTACGGCCTTCGGGACCCACCACCGCGGTATGCAACGAACGGTAGTCGTTGGCCTTGGGCCGTGCGATGTAATCGTCGAACTCGCTAGGAATCGGCACCCACAGCGCATGCACGATACCGAGCGCGGCATAGCAGGCCGCCACGTCGTCCACGGCGATGCGTACGGCGCGCAGGTCGTAGAGCTCGTCGAAGGCCACCTGCTTCCGCTGCATCTTCCGCCAGATGCTGTAGATGTGTTTCGGCCGCCCGCTGACGTCGGCACGGATGCCGTTCTCGCCAAGAGCGGCGCGGAGCGCTTCGATGACCCCGCCGATGTAGCGCTCCCGCCCCAGACGCTTCTCGTCCAGCTGCGTGGCGATCTGCTTGTAGGTCTGCGGCTGCAGGTAACGGAACGCCAGGTCTTCCAGCTCCCATTTCAGTTGCCAGATGCCCAGCCTGTTCGCCAGCGGTGCATGGATGTCGCGCGTGAGCGTGGCCAGTGCCTGGCGCTCCTCCTCCGGCAGGTTGCCGGCGGCGCGCATGCGGGCCAGTTGGCGGGCCAGCAGGATCGGCACCACGCGCAGGTCCCGCACGATGGCCAGCAACAACCGGCGCAGGCCCTCGGTATTCACCCCGCGCGCCTGTTCCGCGTGCAGGGCCCACACCTGCGCCGCAGCCACCTGGCCTTCCAGCAGGTCGGCCAATCCGGGTACCTGCCTGGCGACAGCGGGCTGCACGGCCGGCAGCCCATGCAGGATCGCCGCGAGAATGACATCGCCATCCGCACCGAGCGTCGTCAGGATATCCAGCGTGTCCACCAGCACGCCCACCGGATCGGGCATCTCCTCGCCGGCGCCCGGCGCGACCAAGGCGTCCGCGAGCGCATGTCGCAGAGGTGCAGGTATCGCCTCCAGGGAGGGCCTCTGCAGCAGCGTGGCGATGTCGGGATCGGGGGGGGTCATCGGAATTCGGCGTGGCGGTCAGTCGTCGCCAGAATGACTACACTACCGGCCAGTCGCCCAAGGGAACAACCATGAAGATGAGCCGCTTGTTTCTGTCCATTGCACTACTGGCGGCTACATCGCCGTTGTTCGCGCAGGACACCGTGAAGGACGCGCACCTGGGCAAGCTGCGCGAGGCGATGACCGACACGGAGTTCAAGGCGGCCGGCCTGGACAAGCTCAGCCCCGCCGAACTCGCCGCGCTGGACGAATGGTTGCAGCGTCGCGTCGGCCAGCAGACGGCGCAGGCCGTACAGCAGGCCAAGCAGGAAGGCCGCAAGGAAGTTGAACAGGAGACACGCGGCTTCTTCGATTTCGGTACTACCGAGCCCATCAAGAGCACCATCGTGGGGGCCTTCACCGGCTTCGCGCAGGGCCGCCAGTACACGCTCGCCAACGGACAGGTCTGGGAGCAGGTCGAAGCTGCCTCCCTGGCCGGGGTGCGTCGCCAGGACCCCACCGTGAACATCACGCCCTCCCGCTTCGGCAACAAGTGGTTCCTGAAAATCGACGGCTACAACACCGCCGCCCCCGTCCGCCGCATCAAGTGATGCCCACATCGAGGATGCCCATGCGCCCGACCCGTGTTTTCCTGTTAGCCGCCTTGTTCGCCATCACCCTGCCCCTGCAGGCCCGCGAGTACGTCGCCATCGAGAAGCGGCTGTCCGCCGAACAGATGAAAGCCACCGGCCTGGACCAGTTGACCGGGCAACAGCTCGACCTGCTCAACCGCTTGCTCAGCGACGACCAGCAGGCCGTCGTGAAGGCCGCGCGCGAAGACAGCGCGACGAAGGTGCGGGGCGCTTCGTTCTCGGACGAAGGCGTCAAATCCATTTCCAGCGCACTCGTGGGCGAGTTGCGAGGCTGGACCCGCGGCACGGAATTCACCCTCGCCAACGGCCAGCGTTGGCGCGTCACCGAGGGCGACTACACCTCGATGAAGCGCATCTCCAACGCGAACGTGACCATTACGCCGGGACTCGTGGGCGGCTGGTATCTGCAGGTCGAGGGACATGTGCCCAGGCCCAAGGTCACCCGCATCGACTGACGTCCGCGACGTGCATCAACCACGCAGCGCCTGCAGGCGCTGCGCGAGCTTCTTCGGCGACACGCCCGCGCGCGCACCGAGTTCCTGCGCGAACACGGACACCCGCAGTTCTTCCAGTTCCCAGCGCAACGCCTGCCAGCCGGCGTCATGCGCCACACCGGACGCACAGGCGCCCTGCAAGGCATCCACGAAGGGCTTGAGCTCAAGCATCCGTGCCTGGTCACGCGCCGGATCGCGTTTGGCACGTTCGGCTCGCAGCGTCATCGCTTTCAGGTAACGCGGCAGTTGCGCCAGTGCATCGGCGGGCGTCTCGCGCAGGAAGCCCGGATGCATCAGCGCCGCCAGCTGCTCGCGCAGGTCATCCAGGTTGCCGCGCGCCCATCCCATCAGCGGCGCCTCCAGTTGCGGCTTCAGCTCCGCCACGGCGGACAGGATGGCGTCCGCCAGCTTCAGTCGCTCCATCGCTTCGCCGAACAGGCGCCTGCCCGCCTCGTCACGCCGCTGCTCGAAGGCCGGACGGTCGCGGATCGCGTCCAATCCTTCCGCCAACACGGCGTTGATCGCCGCATCCACGATGTCACCGCGCAGGCGCTCCTGCGATTCGATGCTGGCATACAGCAACCCGGTCTTCGGCGACACCGGCAACTGCTTCCGCGCCTGCTTCATCTTGTCGGCCAGCGCGAATTCCAGCAGGCGACGCACGCCAAGCGGATGTGCGGCCTGCGCCTGCGCGCGGTCGGCGAACACGTGCAGGGCCACGCTCTCACCGTCATCGCGCAACGCGGGGTACGCGGGCACCCCGGCCTCGCCCGGCACCTGCAGCGGAATCGCCTGCGCGGGGAACTCGCGCAGGCCGGTCGCCGCCATCTCGCGGCCAGCGCGCGCGGCGAACGCTTGTCCGGCACGATCGCCGAAGCGCGCACGCAACGCATCAAGGTCGCGCGACTCGGCCAGCACACGGCCTTCACCGCCGCCACGCGGGTCTTCGCGCAGGCGCAGATTCATGCGCAGGTGCGGTTCCAGCGCGGTTTCGTCGAAATCGAGGGCGGTGACGGCCACGCCGGTGGCACGCGACAGGAAGCGCGCGAGTTCGCCGCGCATGTCGTCGGCAGCGGGCTTCGGGAAGGCCTCGAAGAACGCCCGGCCGAAATCCGGTGCCGGCACATAGTTGCGCCGCATCGCCTTGGGCAGGCTGCGGATCAGGCCGGCCGCCTTGTCGGCGACGAACCCCGGTGCCAGCCAAGACAGCCGCGCTGGGTCGAGTGCATTGAGCAGGTGCAACGGCACCTCCAGCGTCACGCCGTCATCGGCCGCACCCGGCTCGAATTTGTAGTGCAACGGCAGCCGCGCATCGCCGAGGGCGAAATACTTCGGATAGCGATCCTCCTCGCTGCCTTCGCCGGGCAACAGGTCCACGAGTGACCAGTGCAATGCGCGCCGCTTGTCCGCCGGCAGTGTCTTCCACCAGGCATCCAGGCCGGCGGCGGAATGGAGGTCGGACGGCACGCGGTCGAGGTACCAGCGCGCCTGCCAGTCCTCGTCGGCGACCAGGCCGGCGCGTCGCAGCTTGGCTTCTTCCTCGCGGGCCTGCTCCAGCGTCTTCAGGTTGTCAGCCACGAACGCGGCGCGCGTATTGATCTCGCCCGTGACCAGGGCCTGGCGTACGAAGATGTCGTGCGCTTCCCCCGGCGCGATGCGGCCGTAGTGCACCGGCTTTTTCGGCGCGAGCACCAGCCCGAACAGGCTGATCTGCTCGGAGGCCAGCACCTGCCCCTGCGCTCGCGACCAATGCGGATCGAAATGCTTGCGCAACAGCAGGTGTGGCAGTTCGGCGATCACCCAGTCCGGCTCGATCGCGGCCAGGGTCATGCCCCACACCTTCTGCGTGTCCAGCAGGTTGGCCGCCAGCAGCCACGGCGGCGGTCGCTTGGACAATGTCGAACCCGGGAATGGCAGGAAGCGGCGTTGTCGCGGCGCCTGGAAATCGCCCTTCTCCGTGCGATGGCCGATCTGGGTAGGCAGACCGGCGACCAGCGCGCGGTGCAGGGTCTGGTAGGCGCTGGCACGCGTGCGCTCGCTGTAGCCGCCAGTGGCCGGCACCTGGTCCTGCTGCGCGCGCGCCGCGACGGGCACAGGCACGGCCTCGGTCTTGCCTTCCCGCGCCAAGCGCGCGGCGCGGTGCAGCTGGCCACGCGTCGCTTTCACCGCGGCGGCGGTGTCATCGCGCACGACCGGTGGCGCACGGCTGCCGTCCAGCAGCGGCGCCATCGAGGCATCGGCGTCTTCTTCCTTCCAGCCCAGTTCCTCGCACAGCAGACGCAGCTGCCGATGCAGCTCGCGCCACTCGCGCATGCGCAGGAAGCCCAGGAAATGGCGGACGCACCAGTCGCGCAGCTTCGACTGGGTCAGGTCTTCATGGGCCTGCCGATAGGCATCCCACAGGCGCAGCACGCCGACGAACTCGGAGCGGCCATCGGCGAACTGCGCATGCGCGGTGTCCGCCGCGCCGCGCGCGTCGGCCGGACGCTCGCGCGGATCCTGGATGCCCAGGAACGACGCGATCACCAGCATCGGCCGCAGGCAGCCCGCGGCCTGCGCGGCCACCAGCATGCGCGCGAGTTTCACGTCCACCGGCAACCGCGCCATCTGCTTACCGATGGAGCTCAGACGGCGTTCGCTGTCGATCGCACCCAGTTCGGTCAGCTGCTGCCAGCCATCGGCGACGGCGCGTTCGTCGGGTGCTTCCAGGAAGGGGAAGTCCTCGATCCGCCCCAGGCCCAGCTGCAGCATGCGCAGGATCACCCCGCCCAGGCTGGAACGGCGGATTTCCGGGTCGGTGAATTCGGCGCGCGACTGGAAATCGGCCTCGGCGTACAGGCGGTAGCAGATGCCTTCGGCGATGCGTCCGCAGCGGCCCTTGCGCTGGTTGGCGCTGGCCTGCGAGACAGGTTCGATATGCAGGCGGTCCAGCTTGTTGCGCGGGCTGTAGCGCTTGACGCGGGCGAAGCCGGGATCGACCACGTAGCGGATGCGCGGCACGGTCAGCGAGGTCTCGGCCACGTTGGTTGCCAGCACGATCCGACGGCTGGGTCCCGGGTTGAACACGCGGTCCTGGTCCTGGTTGGACAGGCGCGCATACAGCGGCAGCACCTCGGTCTGCCGGTACTTGCGTCGCTCCAGCGCCTGGTGTGCATCGCGGATCTCGCGCTCGCCGGGCAGGAAGATCAGCACGTCGCCACGCGCATCCAGCCGGGTGATTTCATCGATCGCGCCGACGATGGCGTCGTTGACGGTGCGGTCGCCGGCACGGTCCTCTTCGCCGCCATCACCCTCACCTTCCAGCGGCCGGTAACGCACTTCGACCGGGTACGTGCGGCCTTCCACGCTGATCACCGGCGCATCGTCGAAATGCGTCGCGAATCGCGCAGTGTCGATGGTGGCGGAGGTGACGATGACCTTCAGGTCGCGGCGCTTGCGCAGCAGCTGCTTCAGGTAGCCGAGCAGGAAGTCGATGTTGAGGCTGCGCTCGTGTGCTTCGTCGACGATTATCGTGTCGTAGGCCGACAACCAGCGGTCGCTGGCGATTTCCGCCAGCAGGATGCCGTCGGTCATGAACTTGATGTGGGTGTCTTCGCTGACCTGATCGTTGAAACGCACCTGGAAGCCCACGCCCCGCCCCACCTCGGTCTTCAGCTCCTCGGCCACGCGGCGCGCCACCGCGCGGGCGGCGATCCGGCGCGGCTGGGTGCAGCCGATCATGCCGGCCACGCCACGCCCGGCTGCCAGGCACAGCTTGGGCAACTGGGTGGTCTTGCCGGACCCGGTCTCGCCGGCGATCACCACCACCTGGTGCTTGCGGATCAGCTCGATGATGCGCTCGCCCTCACGGGCGATCGGCAGGGACTCGTCCAGCGTCACGGCAGGCACGGTGGACTGGCGGCGCTCGCGGGTGGCGATGGAGGCGTTCAATGCTTGTTCGAAGGCCTGCCGTGCGCCGGCATCAGCCGGCTTGCCCTGCCAGCGCGACCACAGCCCATGCAGCCGGCCGCGGTCGCGGCTCAGCGCGCGGTCGAGCGATCGCCGTGCCTGCTCGAGGGCGACACGGTCGGGGCTGGCAGGGGAAGGATCGCGGGAAGTCGTCATCTTTACAGCAAGCGCTTGAAACTTTTTGCTCACGCCACATGTTCTAGTGTGTCTATTGTGCCGTCTCAACCCACCCTCAGGAGAATCCGCATGGCCAAGCCGAAGACCAAGCCCGCCAAAACCAAGGCCGCGCCCGTCACCGCGCCGCTCGCATCGGCCCCGTCGGCGCCGAACATCGATATCGGGATCAGCGGCGGCGAACGCAAGAAGATCGCCGACGGCCTGTCGCGTTTCCTGGCCGACAGCTACACGCTGTACCTGAAGACCCACAATTTCCACTGGAACATCACCGGCGCGATGTTCAATTCGCTGCATACGATGTTCGAGACGCAGTACACCGAGCAGTGGACGGCGCTGGACGAGATCGCCGAGCGCATCCGCGCGCTGGGGTTCAATGCACCGGGTTCGTACCGCGAGTTCGTCAACCTGACCTCGATCCCGGAAGAGCCGGGCCTGAGCGACAGCGCCGATTGGCGCGAGATGGTCCGCCAGCTGGTGGTGGGCAACGAGGCGGTCTGCCGCACGGCACGCAAGGTGCTGGACATCGCCGACGACGCCGATGACGCGCCGACCGAGGACCTGCTGACGCAGCGCCTGCAGATCCACGAGAAGTACGCCTGGATGCTGCGTTCGCTATTGCAGTAGCCCTCGTCCCGTAGCGGCCACCCAACCTCTGGGTGGCCGCCCCCTTGCACGGAGGGCGGTACGCTATATTGGCCCCCGGCTCCATAGGGCCGATCGCAGGGGTGCGTACAACGTGAATACACTGAAATTGATAGGCGGGGGCCTGTTAGCTTCCGCTTGTTGCTGTGTGTCGGCGACTGAGTATCGTCTTTTTCTGTCCCAGAACTTGAATCTTCCTGGACAAGTGATCGCCAATGTGGCGCTGGGCGACGTGAATGGCGATGGATTGGACGATATCGTCGCGACGTCGCGCAGCGAGCAATATCTGGACGGCGCGTTCGCGCATCTTGTCTCGGTTTTCATCAACCGGAACGGCTCGTTCCAGGCTACTCCGCTGCAGATACCCACTTACCGCGGCTTCGTCGAAAGCAATCCCATCCTGCTGGAAGATCTCGACCATGACGGGAAGGCCGAAATCATAGTAGGCAAACTCAAGGGCATTGCAGTCCTGCGAGAGACGGTACCAGGCCAGTTCTCCCTCACGCCCCATGAAGGGATTAACGAATGCCGCTATGCGGTGTCCGGCGACCTGAACAGCGATGGCAACACGGACGTCATTTGCCATGACTGGAAGACGTCCGCGAACGTATTCCTGGGCACGGACGCAGCGGGCTTCCGTAACAGCGTCTACGTGCCGACACCTGCCGGCAACTACACGGACAGTTACAAGCAGATGCAGTTGAAGGACGTGACCGGCGACGGAGCGCCGGATTTCCTGATTACCGCCTCGTCCGTCAACAGCTTTTTCGTTCACGAGAACGATGGGTATGGCAACCTGCTCACTGCGCGCGCCTACCCACATCCAAGAGGCATGACCGTCTGGCCGGCCTCGATCGAGGCCCTAGATATCGATGGAGATGGTGCAACCGAGATTGTCACCGCGAACCCCTACAACCAGCCGGATGCCCGCCTCTACGTCTACCGCCGCCAAAACACGGGCTTTTTTGAGCTCTCGACCAGCCTGCCTCTCCATGACAGTACGACGGCACTCCGTGCCCACGATGTGGATGGAGATGGAGACGAGGACCTGGCTGCGGGGCATTTCGAGTTCAATGCCGTCGGCTGGCTGCTGAACGAGGATGGCCGACTTGAGAGCGAGAGGCTCTCGACAGCCACTGGCTTCGCCGGGCACGCCAACGCCATCGCCCTTGGTCGCATCGACGGCGATGATTGTGCCGACATGGCTGTAGCGCTGACTGGGGCCATCGCAATCGGCCGAGGAATCTGCGTACTCCGCATCAGGGCCGACTACAACGGCGACGAGCGATCGGACATTGCCTGGCACAATCGGGGCAACGGACAGGGCTCCTTGTGGTACTCGGCCAACGCCCAGACCCAGCGCAGCCTGCGCACGGTCACGGACAGGGCGTGGACCGTCGCCGGTCGCGGGGATTTCGATGGGGACGGCTCTTCCGACCTGCTGTGGCGCAACAGCACCACCGGCGCCAATGCCATCTGGAAAGGCGGCGACTATGCCTGGCAGATTCCCGTCACTACCGTTACCAATACCCAGTGGGCGGTGGCCGGGATAGGAGACTTCAATTTCGATGGCAGGGACGACATTTTCTGGCGCAACGCCAGTACCGGCGCCAACGTCATCTGGCATTCCGGAGACTCGACTACGCAGCAATCCGTAATGGGCGTATCCGGAAACAAGTGGCAGGTCGCGGACATCGGCGACTTCGACGGCGATGGTCGGGACGACGTCCTTTGGCGCAACACCAGCACGGGCGCCAACACCATCTGGAAAGCCGGCAACTATGAAGCCCAGCAACCGATGACCCCGGCGATGACGGCCTGGAGAGTCGCGGGATCCGGCGACTTCGACGGCGATGGCCGGGATGACGTGGTCTGGCGCCATGCAACCACGGGAGCCAATGAGCTATGGCCGGGAGGCAATGCCACCAGCAAGATCTCACTCACCAGCGTGACCAACCTCGCCTGGCAGGTCGTGGCAGCCGGCGACTACGACGGTGACGGGAAGGACGACCTCCTGTGGCGCAATCCCTCCAATGGGCAGAACGTCATATGGAGATCGGCCAACTACAACCAACAGCTCAAGGTCGACCCGCGAACGGGCGCCGACTGGAGGGTTACACCGTGATCGCACACTCCGCCCTCCGTCACTCCATTTTCAAGCCCACGATGAAGTCGTCGATCAGGGCGGCGATTGCTGCCACCCTCTTCATCGCTTGCGCTTTGTTGTCCGCGCATGCATCAGCGAGACACATCGATTTCCTGGAATCCTGGATTTACTTCGACTTCAATGCCACTCCCGCCGTGACTATCGGCGACGTGAATGGGGACGGGCGTGAAGATCTCGCCCTCTTGCTCAACCTTGATGGCACCCCTGAATTGCAGGTTCACCTGCAGAACTCATCAGGCAGCCTCGGCACGGGCATGCGACAGGGCCCCCTGCGGAATGCCGACTACACCACCGCGCGAGCAGTCGATCTGAATGCCGATGGCAGAAAGGAAATCATCGTCGGCCTTGAGCGCGGGTTACTCGTATACACGTGGGATGGCAACGGTGGGTTCCGTGCAACTACATATGCATCCGATGCGGGCTGTCCCTACGCTGCCACCGGCGACCTGAACCTCGACGGATTCCCTGACGTCGCATGCCTGGACCACCAAGGCGTTGCCAGCCTCTACATCAACAACACACGATCAGGATTCGCGCCGTCCACCAGCTTCCAGACGGCAGGGCTGGGCCATTTCAATAGTGCATCCCACGTGCAACTGAAAGATGTCACAGGCGACGGATGGCCGGACATGTTGATCGCATCGGGCATGACCAACAGCTTCTTCGTATACCCCAACCACCGGATGGGAGGCTTCTGGCCAGCATACGCTTACCCGTACCCGGAAGACGTCGATCTCTACTCCCATACCATCGAGGCAATGGACACGGATGGCGACGGATCGCTGGAGATAATCGTCGCGAAGACATGCAATTCGCCGTGCCCACGGATACTCGTTTACAGGCGCACCAGCAATGGAAGCTTTACGCTCGCGAAGCGCCTGGAGACCTACGACGGTCCGGGAATGCTCCTGGTGCAAGACCTCGATGGTGATGGACTCGACGATCTCCTGGTAAGCCACTCTGGCTGGTTTGCGGTGGGGCGATACATGTCCGTGAACGGCCAACTGGCGAGCCACGAGCGTCTTGCTCCCATCCGTACAACCCACGGGACGAACATCATGGCCTTGGGGGACCTCAACGGAGATGGATGCAACGACATCGTGACCGGCGGCCTCAGCGTCCAGATCAATTTCGGCGTTTGCCTGTCCGGGGCTGCAGCCGACTACAACGGCGACGAGCGATCAGACATTGCCTGGCACAATCGGGGCAACGGACAGGGCTCCTTGTGGTACTCGGCCAACGCCCAGACCCAGCGCAGCCTGCGCACGGTCACGGACAGGGCGTGGACCGTCGCCGGTCGCGGGGATTTCGATGGGGACGGCTCTTCCGACCTGCTGTGGCGCAACAGCACCACCGGCGCCAATGCCATCTGGAAAGGCGGCGACTATGCCTGGCAGATTCCCGTCACTACCGTTACCAATACCCAGTGGGCGGTGGCCGGGATAGGAGACTTCAATTTCGATGGCAGGGACGACATTTTCTGGCGCAACGCCAGTACCGGCGCCAACGTCATCTGGCATTCCGGAGACTCGACTACGCAGCAATCCGTAATGGGCGTATCCGGAAACAAGTGGCAGGTCGCGGACATCGGCGACTTCGACGGCGATGGTCGGGACGACGTCCTTTGGCGCAACACCAGCACGGGCGCCAACACCATCTGGAAAGCCGGCAACTATGAAGCCCAGCAACCGATGACCCCGGCGATGACGGCCTGGAGAGTCGCGGGATCCGGCGACTTCGACGGCGATGGCCGGGATGACGTGGTCTGGCGCCATGCAACCACGGGAGCCAATGAGCTATGGCCGGGAGGCAATGCCACCAGCAAGATCTCACTCACCAGCGTGACCAACCTCGCCTGGCAGGTCGTGGCAGCCGGCGACTACGACGGTGACGGGAAGGACGACCTCCTGTGGCGCAATCCCTCCAATGGGCAGAACGTCATATGGAGATCGGCCAACTACAACCAACAGCTCAAGGTCGACCCGCGAACGGGCGCCGACTGGAGGGTTGTGCGATAGAATAAACGCGTTGGCGAAACGATCGAATTTCGAGTGGAAATGAAAGAAGGCGACATGCATGCCGCTTCATTGGAGGCGCTGAAGCGCGTCTTCGGTTACAGCGCCTTCCGTGGTCACCAGCAGACCATCGTCGAACACCTCGCCGCCGGCCACGATGCCCTGGTACTCATGCCGACCGGTGCCGGCAAATCGCTGTGCTACCAGGTGCCGGCGCTGCTGCGTAAAGGCACCGGCATCGTCGTCTCGCCGCTGATCGCGCTGATGCAGGACCAGGTGGACGCCCTGCGCCAACTCGGCGTGCGCGCGGCGTTCCTGAACTCCTCGCTGGAGGCCGCCGAAGCCGCACAGGTCGAACAGGCGCTGCTCAATGGCGAACTGGACCTGCTGTACGTCGCGCCGGAACGCCTGCTGACCGGCCGCTTCCTGTCGCTGCTGGACCGCAGCCGGATCGCCCTGTTCGCCATCGACGAGGCGCATTGCGTCTCCGCCTGGGGCCACGACTTCCGCCGCGAATACCTGGAACTGGCCCTGCTGCACGAACGCTGGCCGGACGTGCCACGCATCGCATTGACCGCAACCGCCGACCCGCCCACCCAGCGCGAGATCGCCGAGCGGCTGAACCTGGTGGACGCCGAGAAATTCATCAGCTCGTTCGACCGCCCCAACATCCGCTACACCGTGGTGCAGAAGGACAACGCCCGGCACCAGCTGCGCGACATGCTGCGCAAGCACAAGGGCGAGGCCGGCATCGTCTACTGCCTGTCGCGCAAGCGCGTCGAGCAGTTCGCCGACTACCTGGCCGAACAAGGCTTCAATGCGCTGCCCTACCACGCCGGGCTGGATGCCAGCGTCCGCGCGCACAACCAGCGCCGCTTCCTGCGCGAGGATGGCATCGTCATGGTGGCGACCATCGCCTTCGGCATGGGCATCGACAAGCCCGACGTGCGCTTCGTCGCGCACGTGGACCTGCCCAAGTCGATGGAGGGCTACTACCAGGAAACCGGCCGTGCCGGCCGCGATGGCGAGGCCGCCGAAGCGTGGCTGTGCTACGGGCTGGGCGACGTGGTGCTGCTGAAGCAGATGATCGAGCAGTCCGAGGCCGGCGAGGAACGCAAGCGACTGGAACGGCGCAAGCTGGACCAGTTGCTGGGCTACTGCGAATCGACCCAGTGCCGGCGGCAGGTGCTGCTGGCGGGCTTCGGCGAAACCTATCCCCACGATTGCGGCAACTGCGACAACTGCCTGAGCCCGGCCGAGACCTGGGACGCCACCGAGGCCGCGCAGAAGGCGCTGAGCTGCGTGTACCGCAGCGGCCAGCGCTTCGGCGTGAACCATGTGATCGATGTGCTGCGCGGCAGCCAGAGCGAACGCATCCAGCAGTGCGGTCACGAACACCTGACCACCTACGGCATCGGCAAGGACCTGGATGCCACCACGTGGCGCAGCGTGTTTCGCCAGCTGGTGGCCTGCGGGCTGCTGGAAGTGGAGGCCGAGTTCGGCAGCCTGCGCCTGACCGAAGGCAGCCGCGCCGTGCTGAGGGGCGAGCGGCGCCTGCAGTTGCGCAAGGAACAGCGCGAGCGCCGCGAACGCGAGCGTGGCCCGCGCAGCGGGCTGCCGGTGGAGGCCGCTGACCTGCCGCGTTTCCAGCTGTTGCGCGACCTGCGCGCGCAGCTGGCACGCGAGCAGAATGTGCCGGCCTACGTCATCTTCCACGACAGCACGCTGCGCAACATCGCCGAACTGCAGCCCGCCACCCTGGACGAACTGGGTCGGGTGGGCGGCATTGGCGGGGCCAAGCTGGAGCGCTATGGGCAGCGCGTGCTGGAGGCACTGGCTACGGCCGGCTGAAGTTCCCGACCGCCGATCGCCGCCATCAGCCGGCATTCAATCCACGGCTGTTAGGTTTCCATGCAGGTCCGCCACCCGGCGCACCACCGCTCCGGGATTCCCCATGAAGACCCTGCCCCTCGCACTGCTGGCCCTGCTGACCACCGTGCCCGCGTGGGCGCAGTCGAGTGCGGAGGCGTTGGACCTCAGCCTGCCGCAGGCAGCGGCCTACGCCAAGGATCCGCCCGGCACGTGGTACGGCGACACCCGGCCGACGCGACCGAAATCGACGGCACCCACAACGCCCGTCGACCCCTGCGTCTGGTATGGCGATGACGACGGAGACGGCGTCTCGGGCAGCGTGACCACCGGCATCGGCTACAGCAAGGGGCACGGCCGCAGCACCTACAACGCGGTCAACCTCAACCTGTGCAAGACCACGTACAACGACGAAGGCAAGCCGCGCACGTTCAACTTCAACATCAACGTCGACCGCTATGACGGTCCCGGCGGCTACTACGGCCCCTACGATGCCTATCCCGGCGGGCCGATGATGCGCGGCACGCCGCGCCGCTAACGCGGCAGCAGTTCGAAACCTACCGCCTCGCCAACGGCGCTCGACGGCGCCACCCACAGGTCGAACAGGCCTGGCTCGGCCACCGGACGATTGTCTACGCCGTGGAATTCCACGTCGGCACGGGTCAGGGTGAACTCCACGTCCTGCGATTCGCCCGCTGCCAGCGTGATCTTGCGGAAACGCTTCAATTCGCGCACGGGCCGCACGCGGCTGGCGGTACGGTCGCGCAGGTAGAGCTGCACCACTTCTTCCCCCTCGCGCGTGCCGACATTGGTGATGCGGGTGCGGATGGTCAGCGTGTCGTCCCAGCCGAGCGCTCCGGTGCTGAGCTGCGGTACACCGTAATCGAAGCGCGTGTACGACAGGCCGTGGCCGAACGGATACAGCGCGGCGTGCGTCACCTCGCGCCAGCGCGTCTGGAAGGCGCGAGGCGTGCCGGGCACGTTGGGACGCCCGCTGGCGGGATGGTTGTAGAAGTACGGCTGCTGGCCTGCATCCTGCGGGAAGCTCACCGGCAGGCGCGCGGACGGGCTGTAGTCGCCGAACACCACGTCGGCCAACGCCGGCCCGGTCTGCGTACCGAGGAACCAGGTGACCAGGATCGCCTGCGCATCGCGTACCGCGCCCTCCAGCGCCAGCGCGCGGCCATTGCGCAGCAGCACCACGACTGGCGTGCCGGTGGCGGCCACCGCCTCCGCCAGCCGCTGCTGCGGGGCTGGCAGCACGATCTGCGTGCGCGACTGTGCTTCGCCGGAAAATTCGTGCGGCTCGCCCACGGCCAGCAACACCACGTCGGCACCGTGCGCAGCGGCGACCGCGGCGTCGATGCCACCGTCGAGAGCCTCCTCGATACCGCTGCCCGGCACCACCGTCAGCGCGGATGGATCATCCAGCGCGGCGAGCAGCCCGGTTTCCAGATCGACCATGCGCGCAGCGTCACCGAAGATGTTCCAGCAGCCACCGAGGTTGGCGGTGTCCTGCGCAAACGGACCGATCAGCGCGATGCGCTGGCCGGACTTCTTCAGCGGCAAGAGGTCGCCGTCGTTCTTGAGCAACACGATGGAGCGCCGCGCGCAGTCTCGCGCCAGTGCATCGTGCACGGGGATGTGCGACTGGTCGGCTTCGCGTTCCGCGTCCAGGCAACGGTAGGGATCGTCGAACAAGCCAACAGCAGCCTTTACGTGCAGTACGCGCCGCACCGCCTCGTCCACTTCGGCCATCGTCAGCCGGCCCTGCTCGACCAGCGTGGCGACATGGCCTGCATAGATGCCGCTCTGCAGGCTCATGTCCAGGCCGGCCGACAGCGCCTTTTGCGCCGCGTCGGCTTCGTCGCTGGCGTAGCCATGCGCGACCAGCTCCAGGTCCGAGGTGTAGTCGGAGACCACGAAGCCCTCGAACTTCCATTCGCCGCGCAGGATGTCGGTCAGCAATTCGCGGTTGGCCGAGGCCGGCACGCCGTTGATGTCGTTGAACGAACTCATCAGCGTCAGCGCGCCGGCGTCGATGGCGGCCTTGAACGGCGGCAGGTGCACGTCGCGCAGCGTCTGCGGCGCCATGTCCACGAAGTTGTAGTCCAGGCCGGCCGAGATGGCGCCATAGGCGGCGAAGTGCTTGGGCGTGGTCAGCAGCGAATCGGGGGCGGTCAGGTCGGTGCCCTGGAAGCCGCGCACGCGCGCTGCCGCGAGCTCGCACGACAGATGGACGTCTTCGCCGGAAGTTTCGGCCACGCGGCCCCAGCGCTGGTCGCGCGCGATGTCGACCATCGGTGCGAACGTCCAGTGGATCCCGGCGGCAGTGGCTTCCTTGGCGGTCGCGCGCGCGGTGCGTTCGGCAAGGTCCGGCTCGAAGCTGGCGGCTTCGCCCAGCGGAATCGGGAACACGGTCCGCATGCCGTGGATCACGTCGGCGCCCAGCAGCAGCGGAACACCCAGCCGGCTCTCTTCCACCGCGATGCGCTGCGCCTCGCGGCCTTCCGCCGCGCCCACGCCATTGAACAGCGCGCCCACGCGGCCGCTGCGGATCTGCTCACGCACCTGCTCGGCATCACGGGCGAAGGTTTCCGGATTCACCTCGAAGGCGAACGGCCGCAGCGCATCGGCGAAGGCGCCGAGCTGGCCGATCTTCTCCTCCAGCGTCATGTCGGCGATCAGGCCCTCGATCCTTCGCTGATGCGGCATGTAAGCGATCCTCCCGGGAACGCAGGTGTTACGGGGAAGCCATTATGAAAACGTTTACAGTCATGGTCAAACCCGCCAGACCCCTGCCCGGACCACCCTCGCCAGGGCATCCCGGGCCACATTCCGCCGGCTCAGCCCGCCATGCCGGAGTGCCGCAACAGGGCGTCGATGCGCGGCGCACGACCGCGGAAGGCACGGAAATTCTCGGCCGCACTGCGGCTGCCGCCGCGCGCCAGGACTTCATGGCGGAACCGCGCGCCGGTGTCGGCGACCTGGGCCGGCGCCTCCTCGAAGGCCGCGTAGGCATCGGCGCTGAGCACCTCGGCCCACTTATAGCTGTAGTAGCCCGCCCCGTAGCCGCCGGCGAAGATGTGGCTGAACTGGTGGGGGAAGCGATTCCACGCCGGCGGGTGGTTCACCGCCACTTCTCCGCGCACGCGATCCAGCACTGCGAGCACGCTGTCGGAGGCGGCATCGAAGCCACTGTGAAGCTGCATGTCGAACAGACCAAACTCCAGTTGTCGCACGGTGGCCATGCCACTCTGGTAGTTCTTGGCTTCGACCATCCTGTCGAACAGCGCGCGCGGCAGCGGCTCACCGGTATCCACGTGCGCGGTCATCGCCTGCACGCGCTCCCATTCCCAGCAGAAGTTCTCCATGAACTGGCTGGGCAACTCCACCGCATCCCATTCCACGCCATTGATGCCGGCGATGCTCAGCTCGCCCACCTGCGTGAGCAACTGGTGCAGGCCGTGACCCATCTCGTGGAACAGCGTCGTCACGTCGTTGTGGCTGAAGGTGGCCGGCTTGCCGTCCATGCCCTTGCCGAAGTTGCAGACCAGGTAGACGATCGGCGTCTGTGCGCCACGGGTGGTATCGCGACGGTTGCGGCAGTCGTCCATCCATGCGCCACCCCGCTTGCCCTCGCGGGCATACAGATCGAGATAGAACTGGCCCACCAGCGTGCCGTCGCCATCGATAAGCCGGTAGAAGCGAACGTCGGGATGCCAGGTCGGCGCCTGGTCCTGCGCGACGCGCAGGCCATACAGATCGCCGATCACGCCGAACAGGCCCGCCAGCACCGCCGGCTCGGTGAAGTACTGCTTCACCTCCTGCGCGGAGAAGCTGTAGCGCGCCTGCTTCAGTTTCTCGCTGGCGTAGGCCAGGTCCCAGGCTTCGACGGTTTCCAGGCCGAGCTGCTCGCGCGCGAAGTCCTCCAGCTCCTCTCGGTCGCGCTGCGCATGCGGCTTGGCACGTGCGGCCAGGTCACGCAGGAACTGCAGCACTTCGTCCGGGGTATCGGCCATCTTGGTCGCCAGCGAGTATTCCGCATAACTGCCGAAGCCAAGCAGCGTGGCCAGTTCCGCGCGCAACGCGAGGATGCGGTCGATCAGCGTGGAATTGTCCAGCGCCGCGTTGTCGGCGAGCTCCGATGCGCGCACGGCGTTGGCGTGGTACAGCGTCTCGCGCAGCGCGCGGTCATCCGCGTACGCCTGCACCGGCAGAAAGCACGGCATCTGCAGGGTGAACTTCCAGCCCGGCTCGTCGTCGGCCTTGGCCGCGGCGCGCGCTGCGGCCACCACGTCCGCCGGCAGGCCTCCGAGGTGCTGCTTGTCCTTGATCCAGAATTCGTACTCGTCGGTGGCGTCGAGCACGTTCTGCGAGAACGTCGCCGACAGGCCGGCGAGTTCCTCCTTCACTTCGGCGAAGCGTGCCTTCTGTGCGTCCGGCAACTCCGCGCCGCCCAGGCGGAAGTCGCGCAAGGCATTGTCCAACACCTTGCGGCGTGCTTCACCGTATTGCGCCGCTTCGGGTGCGTCCGCCAATGCGCGATACTGGCGGTACAGCGCCAGGTTCTGCCCCAGTGCGCTCCAGAAGCGCGTCACCTTGGGCAACTGGGTGTTGTAGGCGCTGCGAAGCGCGGGGGTATTCGCCACCGCTTCCAGGTGCGTCACCTGGTTCCAGGCGCGGGCCAGGCGCTCGGTGGCGTCATCCAGCGGCACGACGAATGCATCCCACGTCACCGGGGCAACGGCTTCCGCCGCTCTCACGGCCGCATCGGCCTCGGCCAGCAACTGGTCGATGGCAGGCGCGATGTGCTCCGGCCGGATCGCGTCGAAACGCGGCAGGCCTGAGAAGTCGAGCAACGGATTGGTCATGGGAATACCTTCTGCAATGGGAGATCAGTTCGGCCAGTCGGCCTGCGCCAGCGGGGGCAGCCCGCGTCCGGCAACGGCCGCAGCGATGGCATCGTCGCTCTCCACGATGGGGATGCCGCGCTCCAGATACCAGTCCCGGTTGTAGTAGCTATGCGCGTAGCGTTCACCGCTGTCGCACAGGATGCTGACGATGGAGCCAGCCAGGCCTTCGTCGCGCATGCGCGCGGCGGCCGCGAGGATGCCGACGAAATTGGTGCCGGTTGATCCGCCCACGCGCCGCCCCAGCACCGCGCTGACATGGCGCATGGCGCCCAGGCTCAGCGCATCCGGCACCTTGAGCATTGCATCGATGCAAGCCGGGATGAAGCTCGGTTCGCAGTGCGGGCGACCGATGCCTTCGATGCCGGAGCCGCGCCCGCAGGTCAGCGTGGTGTCATCGCAGCCCCCGCACGCGCCCCGGTACTGGTCGAAGAACACCGAATGCTCCGGGTCCGCGCACAGCACGCGCGTCGGATGCCGGCGGTAGCGCACGTAACGCCCCAGCGTGGCACTGGTTCCGCCGGTGCCCGGACTGCACACGATCCATGCCGGGACCGGATGCGGCTCGGCCTCCATCTGTTTGAAGATGGATTCGGCGATGTTGTTGTTAGCGCGCCAGTCGGTGGCGCGTTCGGCATAGGTGAACTGATCCATGAAATGGCCCCCGGTCTCGCGCGCGAGTTGCCGCGATACGGCGTTGATCGCGCCCGCCTCCTCGACCAGATGGCAGCGACCGCCCTGGAACTGGATCGCGGCGACCTTGTCCGGCGACGTGGACGACGGCATCACGGCGATGAACGGCAGCCCCAGCAGCCGCGCGAAATAGGCTTCGGACACGGCCGTCGAGCCGCTGGACGCCTCGATCACCGGCGCGCCCTCGCGCAGCCAGCCATTCGCCAGCGAGTACAGGAACAGCGAGCGCGCCAGCCGGTGCTTCAGGCTTCCGGTCGGATGGCTGGATTCGTCCTTGAGATAGACGTCGATGCCGGGAAAACCAGGCAACGGCAGCGGGATAAGGTGGGTATCGGCGGACCGGTTGAAGTCCGCTTCGATGCGCTGGATCGCCTGCGCCGTCCAGTCACGCGCTGCCGTGGTCACGCCGATTTCCTCGCGGGCGCCGACGCGAATTCGGCGCGATGATGACGCGGCGGGATGTGCGTGGTGGGCCGTGAAGGATTCGAACCTTCGACCAAAAGATTAAAAGTCTTCTGCTCTACCGACTGAGCTAACGGCCCGGGAACGCATCCCGGCCTTGCACCGGGACGCGCATTCTAACGCATCGTCCGCGATGGGGCGAAACCCGCCCGGTTCACGCGTAGTGCGTGGGGTCCGGCACGCCGGCATCGGCGAAACCCGCGGCGCGCAGGCGGCACGCATCGCAGTGGCCACAGGCGCGGCCCTGCCCATCGGCCTGGTAGCAGGACACCGTCTGCGCGAAGTCGACGCCCAGCCGCACACCCTCGCGCACGATATCGGCCTTGCTCATGTGCAGCAGCGGCGCCTGGATGCGCAGGCCCGCCCCCTCGACACCCGCCTTGGTGGCCAGGTTGGCGAGCTTCTCGAAGGCTTCGATGAATTCCGGGCGGCAGTCCGGATAGCCGGAGTAATCCACCGCGTTGACGCCGCAAAAAATGTCGCTGGCACCCAGCACCTCGGCCCAGCCCAGCGCGACGGACAGCATGATGGTGTTGCGGGCGGGCACGTAAGTGACCGGGATACCCGGGCCGCCGGCTTCGGGCACGTCGATGTCGTCGGTCAGCGCCGA
Organism: uncultured Pseudoxanthomonas sp.; assembly: GCF_946886695.1. Next base: position 34,126 of record NZ_CAMPJD010000007.1, on the reverse strand, counting down.
GCCACCGATGCTGCGCAGGTCTACATGCACGGTCTTGTGGGCAACGGCGCCGAGTGACTCGGCGACGCGCGCGGCGGCATCCAGTTCGGACGTGTGCCGCTGGCCGTAGCGCACGCTCAGCGCGTGCACGGCGAAACCCTGCTCACGGGCGATGGCGACGACGACGGCGGAATCCATGCCACCGGAGAGAAGGACGACGGCGTTTTTCATGGGGTTCGCGATTCGTTATGAAGGTTACGGGGCCGGGGGGCAGGCTCGTCATCCCAGCGCATGCTGGGATCCATGTTGCCGTCGCGTCCGCTCATTGTCCAAGCGAAGAGCGAATGGATCCCAGCGTGCGCTGGGATGACGGCAACCTCTACGGATCAACGCCCCGGCTCGTCATTCCACAGCAGCTTGTGCAACTGCATCTGGAAGCGCACGGGCAGGCGATCTTCGATGATCCAGTCCGCCAGCGAACGCGGCTCCAGCTCGGACTTGCTGGGCGAGAACAGCACGTCGCAACGTTGGGCCAGGCGATGTTCCGCGAGCATGCCGCGCGCCCACTCGTAGTCGGCGCGGCCGCAGAGCACGAACTTCACCTGGTCGCGCGCCGTCAGCAACGGCAGGTTCTCCAGCCGGTTGCGGGCCATTTCTTTCGAGCCGGGCGTCTTCAGGTCCACCACGCGCGACACGCGCGGGTCCACGTCGGCGATGTCGATGGCGCCGGAGGTCTCCAGCGAGACGTCATGGCCGGCGTCGCACAGTTTTCGCAGCAACAGCAGGCAGCGCTTCTGCGAGAGCGGTTCGCCGCCGGTCACGCAGACATGGCGGACGCCATGGCGGGCGACCTCGGCCACGATGTCGTCGATCTCGCGCCACTGCCCGCCATGAAAGGCGTAGGCAGTGTCGCAGTACTGGCAGCGCAGCGGGCAGCCGGTCAGACGGACGAAGACCGTCGGCCAGCCGACCGCATTCGCCTCTCCCTGCAGGGAGAGGAAGATCTCGGTGATCTTGAGGCGTTCCAGCGGGGACTGGACGATCTCGCTGGGGCGGGCGGCGTCATTCATGGGGTGCGCATGATACGCCCTGCCGGCCCGGCGGCCCCAAGAGGGGCCGGGGACGGCGTTTCTTCAGCGCAGGCGGCCGAGCTGGATGGCGCGCAGTCGGTCGTCGGCGGTGCGGGCGACGTCGGTGCCTGGATACTTGGCGACGACCTCGCCGAGGGTGCGCTCGGCTTCAGGCAATTTGCCCAAGCCGTAGTCGCAAAGGCCCATTTTCAGCAATGCACCGGGCGCCTTGTCGTGGGTGGGGTACTGCGCCAGCAACGCACGGAACTGGTCGGCGGCAAGCGCGTAGTTCTGGGTGACGTAATAGCTCTCGCCCAACCAGTACAACGCGTTGGGCGCATACACGCCACCGGGGTAGAGCTGGAGGAAACTGGTGAACAGCTGCGCGGCATCGGCGTACTCGCCCGCCTTCAGGCGGTCGAAGGCGACGTTGTACGCGGTGCGCTCATCGCCGGCAGCGGACATTGCCCCCATGTCGCCATGGACGCTGGGGGGCTGCTCGGTGGTCGCTACCGTAGCGGACGCCGACGCGGTGGTGGTCGGCGGAGATACGGGAGTCTGGCTGCCCAGGGGGGGGCTGACCGGCGTCGTGCCCTCCGGCGTCGGCGCCGCACCGCCCTCCAGGCGGTTGAGGCGACCGTCCAGGTCGAGGTACTGGTCGCGGGTCCGCTGCTTGAGCTGCTCGTTCTCGTTCTGCAGCTGTTCCAGCTGCGCACGCAGTTCGCGCAACTCTGCTTCCTGCTGCGTGAGCTTGTTGAGCAGGTCGAGGTTCTGTTGCGGATTGTTGGCCTTCGCTTCCAGCGCCGCAACGCGGTCAGCCAGGCTGACGCGTTGCGCCTGGGCGGGGGCGGCGGCCACCAGGGCCGCCGCCAGTACCAGCATGTACTTCTTCGCGATCATCGTGGCGATGACGACTTACTTCGCCGTGTACACGATCTCGACGCGACGGTTCTGCGACCAGCAGGACTCGCTGGAGTCGGTGCAGACCGGACGCTCTTCGCCGTAGCTGACCACGGTCAGCTGGGCGGCCGAGCCACCGCTGGCCTGCAGGGCCGAGTTCACCGCATTGCCGCGGCGCTCGCCGAGACCCAGGTTGTACTCGCGGCTGCCGCGCTCGTCGGCATGGCCTTCCAGCGAAATGCGCGAGGACGGACGGTCACGCAGGTACTTGGCGTGGCAACCCATGATGGCCTGGAACTCCGGCTTCAGGGCGTCCTGGTCGAGGTCGAAGTAGACCACGCGCTGGCGCAGGCAGGCGTCGGTGTCCAGGTCGTTCGGGCCGTAGACGCCCGAGGTGGTCGGCGTGGTCGGGGTGGTTGGCGTCGTCGTGGTGGTGTCGGTCGGCGCTTCCGGCTTGACGGCTTTCTTGCAGCCTGCCAGCACGGCAACGGACATCAGGGACAGCATCAGAACACGGGCGGTGTTGTTCATGGTGATTCCTTCGTCGATAAAACGGGGGGTCAAGGGAACGGGCATTGTAGACAGAAACTTAACGCCCGGTGCGATAGGGGGACCACGCCGGCTCGCGCACATCGGCGTTGGCCACAACCAGACGCTGGCGTACGCGCGCATCGGCGGAGACCGCGTACAACACCCCCCGCCCGCCTTCGCGCGCGGCGTACAGCACCATGCTGGCGTTGGGGGCGAAGCTGGGCGATTCGTCCAGCGAGCCCGGCGACAGCGACGACCAGCGCGCGCCACCCAGGCTGCTGTCCATCAGCGAGATGCGGTAGTTGTTGCCCGCACCCTGCACCACCGCGATCTTCTTGCCGTCATACGACACGCTGGCGGTCGCGTTGTAGCTGCCGTCGAAACTCACCCGGCTCGCGCTGCCGCCGCCGGCGGGCACGCGGTAGATCTGGGGGCGGCCGCCGCGGTCGGAGGTGAAATAGATGCTGCTGCCATCCGGACTCCACACCGGCTCGGTGTCGATGGCCGAGGTGTTGGTCAGCTGGCGCAGCGACCGGCTGCCCAGGTCCATCACGTAGATCTCGGGATTGCCGCTGCGCGACAGGGTCAGTGCCAACTGGCGGCCATCCGGCGAGAACGAGGGGGCGCCGTTGATGCCGCGGAAGCCGGACACCTTCTCGCGCGCACCCGTCGAAATATCCTGGATGTAGATGGCCGAGTTGCCGCTCTCGAAGCTGACATAGGCCAGCTTCCGGCCGTCCGGGCTCCATGACGGCGACAGCAGGGGCTCGGCCGAGCGCACTACGGTCTGCGGATTGAAGCCGTCCGAATCGGCCACCATCAACGCGTAACGCGTGGCCTTGCCGGTGCCGGCGGCGGTGATGTAGGCGATGCGTGTCCAGAACGCGCCACGCACGCCGAGGATCTTCTCGTAGATGGCATCGGCCATCTGATGGGCGACGTCGCGCAAGGCGTTCGAGCGCGCCGTCATGGCCAGGCCGAGCATCCGTTCCTTCTTCGCCACGTCGAACAGTTCGTACTCGACGCGGTATCCACCGTCGCCGGCATCGACCACGCGGCCGACCACGATGTAGTCCTGGCGCAAGGCCTGCCAGGTCGGGTACTGAATCTCGCCGCCGCGCGTGGGGCGCTCGGCGATGCGGGCCTCCGGCAGCGTGCGGAAGGCGCCGGAACGCTCCAGGTCGGCGCGCACCACCGCGGACACGTCGGTCGGCGGTGCGGCGGCGCTGCCCTGATAGGGCATGGGCACCACGGTGATCGGCAGGGCCGAGGCGTTACCGCCGATGATGTCGATCTCCAGACCCTGCTGCTGGGCAGATGCCAGCACTGGAGCAAAGGTGAACAGGAGCAAGGCGAACCAGCGCAGCGGTTTCTTCATGGGCAACGACTCTGCGGTTAGGCGGGGCGGCAAAGGGATACCAGCTCACGCGTGAACGTTTTAACAATTGTGAACGGAAGGCAGCGAAACGCCGCGTGAAGTCAACGATCCCGGGCTTCGAAGTTGAGGGTCAGGGTCCTGGCGAAGACGGCCTCGAAGCCCCGGTACGGCAAGGGCCGCGCCTTCAACACCGCGCGTTCGATGGAATCCTGGCCCGCCGCGTCCATGGCACAGCCCGGCTGTACTTCCGCACTGACCACGTCGCCGCCAGGCAGCTGGCGGATCACCACGCGGCAACGGGTACCCACCGGCACCGACTCGGGGCGTGTCCACTGGCGTAGCACCGCTTCCTGGATGGCGGCGGCATAGCGCCCCCGCAGATCCTCGTCCGTCCCGCCCGCCCCCGCCGGACCGGCAGCTGGCGCAGGGGTAGACGCTGCCGCGGTGGCTGCCTGCCGCGCGCGTGCATCCGCGAGCTGACGGAGCTTCTGTTCGGCCAGCTGCGCTTCGCGGGCGGCCTGGGCGCGCTGACGACGGATCTCTTCGAGACGCTTCTTGTCGGCCTCGGCCTTCTGCGCGGCCTCAGCCGCAACCCGCTTCTGCCGGTCTTCTTCCTGCTGGGCGGCCAACCGGCGCTGCTGCTCGGCCTGTTCCTGACGCTTGCGTTCGGTCAGGTCGATCTGTTCCTGCCGGCGCTTGGCTTCCTGCTCCAGTAACGCCCTCTCCTGCGAGATGGCGTCGCGACGGGCCTCGTCCTGATCGACCTGGTCCGGCACCGGCACGCGCTCCTGCGCCTGGGCCTGGCGCTCGACGGGAGCGTCCTGCGGCGCGGGCTCGGGAATCGGCTGCGGCGGGGGGATGGTGTCTTCGGGTGCCGGCTCCTGCACGGGCTCGGGCATTGGTTGCGGCTGGAAATCGAGTGCCCGTTCGACGGCGCGCGCGTCGGCGGCCGAGACGTCGAGCGTGGCCTCCATCGACTGCGATCCGGCCGCGTTCAGACGCTCGCGATCCCACTTGAAGTACGGCGACACCAACAGCACCACGAGCAACAGCAGGTGCAGGCCGATGGCCCACGCGACCGCACGGCCCAGCCCTTCGTCCTGCGGCAGCGTCTGTCGCTGGAAGGCTTCAGCGTGCATGGCGCGTTACTGCTTGGTCCACAGGACGACGTTGGTCACCTTGGCCTTCTTCAGCGCCTCGGTGGCATCGATCACACGCTGGTAAGGAGCGTCTGCGTCTCCCGCGAGCAGCACGCGCAATTCGTTGCCCTGCTCGGCCTTGATGGGCGCCAGCATCGCCTCGAGTTGCGCCGCATCGACCGTCCGCGGCGCCTTGTCGCCCGGCAGCTGCAGCCCCAGCCGACCGTCCGGATAAGCGACGACGATGATCGGGTCGTTCTTGGTCTCCACGGCCTTGGCCGTCGACGACGGCAGCTTCACGTCCACGCTCAACGTCAGCAGCGGCGCAGTCACCATGAAGATGATCAGCAGCACCAGCATCACGTCGATGTAGGGGACGACGTTGATCTCGGATTTCAGCTTGCGCCGCTTGCGATGGAAGATGCTTCCGGCCATGGTGGGCTCCGCTTACTCGGCCGAATTCTGGCGCTGCAGGATGGAGCTGAACTCTTCGGCGAAGCTCTCGTAGCGCACCGACAGCCGCTCGACGCGGGTGGTGAAGCGGTTGTAGGCCCACACGGCGGGAATCGCCACGAACAGGCCGATGGCGGTGGCGAATAGCGCTTCCGAGATGCCCGGCGCGACGGCCGCGATGCCCGCCTGCTCACCGCTGTTGAGCATGTCGTGCATGGTCACCATGATGCCGAACACGGTGCCGACCAGGCCCACGTAGGGTGCGGTGGAGCCGATATTGGCCAACAGTTCCAGATTGCGTTCGAGCTGGTCGACTTCGCGCGTGTAGGTCACGCGCATGGCGCGCTGCGCGCCTTCCAATTGCGCGCGCCCGTCGAGGCCGCGCTTGTCGCGCAGGCGGGTGAATTCGCGAAAACCTGCTTCGAAGATTGCTTCAAGACCGGTCACCACGCGATTGCGATCCGCGGCACCGGCATACAGCTTGTGCAACTCCGCCCCGGACCAGAACCGGCCCTCGAACTCGTCGGCATCGCGGTTGGCGGTCTTGAACACTCGTGCCTTGCGGAAAATGATCACCCAGCTGATCAACGACCCGGCCAGAAGCAGCAATACGATCAACTGGACCGGCAGGCTCGCCTTGAGCATCAGGTTGATGTAGTTGATCCCGCTATGCGCCGTGGCGGCGGAAGCCTCGGCGGCAGCGGCCGCGGTCTCCGGCGGCAACGCCTCCACCACGGTGTCCTGGAAGGCCAGCAGCGTTGCGATCATCCGTTGTTCCTCGAGTCTCGGTTCGTGTTGCGTATCGGGTTAGAGCGGACGGCCCGGTGTCTCGAGCCGGCGGAATTCCTCATACAACGCCTCGGGCAGCGCAACGGGTCTGAAACCCGAGGCGCTGAGCGCGGCGACTTTCACCTCGGCGGTCAGCAGCACTTCGCCACCCCGCTCGATGGACTGGGCGAAGACCACGCTGGCCCGCTTGCATTGGTGGATGCGCGCGCTCACCTGAAGCAGATCGTCCAACCGGGCGGGGCGCAGGAAATCCAGGCGCATCGCTCGGACGGCGAACACCAGGTCGTGGGTCTGGCGCAGTTGTTCCTGGGCGTATCCACGGGCCCGCAACCATTCGGTTCGGGTCCGCTCCAGGAAAGCGACGTACTGCGCGTGGTACACCACGCCACCGGCATCGGTATCTTCCCAATAGACGCGTGTCGGAAAGATGAATGGAGCCGAATCCCCGGCGATCGTCGTCGAATCAGTCGTCAAAGCATGCGCTCCCGCACGTTGTCGTGCATACCATCCTGAAACCAGTTGTCGTCAGAAGAGCTCGCCGGGTACATCGCTCGCTTCGGGTGCGCGGCCTTTGGGCGTCAGCCCAAGGTGCAGGTAGGCCTTGCGGGTGGCCATGCGGCCGCGCGCGGTGCGCACCAGGAAGCCCTGCTGGATCAGATAGGGTTCGATGACGTCCTCCAGCGTGCCGCGCTCCTCGCTCAGCGCCGCCGCCAGCGACTCCACGCCCACCGGGCCGCCATCGAAGTTGTCCACGATGGTGCGCAGCATGCGGCGATCGAGTTCGTCGAAACCCTCCGGATCCACCTTCAGCATCTGCATCGCGGCGCGTGCGACGTCGACGTCGATGTGGCCATTGGCCTTGACCTGCGCATAGTCGCGCACACGACGAAGCAGCCGGTTGGCGATGCGCGGGGTGCCGCGCGCGCGACGAGCGATCTCCCCCGCCCCTTCCGGCACGCAGTCCATGCCCAGTATGCGGGCCGAACGCTGCACGATGCGGGTGAGTTCGTCGGGTGTGTAGAACTCCAGGCGCTGCACGATCCCGAAGCGGTCGCGCAGCGGCGCGGTCAGCAGGCCGGCGCGCGTGGTGGCGCCGATCAGGGTGAAGGGTGGCAGGTCCAGCTTGATCGACCGCGCGGCAGGCCCCTCGCCGATCATGATGTCGATCTGGAAATCCTCCATCGCCGGATACAGTACTTCCTCGACCACGGGCGACAGGCGATGGATCTCGTCGACGAACAGCACGTCATGCGGCTGCAGGTTGGTCAGCAGCGCAGCCAGGTCGCCCGCCTTCTCGATCACCGGGCCGGACGTGGAGCGCAGGTTCACGCCCAGTTCGTTGGCGATGACATGGCTCAAGGTGGTCTTGCCCAGCCCCGGCGGCCCGAAGATCAGCACATGGTCGAGCGCCTCACCGCGACCTTTCGCCGCCTGGATGTAGATGTCCAACTGCTCGCGGACCGGCTTCTGGCCCAGGTACTCGTCCAGCCGCTTGGGGCGGATGCTGGCCTCGATGGCCTCGTCTTCGCGCGTGGCGGACGAGGTGATGATGCGGTCTGCGGTCATGCGGGGATTATGCGTGAAACCGCCCGCCGTGCTTCATCTTTCCCGCGCCGCACAGGTCAGATTTCGACCTGCGCCCCCAGCTCCACCAGCCGGTTGCCGGGAATGCGGAAGAAGCCGGTCGCGGGCGCGGCATTGCGGTGCATGACGGCGAACAGCTTGTCGCGCCACACCGGCATGCCGCCGTGGCGCGCGGCCACGATGGTTTCGCGACTGGCGAAATACGTGGTCTCCATCGGGTCGAAGTACACGCCCCCCTGGTCACACGAACCCATCAGCGCTTGCGGGACATCGGGCGTCTCGGCGAAGCCATAACTGATCACCACGCGATAGAAATCATCGCCGATCGGCTCGATCTTCAGCCGTTTCTTCTTCGGCGCGTAAGGCACCGTCAGCGTCTCGACCGTGAGGAACACGTTGCGCTCGTGCAGCACCTTGTTGTGCTTCAGGTTGTGCAGCAATGCATGCGGCACCACGCCCTTGTCCGCCGTCAGGAAGATCGCCGTGCCGGGTACGCGCACGGGTGGCGCCAGCATCAGGCCCGGCAGGAAGGTGTCCAGGCGGATGCCTTCCTTCTGCACTTCGCCGTGCAGCAGTTCGCGGCCGCGGCGCCAGGTACGCATCATGGTGAAGGCGGTGATGCCGATGAACAGCGGCACCCATGCGCCGATGCCGGTGACCAGCTTGGCGCCGTTGGCGAACAGGAAGGCCAGGTCGATCACCAGGAACACGCCACACAGTGGCAGCACCCATTTACGGGAATCCGGCCAGCGCGTATAGGCCACGATCGCCAGCAACAGCGTGTCGATGAGCATGGTGCCTGTGACCGACAGACCGTAGGCCGTGGCCAGCGCACCGGAACTCTGGAAGCTCAGCACCAGCACGATCACCGCCAGGTAGAGCATCAGGTTGATCGACGGCACATAGATCTGGCCGATCGTGTCCTTCGAGGTGTACTTGATATGCAGGCGCGGCAGGTAGCCCAGCTGGATGGCCTGGCGCGTCACCGAGAACGCACCGGTGATCACCGCCTGCGACGCCACGGCTGCCGCCGTGGTCGCCAGCACCAGCATTGGAATCTGCGCCCACTCCGGGATCGACATGTAGAACGGATTGGCCACGGCTTCCGGATGCTTCAGCAGCACCGCGCCCTGGCCATAGTAGTTCAGCACCAGCGCGGGCAGCACGAAAGCGAACCAGCCCCAGCGGATGGGGCGTTTGCCGAAGTGGCCCATGTCGGCGTACAGCGCTTCGCCACCGGTCACGGTCAGCACCACCGCACCGAGGATCAGCACCGCGTGCCAGTCGTGGGTGACGAAGAAGTGCCAGGCCCAGTACGGGTTCAGCGCGGCCAGTACCGAGGGGTTGTGCGCGATGTTGTAGATGCCGAAGCCGGCCAACACGATGAACCAGATGATCATCACCGGTCCGAACGCCTTGCCCACCTTGGCCGTGCCGAAGCGCTGGAACGCGAACAGGCCGGTCAGGATGACCAGGCTGATCGGCACCACCCATTGCTTGAACACCGGCGAGACCACCTCCAGGCCCTCGACCGCGCCCAGCACGGTGATGGGCGGCGTGATCATGCCGTCACCGAAGAACAGCGCCGCGCCGAAGATGCCCAGGATGCCGACCGTGTAGCTGAGCCGCGAGCCCTTGGTGAGGCTGCGCTGGGCCAGCGCGGTCAGCGCCATGATGCCGCCCTCGCCATCGTTGTCGGCGCGCATGATGACGATGACGTACTTCAGCGTGACCACCAGCAGCAGCGACCAGAAGCCGAGCGACAGCAGCCCGCGCACGGTGTCCGCGTCCGGCGTCAGGCCGAAGTGCGGATGGAACATCTCCTTGATCGTGTACAGCGGGCTGGTGCCGATGTCGCCGAACACCACGCCGACCGCACCGGCCACCAGGGCAGCCATGCCCGCTTGCGAATGACCGTGCTGCCCGGTGTTGCCGGCGTCGGTATGGGGAGAGGAAGGGCTGGACATGGCGGCCGGGAGGGTAGCGCTCGGTGAGTGAAGAGGTGCTCTAAAGCCGCGATCAGCGCAATGCGGACTGCAGGGCCTTGCGGATGATCGTGGCGGCATCGTCGCCCGCGGCCGTCGCGTCGCGCGCCATGCGGGTCGCTTCCGCCGGCTTGTACCCCAGCTGCTGCAGCGCAATGGTGGCTTCGGACTGCGGATCGGCCGGCAGCGCGCTGATGCCGCCCACGCCGGTACCCATCAGGTCGGCCGCGCGGTCGCGCAGTTCCACCACCATGCGTTCGGCGGTCTTCTTGCCGATGCCGGGGATGCGCGTGAGCGCAGTGATGTCGCCGGCCTGCACCATGCGCGCGAACTCGTCCACGCTGGCGCCCGACAGCACAGCCAGCGCGATCTTCGCGCCCACGCCGCTGACCTTCTGCACGTCGCGGAACAGCCTGCGCTCGCCTTCGCGCAGGAAGCCGTACAGCGACACGCTGTCTTCCTTCTGCGCGTAGTGGGTGAACAGCAGCACCTCGCGGCCCACGTCCGGGAGGTCGTAATGCGTGCTCATCGGGGCTTCGAGCTCATAGCCCACGCCGCCCACGTCGATCACCAGCCACGGCGGCGACTTGTACGCCAGGATGCCGCGAAGACGTCCGATCATGGAGAAACTCCTGCGTTGCCCTGCTCCCACCGGGAGAAGGTGGCGCGACGCGCCGGATGAGGGCCGAACCGCGTCCATGGCGGCGAACAGCGGAGCGCGGTCTGCCGCATGAGTCCTCGATCATCCGGACTTCGGCTGCCCTCACCCCAACCCCTCTCCCGCCGGGAGAGGGGCTCGCTCAGCGAACGCCGACCGATCATTTCCTGCTCCAGGCCAGTTGCGAACTCACGCCCAGCCGCTTGGCCGTGGCGCGCACGTGCGCGTGGGTGATGGCGACCGCCAGCGCATCGGCGGCGTCGGCCTGCAACTTGCCATGCAGGTTCAGCATGATCCCGACCATGTGCTGGATCTGGTCCTTCTCGGCACTGCCGCGGCCGACCACGGCCAGCTTCACTTCCTTGGCCGCGTATTCGTGCACCGGCAGGTCGCGCAATACGACCGCGCTGATGGCGGCGCCGCGCGCCTGCCCCAGCTTCAATGCCGAATCGGGGTTGCGTGCCATGAACACCTTCTCGATCGCCACTTCGTCCGGCTGCCAGGTGGTGATGATGTCGGCCAGGCCATCCAGCAGGCGGCGCAGCCGCTGCGGGAAGTCGTCGGCCCCCAACAGCACCAACGGCGCATGATAGACGTGCGTGGTCTTGCCCGCCGCATCCACGTCGATGATGCCCACACCGGTACGCTGCGAACCCGGGTCGATGCCGAGGATGCGGGTCACGGGACGTGATGGCCCGTCATCACCCGTCCCCACGCACGGTGACTACGCATACGCATCCGCGCCCAACTCGGCGTTGGAGTAAACGTCCTGCACATCATCCAGGTCTTCCAGCATGTCCAGCAGCTTCTTCACCTGCACGGCGGTGTCGCCCTGCACGGCGATGTCATTGTCGGCGCGGAAGGTGATCTCGGCGTGGCCGGGCTCCAGTCCCACGGCTTCCATCGCATCCTTCACCGACGAGAATGCTTCGGGCGTGGTGACCACGTCGATGGATCCGTCATCCGGATACACCAGGATGTCGTCGGCACCGGCCTCGATCGCGGCCTCGGTGATTTTCTCTTCGTCCGCACCCGGCGCGTAGCTGAGCACGCCCAGGCGCTTGAACATGAAGGCCACCGAGCCTTCGGTGCCCATGTTGCCGCCGCACTTGCCGAACGCGTGGCGGACTTCGGCCACGGTGCGCACGCGGTTGTCGGTCAGGCAATCGACGATCACCGCGACGCCTCCCGGGGCATAGCCCTCGTAGCGGATCTCTTCGAAGACCACGCCTTCCAGCTCACCGGTCGCCTTCTTGATGGCGCGCTCGATGACGTCCTTGGACATGTTGGCCGACAGGCCCTTGTCCACCGCGGCGCGCAGGCGCGGATTGTTGGCCGGCTCGCCGCCGCCGGCGCGGGCCGCCACGCCGATCTCGCGGATGATCTTGGTGAAGATCTTGCCGCGCTTGGCGTCGGTGGCGTTCTTGCGGGCTTCGATGGACGGGCCTCTGCCCATGGTGACTTCCGGAGTGCACTGACAAGGGCGCGGATTATACGCGCCCCCATGCATACGTCAGTCCTGCCCGTCAAAGCGGCCATCACGCAGGAAACGGGCCGCCTGGCGCGCGGCATCGGCCGAGAACACCAGCCCCGTATGGCTGGCCGGCACCACGCAATGCGCGGCCAGCCCCGGCAGCCGGGTTTCATCCAGCCCGACGGTGCCATCCGATTCGCCGTCGAAGCGGGTGATCAGCCGACCGATGCCGCGCGCCACGTTCCCAGCCACCATCCCCACCGGCACCGTCCCCTGCCAGGGCACGCAACCTGCCTGCAGCAGCGCACCGCTGCGGCCGAGCACGGCCGCCGTCCATGCACGCCGGCCCAGGCTGCGGGCCGCGCCGCTGCCACACAGCGGTGACCCCAGGCAGACCATGCGCTGCACGGGCAGACCGGGCGCGCGGCGCAACGCTTCCAGTCCGATCAGCCCGCCCAGGCTGTGACCCACGAGATGCAGCGGTGGCGAACGTCGCAGCCGTTCGATCAGGGCGGTAATGGCCGGCTCCGGTCCACCCAGGATGCTGGGATAACCGAACACCTCCACCTCGAACCCTTCACGGCGCAGCCGGCGTGCGAGCGGCGTCAGCCACGACTTCGCGTTCCAGATGCCATGCACAAGCAGTAAGCGCGTCGTGGTGTCCTGCTGTTCCGTCATGCGCGGCAGTGTGGGCGAAGCCGTTGCGCCATGCCAGCGCCGTTCAATGCGTGGCATGCAGGCGCTTCCATTCGCGCGGCGATACGCCGCTGTGCGCCTTGAAGGCACGCGACAGCGCGGCCTCGCTGCCGTAGCCCACGTCGGACGCGACCACCTTCAGCGGTCGTCCCTGGCGCAGGGCTTGTTGGGCCAAGCCGACACGCCAGCCCTGCAGGTAATGGCCCGGCGTGATGCCCAGGGCTTCGCGGAAATGCGTGGCGAACACACTGCGCGACATCCCGGCCACGCGCGCCAGTTCGTCCAGCGTCCAGTCCTTCGAGGGCGCTTCGTGCATGGCGACGATGGCGTTGCGCAGGCGGGGATGGGAAAGGCCGGCCAGCATGCCGCCTTTCACTTCGCCGGTTTCCATCAGCTGGCGCAGGACCTGGATCATCACCACTTCGAACAGCCGGTTGACCAGTGCGGTGCGCCCACAGCGCTGGGTGAAGGCTTCCTCGAACAGCAATGCCAGCACATCCGATGCACCGAAGATGCCATCCAGCGGCAGGCACACCACATCGGGCAGTGCGGCGCAGATCGGATTCTGCGGGCCGCCTTCGAACGACAGGTTCGCGCAGGCCATGTCAGCGCCCTGCTCCGCATCGCTGACGAAGCGGTGCGTCATTGCCCGCGGATAGAGCAGCAGGCTGGGCCGGTCGATGCGCAGCGACGTGTTGCCGTGGAACACCTCCAGCGGCCCGCGCCGGATCAGGTGCAGCTGGCCCACGCCCGCCTCCCCTTCCAGCGTATTGATGCCGCATAGCGCACCCGCGTGGAACACCTGCGCCGTCACTGAGAAACGTTCCAGCAAGACTGCCAGCCTGTCGACCACAACGAAACTCCTGATCAAGTTTTCAGGATTCTACATCACCCTTCGTACTGCCCGGCGGCGCAAAGTACACCTCACCGGACGACACCTCGTCTGGACCACCCACTCCCCAGAAGGAACACCGCCATGTCCATCGAAAAGATCCTCTACACCGCCACCGCCACCGCCACGGGCGGCCGAGAAGGCCAGGCCACCTCGTCCGACGGCGTGCTGGACGTCAAGCTGTCCACCCCGCGCGAACTGGGCGGCGCCGGCGGCGACGGCACCAATCCGGAACAACTCTTCGCAGCCGGTTACTCGGCCTGCTTCCTGGGCGCGCTGAAGTACGTCGCCGGCAAGCAGAAGGTCGCCCTGCCCCCGTCCACCACCGTCACCGGCAAGGTCGGCATCGGCCAGATTCCCACCGGTTTCGGCATCCAGGCCGAGCTGACCATCGCCGCCCCGGGCGTCGCCCGCGAGCAGCTGCAGGCCCTGGTCGACGCCGCCCACATCGTCTGCCCGTACTCCAACGCCACGCGCGGCAACATCGACGTGACGCTGGTGCTGGCCGACTGACCTTTCTTCCTGACCCACCACTTCCCACAGGAACCGACACCATGAATGCCTTCACCCGCACCCTCGCCGCCACGCTGCTGGCCGTCGCCACCCAGGCCAGCTTCGCTGCGCAACCCGCACCCGCCACCGCGCCAGTCGCCGTCGAACGCACATCGAGCTACATCACCACCGCCGACGGCGTGCAGCTGTACTACAAGGACTGGGGCCCGAAGGACGGTCCGGTCGTGACCTTCAGCCACGGCTGGCCGCTGTCGTCTGACAGCTGGGAATCGCAGATGATCTTCCTGGCCTCCAAGGGCTACCGCGTGGTCGCCCACGACCGCCGCGGCCACGGCCGTTCCAGCCAGCCGTGGGACGGCAACGACATGGACCACTACGCCGACGACCTGGCCACGGTGATCAACACGCTGGACCTGAAGGACGTCACCCTGGTCGGCTTTTCCACCGGCGGCGGCGAAGTGGCGCGCTACATCGGCCGCCACGGCACCAGCCGCGTCAAGAAGGCCGTGCTGATCAGCGCCGTGCCGCCGCTGATGCTGAAGACCGCCGACAACCCGGGCGGCCTGCCGCTGGAAGTTTTCGACGGCATCCGCAAGGGTTCGCTGGACAACCGCTCGCAGCTCTACCTGGACATCGCCTCCGGCCCGTTCTATGGCTTCAACCGCCCCGGCGCGAAGGTCTCGCAAGGCCTGATCGACAGCTGGTGGGCACAGGGCATGCAGGCCGGCCACAAGAACACGTACGACTCCATCGCCGCGTTCTCGGCCACCGAGTTCCGCGCCGACCTGAAGAAGTTCGACATCCCCACCCTGGTGATCCACGGCGACGACGATCAGATCGTCCCCATCGACGCCTCCGGCAAAGCCTCGGCCGCCCAGATCAAGAATGCCCAACTGATCATCTACCCCGGCGCCCCGCACGGCCTCACCGATACTCACAAGGACCGCGTCAACCAGGACCTGCTCGACTTCCTCCAGAAGTAAAAGCATCCCCCGCAAACAGCAACGGCCGCATCAGCGGCCGTTTGCTTTTTGTCTTTCCCAGCAATGCGCCAGCGAGCCCACCAGACCCGAAGGGCGGCGGGCAGGACGCCCGCCGTTTTCCGATTCGCCAGGAGGGCGAACCGGAAAATCCACATAGCGCCCGAGTTATGGGATTGCTTCGTCGGGAAAAGCGCTTTCTTTTGGTGACTTTTCTTTGCGCTTACAAAGAAAAGTTACCCGCTGGCCCGCAGGGCTAGCGGAAGCTCTGTGCATTGGAAACATCAGGGCGCGATGCGGCGCGCGATACGCCCAGAGCATGTTGCTGTAGCGGGGCGCGGCCCGAAGGGGTAGCGGAATGCTCCTTCACTTCACGGCTTCGCGGAAGCATCCCGCCGCAGGATGAACTCATCATCCAACGTCTTCCCCACCGGAAACTTGTACTCTCCCACCCGCACAAACCCCTGCCGCTCATAGAACCGCTGCGCGCCAAAATTCTCCGACCACACCCCGATCCACACCGTCCGCGGCCCATCCTTCAACAACCACCGCTCGACTTCCGCAAACAGCTTCCCGCCCCACCCACCATTCTGGTGCGACGCCAGCACGTAGAGCCGCTTCAATTCGCCGTCGCCCATCGCCACATCCGGATGCGGCAACCCGCACGGCCCCGCCGCGGCATGACCCACGGCCACGCCGTCGTCTTCCAGCAGCCACACCGCATAGTCCGGATGCGACAGGATCGTCCGCTGCTTGCCCACCTCGTAGGCATCGGCAAGGAACGCCGCCAGATCCTCGGCCGGATACAGATGGCCGAAGGTTTCGGTGAAGGTGCGCGACGCCAGATCCGACAGCACGGCGGCGTCATCGATGGTGGCGCGGCGGATCTGCACGCTCAGGCGTCCTCGTCTTCCTCTTCGTCTTCGTCCGCCTCTTCGTCCTCGTCGGCGTCCTCGTCTTCTTCCTCTTCGTACTCTTCTTCGTCTTCTTCTTCGTAATCGTCTTCGCCGAAGTCCTCGCCATCCCAGCGACCCTGGCCATCCGGCAGGAAGGTCACCGCCATCGCCGCCGGCGACGTACCGACGCGCACCAGCCAGCCGCCGAACACACGCGCGCGCTCCGTCACCAGCCCTGCATCGGCACCTTCATTGCCCAGGCGTTCCCATTCCAGCGAAAAAGCAAACTCGGTCATCGCGTGGTTCTCTCGATCAGTCTTTCTTCGGACGTACTTGGATATGCACTTCCGCCAGCTGCTCATCCGGGATCGGCGACGGTGCGCCGGTCATCAGGCACTGCGCGGTGGTGGTCTTCGGGAACGGGATGACGTCGCGGATCGACTCTGTGCCGGCCATCAGCGCGGCGATGCGGTCGATGCCGAACGCGATGCCACCGTGCGGCGGCGCGCCGAAGCGCAGCGCGTCCAGCAGGAAACCGAACTTGGCTTCCACCTCTTCCGCACCTATGCCGAGCAGTTCGAACACCGTGCTCTGCATCTCCGGGCGGTGGATACGGATCGAACCGCCGCCGATCTCGTTGCCGTTCAGCACCATGTCGTAGCCGCGCGACACCGCCGTCTTCGCGTTGGCACGCAGGTCGGCGATGTCATCCACGGCCGGCGCGGTGAAGGGATGGTGGAGCGCGATGTAGCGCTGCGCTTCCTCGTCCCACTCGAACATCGGGAAGTCGGTGACCCACAGGGGCTTCCAGCCGTCCTGCACCAGGCCGAAGTCCTTGCCGGCCTTCAGGCGCAGCGCGCCCATGAAGTCGCTCACCTTGTTGTATCCGCCCGCGCCGAAGAACACGATGTCGCCGTTGCCGGCACCGACGTGCTTCACCAGCGCCGCGAAGGCGTCGTCGGCGAAGAACTTCTGGATCGGCGAGCTGATGGCGCCCGCTTCGTCGATCTTGATGTAGGCCAGGCCCTTGGCGCCGTACTTGGCGGCATGCGCGGCGTACTCGTCGATCTGCTTGCGGCTCAGCGACGCCCCGCCGGGGATGCGCAGCGCGGCCACGCGACCGTCCGGATCGTTGGCCGCACCGGTGAATACGGCGAATTCGCTGCTCTTCACCAGCTCGGCCACGTCGACCAGCTCCAGCGCGATGCGCAGGTCCGGCTTGTCCGAGCCATAGCGACGCATCGCCTCGGCCCAGGTCATGCGCGGGAACTGCGCGTCCAGCTGCACGTCCATCACCTCGGCGAAGATGTCGCGGATCATGCCTTCCACGGCATCCTGCACGTCGCGCTCGCGCACGAAGGCGAACTCCATGTCGAGCTGGGTGAACTCCAGCTGGCGGTCGGCGCGCAGCGCCTCGTCGCGGAAGCAGCGCGCGATCTGGTAGTAACGGTCGAAGCCGGCCACCATCAGGATCTGCTTGAACAGCTGCGGCGACTGCGGCAGCGCGTAGAACTCGCCCGGGTGCATGCGCGCCGGCACCAGGAAGTCGCGCGCACCCTCGGGCGTCGCCTTGGTCAGGATGGGCGTCTCGATGTCCTGGAAACCGCGCGCATCCAGCCAGCGGCGCAGGGCCTGCACCAGCTTGATGCGGGTGCGCTGCTTGCGCTGCATCTCGGGGGTCCGCAGGTCCAGGTAGCGGTACTTCAGGCGGATGTCTTCGCCCGGATTCTCATGCGCGTGGAACGGCAGCGGCTCGGCCTTGTTGAGCACGGTGATCTTCGTCGCGATGACTTCCACCTGGCCGGTGCGGATCTTGGTGTTGACGGCTTCACGCGCACGCACGACACCCTCTACCTGCAGCACGTCCTCGTAGCCCAGCGACGCGGCGACCTTGAACACCTCGGCATTGGACGGGTCCACCGTCACCTGCACGATGCCTTCGTGGTCACGCAGGTCGATGAAGCACACGCCGCCGAGGTTGCGGGCGACGTCGGTCCAGCCGCACAGGGTCACGGTCTGGCCGATCAAAGCCTCGTCGACGAGGCCGCAGAAATGGGTACGCATGGGGGCTCCACAGGTCGTCCGGCAGCGCCGGAAGGTTTCAAAACAGCCACTGGCTGGTCAAGCCGGCTAGTTTACCCGGTCATCCACCCGCCTACCCTCCCTGCCTTCCCTGCATGGCCTTAACGGGTCCGGCGTATGCTGGCGCCTCCCTCGGAGGGTGCCACCATGAAGAAGCCGTTGTTGCAGTCCGTCCTCGTACTGTTGCTGGCCTTGGTGGCCGGCAGCGCTGTCGCCCAGGTCGGTACGCGGGCCTACGCGCCGGAGAACCTGCGCCAGTTGTCCGTCCAGGACCAGACGCGCGTGATCAGCCTGGAGTACTCGGAACAGTCCCGCGGTCGCCGCATCCCGGACGACCAGCTCCGCTTCTACCTCGACCAGGTCAACCGCTCCAGCTGGACCTTCAGCCGGATCAAGCAGGACATCGCCCAGTCGCTCGGCGGCAACAATGGCGGCTGGAATCCGAATCCGCCCGCCAACGGCCAGGTCACCTGCGAAAGCAAGGACAACCGCCGCCGTGAATGCCGGACCGGCTTCCGGCGCAATGCCGTGCTCGCGCAGAACCTCTCGAGCACCCGCTGCGTGGAAGGCCAGAACTGGGGCAACGGCAATGGCGTGGTCTGGGTGGATCGCGGCTGCCGCGGCCGTTTCACCGAGGGGTCGGGCGGAGGCTCGGGCGGCTCCACCGTGGTCTGCGAAAGCGCCAACAATGCCTACCGCGAATGCCGTACCAACTTCCGCGGACGCGCGGTGGTCCAGCGCAACCTGTCTTCGACCCGCTGCAACGAGAACCAGAACTGGGGCCAGCGCCAGGGCATGATCTGGGTGCGGAGCGGGTGCCGCGCCGAGTTCCGCGATTCGGGCAACGGGTGGGGCGGCGGCGGCGGCAACAGCGGTTACACCATCACGTGCAGCAGCGACGACAACCGCCGCAAGACCTGCGCCTACGACCCGCGCCAGGGCCGGCCGATCCTGCAGCAGCAACTGTCCAACACCAGTTGCCGCGAAGGCTACAGCTGGGGCTACACCGGCACCCAGGTGTGGGTGGATCGCGGTTGTCGCGGCCGTTTCGGGCCGCGCTGAGCCGCCGCCGCTGGTTGCTTTCCCGTCAACGGACCAGACAGCAACGTCCACTTGGGTCCCAGCTTTCGCTGGGACGACGGAGTTGAGTGACTGCAGACTTTCGTCGTCCCAGCGAAAGCTGGGACCCATTTCCGCTCCCGCCTCTCCCGACTGGCAATGAGGCCGGGCGCCTCACCCGCCCTCGCCACTGCCCCACGGCGCCGGTGGCAGGGCCACCGGCGTGGTGAGGTCGAACTCCACCCGGAACAGCCGGCCATTCGGCCGGCTCAGTTCGTAGACGAAGGTCTTGCCGGGCACCAGTTCCATGGCCCAGGTGTTGTTGAGCGAAGCATTCAGGCCTTCGCGCTTGAACATCGCCACCGATTCGGCATCCACGGGAAACGCCTGCCGCTGCGCCATGCCCGCGTCCACGGTGTCCCCGCCGTACATCGTCACCGCGTCCGGACTACCGTCCTCATGGCGATGGTCGTGCTTCAAACGCAGGCCAGCGGCCGTACGCGTGACCACCCAGGTACGCGAATGGTCGTCACCGACATGGAACGGCACGCGGATCTCGCGGGCAGGGTCATCGCAGCCACGTACATGCATCACCAGCGCCTTGCCCTCGAACGCGTCCGGCGTGGTCGACGCGGGCTGGTTGGCAGTGATACGGCCCGCATAGGCCTTGCCGCACTGGGCCGCCAGCGCAGCGAGGAAGGTGTCAGCAGGCGTCGATGACGACGCGCCCGTGGATGACGTGGCGCAGCCGGCGACGGACAACGCAGCGAACGCGAGCAGGGTCTTCTTCATGGCATCCCTTCTTTGCAGGAAGGGATGCACCTTACACCGCCGGCATCAGGTCGAGGACGACGACGGCGTTGCAGGCTTGGCGTCCGTCTTCGCAGGCGCGCTTTCGGTCTTCGCAGGCGCCGACTCGGCAGGCTTGGACTCGCTGGACGGCTTGGCGCCTTCGCCTCCGTCGGCCAGGTTGCGCTTCTTGTCGCCGTCCTTCTTGAAATCGGTCTCGTACCAGCCGCTGCCGGCCAGCCGGAACGACGGCGCCGTCAACTGCCGCTTGACCGTCTGCGCGCCGCAGGACGGACAGGTATCGGGGTCGGGATCGGACAGCTTCTGCAGTCGGTCGAAACTGTGGCCGCACTGGGTGCATTCGAAAGCGTAGATGGGCATGGGAATGATGGGCCGAACGGACGGGGGTGGTGTGGGGATGCGAGGTGCGCGAATCAAGCGTCGTCGTACAAGGCCGACCAGGCCTGTTCCGCCTTGGCGAGCTGCTGCTGCAGCGCCTCACGATCCCGGCCCAGCCGCGCGGCCAGGTCGGCATCGGCATAGGTCTGCGAATCCGCGAGCTGCGCGTCCACGTCCACCAGCTTGCCTTCCAGTTCGGCGACCTTCGCTTCCGCCTCGGCCAGCTTGACCGGGTTGACCTTGCGCGCGGGGGCCGGCGCAGGCTTCGGCGGCGGCGCCGGTTCGCTGCGCAGCGGCTTGCTGCCCTGCGCGGAGGCGCGCGTGCGCAGCCAGGCGGCGTATTCGTCCAGGTCGCCGTCGAACGGTTCGACCACGCCGTCCGCCACGCGCCAGAACGTGTCGCAGACCAGACCGATCAGGTGGCGGTCGTGCGAGACCATGACGATGGCGCCGTCGAAATCGCTGAGGGCTTCAGCCAGCGCTTCGCGCATCTCGAGATCGAGGTGGTTGGTCGGCTCGTCGAGCAACAGCACGTTAGGCTGCTGCCAGGCGATCAGCGCCAGCGCCAGGCGCGCGCGTTCGCCGCCGGAGAAGCCATCGACCGGCTCGAACGCGCGGTCGCCAGGGAAGTTCCACTTGCCCAGGAAATCGCGGAACGATTGGTTGCTGGCATCAGGCGACAGATCGCGGAAGTGGTCCATCGGCGACTGGCCTTCGTGCAGCGACTCCACCGTGTGCTGGGCGAAATAGCCGATGCGCAGGTCCGGATGTGCCATGCGGTCGCCGGTCATCACCGGCAGCTCACCTACCAGGGTCTTCACCAGCGTGGTCTTGCCCGCGCCGTTGGGACCGAGCAGACCGATGCGCTGGCCCGCTTCGAGGCCGAAGCCGACATCGTGGAGGATCACCGCGTCGCCGCCGTAGCCGGCTTCGACATGGTTGAGGCGGATCAGCGA
Source organism: uncultured Pseudoxanthomonas sp. (assembly GCF_946886695.1). The sequence continues at coordinate 12,924 of NZ_CAMPJD010000007.1, read as the reverse complement.
GAACGGCAGCTTCGCCGGTTCGGCGAACTCGATGCGGAACTCACGCTCGGCGCGCACCGCCTCGGTGCCGGCCAGCTTGGCGAGGCGCTTCATGCGGCTCTGCGCCTGCGCGGCCTTCGAGGCCTTGGCCTTGAAGCGGTCGATGAAGCTCTGCAGGTGCGCGCGCTCGGCCTGCTCCTTCTCGTGCGCGATCTGTTGCTGACGCAGTTGTTCGGCACGCTGGCGCTCGAAGTCGGTGTAGCCGCCGGTATACAGCTTCGCGCCGCCGCCGTGCAGGTGCAGCGTGTGGGTGGCGACGTTGTCGAGGAACTCGCGGTCGTGCGAGATCAGCAGCAGCGTGCCGGGATACTTCAGCAGCCACTGCTCAAGCCACAGCACGGCGTCCATGTCGAGGTGGTTGGTTGGCTCGTCCAGCAGCAGCAGGTCGCTGGGCATCATCAGCGCACGCGCCAGGTTCAGGCGCACGCGCCAGCCGCCGGAGAAGGACGACACCGGCCGGTGGTGCGTGTCGGCCGGGAAGCCCAGGCCATGCAGCAGTTTGCCGGCGCGCGCCTCGGCGTCGTAGGCACCGATCTCCGCCATGCGGGTATGCGCGTTGGCCACCGCCTCCCAGTCCTCGCGCGCGGTGGCGTCGGCTTCGGCCTGCAGCACGGCGGCCACCTCGGTGTCGCCCCCGAGCACGAACGACAGCGCCGGATCGGGCAGCGACGGGGTTTCCTGCGCCACGCTGGCGATGCGTACCTTGCCGGGCAGGTCGAGGTCGCCCTTGTCGGCTTCCAGTTCGCCCTGCACGGCGGCGAACAGGCTGGACTTGCCCGCACCATTGCGGCCCACCACGCCCACGCGGTAGCCCGCGTGCAGGGTCAGGTCGACGTTGGACAGCAACAGGCGCTCACCGCGGCGCAGCGCGAAATTACGAAGGGAGATCAAGAAACAACCTAAGGGGATTTGGGGGGAAGCAGCCGCGTAGTTTATCGATAGCGCCTGTGTCCACAGATGTTAAGAAACCATTGACATCCATGTCATGGCCCTGTAACCAGAGCCTGTAGCACCTAAGTCCATGGTTTCAAAGGAAACTTTGCAAGCCCTGATCCATTTCAAGCATCACTTCGCAGTCCTTCCCGGAGCTCCCCCATGACCCGCAAGCTGTCGCCCTTGACCTTCGCCATCAGCCTGGCGCTGGTCGCCCCCGCCGTATTCGCCCAGGAGTCCGCCCCTGCCGAGGCGCGCACGCTGGACACCCTTATCGTCACGGGCACCCGCGTCTCCGACCGGACCGTCGCCGAATCGCAGTCGCCGATCGACATCATCACGCCGGAGGCCCTGCAGGCCACCGGCACCACCGAACTCGCAACGGCACTGGCACGCGCCCTGCCCTCGCTGAACTTCCCGCGCCCGGCCGTCACCGACGGCACCAGCGGCGTCCGCCCGGCGCAGCTGCGCGGCTTGTCGCCGGACCAGGTGCTGATCCTGGTCAACGGCAAGCGTCGCCACATCTCGGCGCTGGTCAACGTCAACGGCAGCATCGGCCGCGGCTCGTCGGCGGTGGACCTCAACGCGATCCCGGTGTCGGCAATCGAACGCGTGGAAGTGCTGCGGGACGGCGCCTCCGCCCAGTATGGCTCCGACGCCATCGCCGGCGTAGTGAACATCGTGCTGAAAGGTTCGGGCAAGGGTGGCAGCCTGATCGTCGACGTCGGCGGCTATTCCGCTGGCGACGGCCGCAGCACGCAGCTGTCGGGCGACACCGGCGTGTCGTTCGGCGACGGACGTGGCTTTGTCCATGTCGCCGGGCAGCTGACCCAGCAGGACGAGACCGATCGCGCCGGCCCCTACCAAGGCACCGCGCCGAACACCGGCAACAATCCCGCCATCGGCGAGGTGGCGTTCGTCTACGGCGATCCCCAGGTGGATGCGGGCGCCGTGTCGGCCAATGCCGGCTTCGCGATCAGCGACACGGTGGATGCTTACGCCACCGCCATCGCCAGCAACCGCGACATCGTGTCGTTCGCCTTCTACCGCTCCCCCAACCACAGCGGCCAGGGCGCGCTCCTGGCCCAGGTTTACCCGGACGGCTACGTGCCGGAGATCAACCAGCTGTCGCAGGACCGCTCGCTGGTCGCCGGCATCAAGGGCGACACGGAGAGCGGCTGGAAGTGGGACGTCAGCTACAACTACGGCTACAACCACCTGAAGTTCTACACCCAGAACAGCATCAACTACAGCCTGGGCGCGACCAGCCCGCGCCGCTTCTACGACGGTGCGCTGGAGTACACCCAGAACGTGCTGAACGCCGACATCAGCAAGTCGCTGGAGATCGGTCTGGCGTACCCGGCCACGTTGTCGTTCGGCGCCGAGTACCGCCAGGAGAAATGGAACCAGTCACCCGGCGAGTCGAACTCGTACGCCGGCAGCGGTGCTCAGGGCTTCGCCGGCTTCACCCCGGCCAACGCCGTGCATTCCGACCGCGACAACTACGCGGCGTACGTGGGCCTGGAAGCCGATGTGACCGAGAAGTTCTCGGCCGGCATCGCCGGTCGTTACGAGGACTACTCCGACTTCGGCAGCGAGGTATCGGGCAAGCTGTCCGCGCGCTACGCCTTCACTGATGCCGTGGCGCTGCGTGCGACGGTGGCAAGCGGTTTCCGCGCACCAGCGCTGGCGCAGCAGTACTACCAGGTGGTGACATCGCAGTACAACGCCACCCTCGACCGCTTCTTCGAATCGGGCACGTTCCCCGCCACCGGCCCTGTCGCGCAGGCGCTGGGAGCCGATGCGCTGACCGCCGAGACATCGCTGTCGTACGGGCTGGGCCTGGTGCTGCAGCCGATTGATCGCCTGTACGTCACCATCGACGCGTACCAGATCGACATCGACGATCGCATCGTGCTGTCCTCCAACCTGCTGCTGGGCGGCAATGCGGCGGCGCAGGCGTTGCTGGCCAGCCTCGGTGTCAACGGCGTCACCAGTGCGCGTTACTTCACCAACGCGGCCGACACCCGCACGCGCGGCGTCGACGTGATCGCGCAGTACACCGTGCCGCTGGCCAACAGCACCCTCAACCTGACCGCCGGCTACAACTACAACAAGACCGAGATTCAACGCATCGCGCCGAATCCGCCGGAGCTGACCGCCCTGGGCGCGAACCTGTGGCGCATCGGCCGCGATGAGCAGGGCCGTATCGAGGAAGGCTATCCGCGCGACAAGACCACGCTGACGGCGGCGTGGAACCTGGCACGCTGGGACTTCACCTTCGGCGCCACCCGTTACGGCGAGTTCACCACGCGCGTCAGCGAGACGGGCAATCCGGTCAATGACCAGACCTACGGCGCCAAGTGGATCCTGGATGCCTCCACCAGCTATCGCCCGAGCGAGAACTGGACGCTGACGCTGGGCGCCGACAACCTGCTCGACGAGTATCCGGACCGCACCATCTTCCCGAACTCGAACAGTGGCCAGTTTCCCTACAGCAGCCAGTCGCCAGGCGGTTTCAACGGCGCCTATGTGTACGGGCGCGTCGCCTACACGTGGTGAGGCGACGCATCGCCTGACTTCTTCGGAACGCCCCGCCCTGCGCGGGGCGTTTCCGTTGCGGCAATGACGACGGAAACTGGAAGACGACGCGCGCTGTGGCCGGTATCCGTTTGCGGCATGGCGCCCGCATCGGCGACACTCGACGGACATGCAGAGGAAACGCGCGATTAGATGCACCATGACGCCGACCTGATCAACATCATCGCGGTAGGCCTCGCCCTGGCCTTCGTGCTGGGTGCGCTTGCGCACAAGCTTCGCCTGTCACCGCTGGTCGGTTACCTGCTCGCCGGGGTCTTCGTCGGCCCCTTCACTCCCGGATTCGTGGCCGACCAGGCACTGGCCAACCAGCTGTCGGAACTGGGCGTGATGCTGCTGATGTTCGGCGTGGGCCTGCACTTCTCGCTGGAGGACCTGCTGGAAGTCAAGGCGATCGCCATTCCCGGCGCCATCGCGCAGATCGTGGTCGCCACGGTGCTGGGCTGGGCGCTGGCATGGGGCATGGGCTGGACGCCGTTGAACGGCTTCGTGTTCGGACTGGCGCTGTCGGTGGCGAGCACCGTGGTGCTGCTGCGCGCGATGGAAGACAGGCGCCTGCTGGATACGAAACGCGGCCGCATCGCGGTGGGCTGGCTGATCGTGGAAGACATCGCCATGGTGCTGGCGCTGGTGATGCTGCCGGTGCTGGCGGAGACCTTCGGCGAGCGCACCGGCGACACGCCGGCCAGTTTCGGGGCTTTCATGGTCGCCATCGCGTGGACGCTGATCAAGCTGGGCGCGTTCGTCGCCTTCATGCTGGTGGTGGGTCGCCGCGTCATTCCATGGACGCTGGAGAAAATCGCCGCGACCGGTTCGCGCGAACTGTTCACGCTGTCGGTACTGGCGATCGCGCTGGGCGTGGCGTTCGGCTCGGCCACGCTGTTCGGCGTGTCCTTCGCATTGGGCGCGTTCTTCGCCGGCATGCTGCTCAACGAATCCGAGCTGAGCCACAAGGCGGCCAACGACTCGCTGCCGCTGCGGGATGCGTTCGCGGTGCTGTTCTTCGTGTCGGTCGGCATGCTGTTCAACCCGGCGATCCTGGTGGCGCACCCGTGGCAGGTGCTGGCCACCTTCGGCATCATCGTGATCGGCAAGTCGGCGGCTGCGTACTACATCGTCAAGGCGTTCAAGCACCCCACCGGCACCGCACTGACGATCTCGGTCAGCCTGGCGCAGATCGGCGAGTTCTCCTTCATCCTGGCGGCACTGGGCGTGTCGCTGAAGATCCTGCCGCCGGAGGGGCGCGACCTGATCCTGGCCGGCTCGCTGCTCTCGATCATCGCCAACCCGTTCCTGTTCTCGTGGCTGGACCGCTGGCAGATGAAGCAGGAAGCGCTGGCACCGGTGCCGGCCGAGCCCGAGATACCGCCGGGCCCTTCGCTCGATGTCACCGATCACGCCATCATCATCGGCTATGGCCGCGTGGGCAGCGAACTGGCGCGCGTGCTGCGCGACCGCGGCGTGCCGCTGATCGTCATCGACGACAACGGCGACCACGTGGCTCGCGCGCATGATGCCGGCATCCCCGCGATCCGCGGCAGCGCGGCGGCCGACAAGGTGCTGGCAGAAGCGCATCCCGAACGCGCGAAGATCGCCGTACTGGCGATCCCGCAACCGCTCGAGGCCGGCGAGACCCTGGCCAAGCTGCGCGCGATCAATCCCTCGCTGACGCTGCTGGCGCGTGCGCACAGCGAAGGCGAGGTGAAGCACCTGCTGGAACACGGCGCCGACGGCGCGGTGCTGGCCGAGCGCGAACTGGCGTTCTCGCTGGCGGAAATGGTGATGTCCACCCCGCCTTACCGCCCCCAGCGCGTCGCGGGCTGACCCGGTCGATCAGCCGCCGGAGGCCGTGGCTTCGGCCGCGGTGTCGGCCGCCATCTCATGCGGCATGCGCAGCAGGCCGAATGGCGGAGCGGACCGGGACTTGCCGCCCGTCCGGGCAGCGACCGTCAAGAGCGCATCCCATACGCGCGAGCGCAGGCATTGCCTGGACCGCATGTGGGCCAGGCCAGGCCACAGAGGACGGGAAATCCCAGGCCCTGGCAGGGCCCATCACCTCGCAATCCCGTCGACACCGCGCCCGGACTTCAGAATTCGACGATCAGTCGCACGCTGTCGGCGTAAGCGCCCGCCGGTACCGGTGGCTGAATCGCGTTGATGCGGGCGTGATAGGTGAAGGATTGCGGGAAGCCCGTACCGACCGCGCTGACCGTATTGCCCGCATCGTCCCACACCGTTGCGCCATCGGCCTGATAGAGGTTGTACTGCAGCACATTGCTGCCGTTCTGCAACTGCCTCCAGGGCGCGGCAGCGTGATCGCCCATGTCCAGTTTCAGCACGTAACCTTCGGTCAGGGTGCAACTGACCTGGAGCGACTGGACCACGACAGGGAATTGCGCTGGCAGCGCAGCAGCGCCGAAATCGACATCTGGCGCGACAAGGTTGACGCAGTCCTTGGCCACGTTCAGGGTGACATTCACCGTCACGGACAGGCCACTGCCAGGCAGACTGCCCTGATCGAGGGTGCATAAGCCGAGCAGACAGTTCTGGGTGATTCCGGGGCTGGTGTTCCAGCTACCTATGCAGATGCCAACCGCGCTGATCAGCGGACAGGTCGCATAGAACCACCGCAGATTGAAGCTGCCGGTATAGATGCCAGCGGCAACATTGGCTCCGCCGCGCTGGACGAACATCTGAACCTCGTTGTTGGTGCCGCCCAACGACAGCAGGTTCAGTCCGGCCAGATTGGAACTGATCGCACCCGTACCCATCGGCACACCGTTCTGCTGACTGGAAACGGCAAACGGTATGCTGTGACCTGTGGCGGCATGCGTCATCTGCAGTGGATTGGCGCTGTCCAGCCGCACGTAGATGAACTGGCTCGTGAGCAGGGCCAGACTCAGGCCGGAGCAGGACAGCCCCCCCGAACCAGAGCCTGCTTCGCCATCCGCTGTCTGGATGGCGAAGGATGATGTCGTCCCCAGTTGAATCGTAGGCGTGGCAACGATGGAACAGGCCACTGCCGGCGACACTGCGCCCAAGCCCGTGAGAAGCAACAACGCACCGGACAGCCATCGCCAGACGCCGGGACAAAGGAGATTCGCCGCGTCGTCCTTCATTGTCGGCTTTATGGCGTGCATACGATCGGTCCAAGAGTCGGCAGGGATTGATCGCCAGGATCGCTCCAGGCGAAGTGGGCGCGACATGGCGCGCCATCGGGCGGCACGATGTCCAACTCGTTCTGATCGGCAAGATTCTCGAGAAAGACCAGGCCATCCCAGCCGACGATGGTTTCCGCGCCGTCGGCGGAATTGACCACGCGCGCGCCGCGCGCCACTGGCTTTCCGTCCAAACCGACCAACCGCACATTGGCCGCGCGCACCTCCGCCACCCTCATTTCGACCAGGCTTCCCGCGCGCGATGGCACCGCCACGTAGACTTCGGTGACGGGGCTGGCGATGTTGGCCGGCAAGTCCAGCGGATCGATGTTGAGCTTGATGCGGTTATAGGCGGTGACGGTGGGCACCAAGAGATGACCTCGGGCATTGGTATGGCCGATCAGCTGGTTTTCGTACAACACCGGAATGCCCGGATAACCGGTGTCGACCACCGCGAAGCTGTTGTGGATCGGCGGCGAGAAGAACACACCGCCGCCCATCGCAGCCAGCGATCCGCCCACCGACGCCCAACGGTATCCCGGTCCCGAGCCGTCATAGGCCCCGATCTCGCCGCGCGACCATCCATTGCGCCAACCCAGTGCGGCTTGCACCGCAGTCTGGTCGCCGAACGACGCGCCAACGTTCCAGCCTATGCCGCGATCCAGCGGCACAGGGCGGCTGTACGACAGGCGTGCGCTGACGTCGCCGTCCGCTTCGCGCTGCAATGACCCATCGGCGTATGCGCGGGCGCCCAGCGGCACCATTACGGACAAGGCGGCAGCCATGTCGCCGCTTTCCATGTCGCGATTCACGGACAGATACAGGGACCTGCTGTTGCCGATGCTGCGACCCCAGGACAGGTTGGCCAGGCGCTTGCGCTCCCTCCCGTCGCCACCTTCGCCACGGATATCCAGATAAGTCAGGCTCAGCGTGCCCGACCGCGGCAGACCGCCGGCGATGCCGTACCGGGTGGTCCGGCGCTCATAGGGCGAGCCATGCGACGGAACCAGCGCGACCACATCCGCGAAGTCGCCGTGGGTACGCTCCTGCTGCGCGAAGAACCCAAAGCGGCGGTTGGTGTAGTCGTAGCCCAGCCGATACTGCCACCCCCCTTTCCCGCCGAGGACCACAGCCCGATCAGTGCCATCATGATCGGCCAGCGGACCTGCGTCGTGGCGACCGTACATCGCGGATGCGCTGAGCACGCCGAATCGTCCGAGGCGGGTCACCGCTCCCGCGCCGGCCACGCGGAGCGCGCGCGCGAATTCCGCGTGAGCCTCCAGGGTGAACGTATCTGTCATGCCGCGTCGCCAGGACGCGGTGCCGACCCATGGGCCGTAGTCGAACGAGGCCTGGCCATAGCGTTCGCGCAGCTTTCCCAGATTCAACGACCAGTCACTCAAGTCCCGCTGCAGCAGCGCATTGCTGACGTAGAAAGGCACAGTGGCCCGCATCTCGCGACCGAGTACGTCACGGGTGACCACAGTCATTTCCCCCGCACCGTTGATGAACGGTTGCGTGCTGAGGGTGAATGGACCTGGCTGCAGTTCGCGGCGGCTAAGCTGGTAGTTGCCCACGTACAGATCCACCGACGTAGGGACAAGCGCCTGACCGTCGAACTCCGGTAGTGGGTAGGTCACCAGGTCGGGACGGACGCTGAAATCGCGGGCAAACTGGACCCCCCCCATTCGTGCCGCACGTGTCCAGTTCAACGCCCCGCCGATGAAGTCCCCCACCACCAGCCGGCTGCGGGCGCTGTCATCGACGCGCTCCCAGAACGTGTCGTAGCGCAGGTAGCCTTGCCGATCAATGCGGCTACCACCGCCATGCGACGCATCCCGGTGCCACAAGCCAGTACTGGCAATCACCCCGAGGCGTGGCGCAAACACCCTCGTCTCGGTCCACACGCGCAGGCTGGGAGACGTATCGCTGCCGTCGCTGGCGTAGGCGTCGTAGGTGAATACCGCACCCGGACTGCCCTGTGCGGGCGTGTAAGCGATCCCGCGCGGCCCCAACTGTACGCGCTGTATCGGGAACCAGTCCATCGGCAAGGTCAGCTTCAGTCGCTGGGTCTCCTGCTCGTACCGGGCAAGCAGGCGCGGAATCCGACCCAGCGCCAGATCACGCCCAGGAGGAAGATCTGGAACGCCCAACCGGGTCAGCACGTCGCTGGCAACGAACAGGTCACCGTCGCGCAGGGCGACCTGGATGGTTTCATGGGTGGCGACCTCATTCACCACCACGTCCAGATACAACACCTGCGGCGTGGACGCCAGCGTATCGATGTCGGGCACAGGCTCTGAGCCGGCCAGCGCCAGCCGGAACGGGGCCAGGCTCACGGCCAGCCAGATTGCGCCGCACCAGCCCCATGTCCTGCCTCGTCTCCGCGCCACGCTCATTCTTCCTGCATCGGCGATGGCGCGATGGAGGTCGGCGCATGATCGTCGTTGATCCGCGCACTGAGTGTTTGCCCTTCGCTCCCCGCAGGCGCTCCCGGCAGCTTCCATCGCATCTGCCGCCGCGGATGAACATACCCGAGCAGCCCGGCGGCGATGTCGGTCTTCGTACCATCCGGATTCAACAGACCGACTGCCGACAGTCGCGCCGAAACCGCGCCTTCGTTGCGTACCACTAGGTAGCTGCTGCCCTTGTCACGCTGGAGTCGCCAACGCAGGCCCTTTGCTACCGCATCGCCGCGGGTATCGGCCTGGCCCAGCCCGTGCCCCTGCACGAACAGTGGCACGGAATAGCGCATCTGCAGCCGCACGCCGTTGGCCTGCGGCGCAGCTGGCCCCGCATCCAACTCGTCGATCAGCACGCGATATGCCTGCTCGGCGCCCGCAGGCGTCGGTTGTACCCGGATCAGCCTCAGCATCTGCCGCTTGCCCGGCAGGATCTGCATCATGGACGGACTTCCGGCGACGGATGTCTGGGGAGCGAGCACCTCGCCCTCATCGCCCTGCTCCCACGCCTGCACCCGTGCCTGGATACGCAACGGCGCGCTGCCCTGGTTCTCTATCCACACCGCAACCGCCTTCTCGTCACCGGCGATGCGAGGATTGACCGGGAAGATCAACACCGATCCCGCCTTCGCTAAGAGCGGCGCCACAAGCAGCAATAAGAGCCAGGATGTCCGTCGCAGGTGCATCTCCGCTTCCCCTGAAGGTTAGAAACTCACAGTCACGCGCACGGTGTCTCCGTAGTCACCGGAAGCGCCGACTGCCTGGGCGTACAGCCTTCCGTTAACGGTCAGGACCTGCAGCTCGCCGGTGGCCGTCAGGCTGTAGGCGCTGCCGCCGTTGCCACCGTCCCCCCAGACCACCGCGTGGCCCCCGTCTTGGAAAAGTTGATACCGCAAGGTGTCCGCGCCCCCCGCGCGCTCCAGGTACCGACCACCGGACACATCCATGGCGTGCAGACCGGGATTCATCGTCACCACGATCGTCAGGCCGGGCGTGCAGCGGAATGCCACCGAGCCTTGGCCCAGCGAGGTGCTCGCAACGACATCCGAGACCAGCACCGCGTGCTGGCCGAAATCCAGCGCGCCCAGACTGAGGGGGTCGTCGCCCGCCTGGCCCAGCACGCAACCGTCAGCGACAAAGGCGGTCAGATTGAACGCCTGTTGCCCGGTCTGGTCGTCAACGCCCGTGTCGGCCCATGCGCAACCGCATCCGCCAAGCATCAGGGCAAGCAAGGCCGCTCGTCCCCAGCGACGTCGCTGCACTTTCTTTCTGCAGGCCGCGCGCACGCCCATCACCAACTCACCACAACCTGGACGGTGTCGGTGTATGTCCCTGGTGTCGGCACCTGTGGCGCAGGCACCCGGGCGAAGACCGGCAGCCATTGATCCAGGCCATCGCCCGTGCCACTCACACCAACCACATCGTCCCACACCGCCGTACGCGCACTATCGGAATAGATCTGATAGTTCACGTATCCCGAACCGCTATCGTGCATGCGCCGCTGGCCGGACGCCGCGTGCGCACCGTAGTTCATCACCACCCGCCACGGCAGCCCACCGGTGCAGCTCAACCTGATCGCCCCCGCACCCTGGCTGCCGGTCAGATCGATCGGCGTCAGGATCAGTGCGTGCAAGCCGAAATCGAGCGTGCCGAATGTCGTTTCACCCGCCAGGACTTGGCCCGCGGTGCAGCCCGCCACGATCCTGGCACCGACCTCGAGATTGCTGGACTTCTCGGCCGCGCGCAGCGGCGCCATGCCCGCGATCAGACACAGCAACGCTGCGCAGCTTTGCACAGTGCTCATCGCTCCCCCTGCCGAAATCCGGCGCTCGCGCGCCGGAAGATCCGGACTATCCTGGCGATCGCATACGCGAACCTGTTCGGACGACTACCAAGCTATCGTCATCACCACCGTGTCGGTATACACGCCAGGCAACTTGATGCCGCTCACCCCCTGCGGCGGCACCCGCCCATGTATAGGGACATCAAACGCGGTGGCCACGGCGATCAGCCCGAGCATCTCAGACCCGGAACCGATCGGACCCCACGGCTGTGTGCGCGCCGGATCCTTGAACAAACCGTAATCGATGCTGTCCAGCACACCCACCGCCATCCTTCGCTGATTGCCTGTCGCGTGCTGGCCGTAATCGATACCCACGGCATAGCCCAAAGCCAGCGAGCAGGTAACCTGGATCGGGCCGCCTCCTGTTGCCGCAGCCGCATCGGCATCGATATTGTTGACGAGCAAAGCGTGCTCACCGAAGTCGACCGAACCGAACTGGTTCTGTCCACCGTTCAAAGTACCGTTGGTCACCGAGCAGCCGGTTCCTATCGTGATCGTCGCGTCGATATTGCCGGATACGGAACCGGCCCGGGCTTCCGGAATGACCGATACGGCGAAGACAGTGGCCATCAGCAGGCCACAGCGCAGTGTTCTGTTCATAGGCTTTCCACCCCTCTGGCAAAGCATTGTGGTTTCCCCGCACGCGTTGGCGGGCTCCGCCCTCCTTAAACGCGCCCCCATTCCTTCATTCAAGGCGTTAACCGGAGAGACGCGAGCAGATATAGAACTTAGGTACTCACAAAAAAATGATACTGCTCACAAAACATAATTGTTATATCAAGATTATCTCACGTGACAAAACTCACATTAAGTCATCCGTTCTGACAGTTAATCCATGAAAGACTCGCATGTCTTCCATTCGGGACAATCCCGATCGATAAGCACACACCGTGGCCCACGCAATCACAAAGTCCGCGTACCGTTCGTGCGCCAGCTCCGCACGTACCCCCACCCTTGTGCCTGCGCCAAGGACTCTCCTGCGATGCGACACCTCATCGCCGGTCATCCGACAGCGGATCGGCATACACCCCGTGCGCGAGCGCCAGTCCCCATGCGCGCGCTCATCTCCGCAGCCCGGACCGCTTGTCCGCAGAACGCGTTATCACAGGCAAACTCCACCGCGCCACTCGGCGAGAAGACGCGCCGGTTCCATTCCCCTCGTACCTGCACTATGGGTTGTGGCGTGCTTGGAAGATCGGATGATCCGTGCTCCGGCAAGCTCCGCAGTCTTCATCGAAACCTCGGGCTGAAGGCGGCAGATTCGCCACTTTCAATCCCAACGAGAGGCGGGGAAGCGGACGCCGCGCCTGAATCCGCGCCTGGTTTCCTGTCCAAGGCGGCCGTCGGCACGCCGTCAGGAACAGGCCACAGGCGCGACGTCCGGCAACAGCCGCGTGCCGATGGGTACCGGACGGCCGAAATGATAGCCCTGCCCCCACTGCACACCCAGACCGCGCAACTGGTCGGCGAGCTCGGCGGTCTCCACGTACTCAGCCACGGTGGCGAGGCCGTGGGCCCTGGCAACTGCCACAGCAGCGCGCACGATCTCCAGATCGCGCGACTGGCTCTGCATGTTGCGCACGAACTGGCCATCGATCTTCAGGCTGTCCACCGGCACCTGCCTGAGGCGTTCGAAGTTCTGCATGCCGCTGCCGAAGTCGTCCAGGGACAGGGAGCAGCCGCGCGCGCGCAAGTCGTGGAACAGGCGCAGCACCGGCTCCTGGCTGGCGATCACGGCCGTTTCGGTCAGCTCGAAGCACAGCGCGGCATGCGGCAGCGGCGCCTGCCGCAGCAGTTCCGCGAAGCGCGCGCGGAACGACGCGGAGGCCACGCTCTTGCCGCTGAGGTTGATGCCGAGCCTGGCGATACGCGGGATCGCGAGCGGGTGCGC
>NZ_CAMPJD010000006.1 GCF_946886695.1 uncultured Pseudoxanthomonas sp. | reverse complement strand
CCAGCCGGCTGACGCCACAGGCGACGAAGTACGACAGCACCAGCCAGTCCCAGCCACCCTGCATGCCGCAGGCATAGGCCAGCGCCGCGGGCGCGACGCCGAACGAGATGACATCGGCCAGCGAATCCAGTTCGCGCCCCAGCACCGACGCCTGCTTGCGCCAGCGGGCCACGCGGCCATCGAGGGCGTCGAAGATGAACGCCAGCGGGATCAGCGCCATGCCGATCATCAGGTCGCGCAGGATGCCTTCCTGCAGGAAGCGCATCGATGCGAACACCGCACCCGTGCCGCAGAAGGCATTGCCCAGCGTGAACCAATCGGCCAGCTGGAAGTCACGGATCATCGAAAAGTGTCGGGACATGGCGGCAGGCGTGACCAAGGACGGCCTACAGGGTAAGCGGAACCGGGTGAAATCGTCGTGGGCCGCGCTCGGCTCCCTGTAGGGGCGACGTGCGTCGCGACCGCGGCAACAGAGCAGCCATGATCCGTTGCGTGGCCCATCTGCCCGGACTGCCCAGGTCTGCGGTCGCGACTCACGTCGCTCCTACAACAGCGGGGTCAGCGCGGAATCGCCAACTGGCTGGCTTCGACGCTGCCCGCGCCCCGCGGTTGCGGACTGATCAGCGCATTCGCCGGCAGCTCCCGGCTTCCATCCAGCGTGGCGCTGACCTGGTCCAGCGCCGCGTAGACATAGGGCAGCAAGGGCACGTACCGCGCGCCGTAGGCCGGCAGCGCCAGGAAACCGTCGAAGTGCTGCGCATGCCGCACCTGCCAGTAGCGCACGTCAGGATTGGCGGCGCGCGCGGCGCCTACATACGGCCCGCTGGAGAACGCCGGCGGCACCAGCCCGTCGTCCAGTCCATGGATCACCACCACCGGACGCCGCGTGCGCGGAAAGCGTGCGGCGGTCTGCGCGATGCCGGCCTGCACGCGCCGTGCGTCGTCGCTGCTGCCGGTCTGCATGGCACGCAGGCATTGCAGGCCAGGCAGGGTGAAGTCCGGCGGCGCCAGCTTCGTGTCGACGATGCCCACGCCCGCTCCCGGCGGAATACCGCTGCCGTCCGACCACCACGCGGCGCGCTCGGCGGCGCTGGCCGCGCGCGCGCTGAAGTCCGGGTTCTGCGCAGAGAATGCGAAGCCGCAGGGATGCTCGCCGACGCCATAGCGGCCATAGGCGGAGGCGTATGTCACCGCCACGGCGCGCCACAGGTCGAAGCCGACACTCAACGCGCCGGATACCAGCGCTGCATCGGTCCAGCCGCTCGCCTTCAGCTGTGCATGCGCCGATGCCGCCTGTGCCTTCGCATCCGCGCCGCTGACCAGCCCGGCCGCTTTCAGCGTGGCGCAACGCGCGGTCCACACCGGTTCCACCTGCGCGCGCAGGGGCGGCTGCGGCAGCGTGTCGGTCGGCAGGTGCAGCAGCGCGCACGGCATCAGCAGCGCGGCTTCCGTGGTGTAGTCGTACAGCGACCGCGCACCCGGTGCATCCGCCGCCAGGATGTTCGGCTCACCCGCGACCACGGCATCCAGCCAGCCGCCTTCTTCCTCGCTGGCGCGCAGCACGGCGCCGCCACCGTTGGAAATACCGACCGCAATGACGCGAGTATTGTCGAAGCGGAACGGCGCCGCCTGCGGGAACGCCTGATCCAGCGCGGCCAGCGCGAACTCGGCGGCCTGCTTCACGTGCCGTCCCCAGTCTGCTTCCGGATTGTCCTTGGAATGCGCGTGTTTCACCGCCACGCCGCTGGCACCGACCGGCGCGTCCGGCACGAAGGCCAGCGCATCGACGCCCAGTTCGCCAAGGGTGCCGTCCTCACGCGCGCCGCGCTGCTCGTCGAGATCGAAGTAATCCGTGCCTGCCCCCTTGTCGGTGTAAGCGACGGCGCACCCCTTCGGCAATGCCCACGGTCCGGCCACCGCGATGGCGCCATAGACCCCGCGCGACCCAGACGAAGCGGTGACGACGACGCAGCGTTTGGTGGCGTCGAAGTTGTCCGGCACCTGCACCAGCACGCGATGCGGCTGGCTGGCACCCGGGACTTTCGCCAAAGCCGAGTACTCGCGGCCGGGCACCGCAGCCACGCTGCCATAGGCCTGGCCGTAGCCGCCCGTCAGCGAGAGGTCGGCGATGCCACGCCAGTTGCCCCAGATCGCACGGCGGCGCAGTTCGGCGGGTGTGGGATTGGCGGAATCAGCGAATGCGGGCGCCGCCATCGCGCGCAGGCCATCCAGGCCCAGGCCAGCGGTGAGCAGATCGTCATCGCCACGGTGCTCGGTGACGCGCTGGGGCTGGATCATGTGGGCCACCGCTTCAGGCTTGGGCGGCGTACTGCTGCAGGCAGCCAGCGCCGCACCGAGCAACAGGCCGCAGGACATGCGCGTCTTCGCGTTCATGCGTGGAAATCATCCAGGGTTCCGGTCAGTGCCACGAAACTACCCTCCGCGGGAAGCGCCGTCATCGTACTTTGGTACCACGAACCCGTCGCGCCTGCCTGCTACCCTAGCCCAAGCACGCAGGAGCCCCCATGCAACAGACCCATACCGTCCTCATCACCGGTGCCGCCAGCGGCATCGGTGCCGGCATTGCCGCACAACTGGCCGATGCCGGCCGCCACGTCATCGTCAGCGACCTCAACCTCGACGCGGCCGAAGCCGTCGCGACGCAGATCCGCACCGAAGGCGGCTCGGCGGAGGCCGTGGCGCTGGACGTCACCTCGCAGGACAGCATCGATGCCGCAATCGCGATGATCTCGCGTCCCATCGACGTGCTGGTCAACAACGCCGGCCTGCAGCATGTCTCGCCGCTGGAGGACTTTCCCATCGAGAAATGGGACTTCCTGGTGCAAGTGATGCTGGTCGGCGTGGCCCGTCTGACCCGCGCGGTGCTGCCCGGCATGCGCGAACGTGGTTTTGGCCGCATCGTCAACATCGGCAGCATCCACGCGCTGGTGGCCAGCCCGTACAAGAGCGCCTACGTGGCCGCCAAGCACGGACTTGTCGGTTTCTCCAAGGTGCTGGCGCTGGAGACCGCCGACACCGACATCACCATCAACACCGTCTGCCCCAGCTACGTGAAGACGCCGCTGGTGGACAAGCAGATCGCCGACCAGGCGCGCACGCGCGGCATCTCCGAGGCCGACGTGGTCAGCCAGGTGATGCTGAAGCCCATGCCGAAGGGCGTGTTCATCGGCCTGGACGAACTGGCCGGCATCACCGCCTTCCTCACCTCGCCTGCCGCGCGCAACATCACCGGGCAGACGATCGTGGTGGATGGCGGCTGGACGGTGCAGTGATCGGACAGCGACGGCGGGAACGGAGAGTGGGGAACAGGGGATGACGCCTCTTCGCGGCAGCGCCACCATCCCGGTGGTCGATACGGATCTCTTCCCATCGACATACGTGTGCATTCCCTGTTCCCCATTCCCTGTTCCCCGCCTTGCCCTCCCATGCCCAACCTGCTGATCGCCGACGACCACCCGCTGTTCCGCGCCGCCCTGCGCGGTGCCGCAGCGGACGCCGTGGCGCAGCTGTCGGTGCGCGAAGCCGAGTCGCTGGATGGCGTCATCGCGACGCTGGAAGCGCACGACGACATCGATCTGGTGCTGCTGGACCTGCACATGCCCGGCAACCATGGCTTGGCGGGTCTTGCGGCGATCCGCGCGCAGTTCCCTGCAGTGGCCGTCGTGGTGGTGTCGGCGAACGATGATCCGCGGGTGGTGCGCCGGGCACTGGACCACGGTGCTGCAGGCTACCTGCCGAAGAGTTCCGGGCTGGATGAGTTACGCGATGCGATCCGCAGCGTGCTGGCCTGCGAGCAATGGCTGCCCGCCTCGCTGCGTGGCGCCGTGGCGCGCGCGCAGTCGTCCGAACACGACACCGAACTGGCAGGCCGCCTGGCCAGCCTCTCGCCACAGCAGTTCCGCGTACTGACGCTGGTGGCGCAGGGCCTGTTGAACAAGCAGATCGCAGACCGCCTGGATGTGCAGGAACGCACCGTCAAGGCGCACCTGTCCGCCATCTTCGACCGACTGGGGGTGCGCAACCGCACGCAGGCCGGCGTGGTACTGCGCGAACTGGAGCTGACGGATCCGGCGCGGCATATCGAGTAATCCCGTAATCCGCCGAGACAGCACCTCTTGGTCCCCGCCGTCATCCCGACACAAGCCGGGATCCATCCGGATTTTGCAGGTGCTTCGCTTGGGACGTAGTCCCGCCCAGCACAAGCAACATGGGTCCCAGCGTTCGCTGGGACGACGGAGCCTGCCTTCCCCCTGATCGTCATCCCGGCACAAGCTGGGATCCATCCGGATTTTGCAGGTGCTTCGCTTGGGTCGTAGTACCGCCCAGCAAAAGCAACATGGGTCCCAGCATTCGCTGGGACGACGTGGCCTGCGTGCCCCCTGATCGTCATCCCAGCGCAAGCTGGGATCCATCTGGATCTTGCAGGTGCTTCGCTGGGATCGTAGTACCGCTCAGCAAAGGCAACATGGCTCCCAGCGTTCGCTGGGACGACGGAGCCCTTCTCGTGGAACATGCAGATTCTGCGGCCCCCAAAGAGCTGCGGTCATTTTTTCGCCACACACCTTGACAGCATTGCGCCGCAACGCGCGCCGGCGCTTATCCACATGTTGATCGACAGACCATCCACACCGGGTGTGGACAACCCGGACACCGTACCGTCACGGCCTGGTCAAAAATTCGCCACCCATCTTGACAGGCTTGCCGCACAAGGCGCCGACGTGGTTATCCACACGGTTTCCCACGCGCTCTCCACATGGGGTGTGGACAAGCGGATAGCGTGGAACACGAAGTTGCTCCCGGTGGGAGCATCGCGAGTCGCGACCGCAGATTCGACGCTGCGCCAAATGCAGCCCGTTCTCCTCCCCGGCGCGCTGCGGCGCGTTCATCACCGCGCGACGTGAACCGCTATCGGGGCGCGGTCGTGACTCACGTCGCTCCTACAGAAGCAGCATGCACACGAGCAACATCAGATGCGCGAGTAGTTCCACGAGACCATGCGACCCTCGTGATACGGCATGACGCCGTGGAAGCCGCGCGGGTCCTCGTCGAACACCAGCGGCAGGAAATGGCGGTCGCCGTCCCACAACGGCAGGTCCAGGATCTTCTCCACCGGGACCCATTCCAACGTGCCTTCCGGATTGCGCTCGAATGGCGTACCGCTGTAAGCGGTGATGACGAAGACGAATCCCAGCCAGTCCTCGCCGTGCTTGCCGAAGCCTGGCCAGCTGATGGTGCCGCGCAGGGTCATCGCGTCGCAATCGATGCCGGCTTCCTCGTTGATCTCGCGACGCATGCCGGCCACCACGTCCTCGTCCCGTTCGACCTTGCCGCCCAGGCCGTTGTACTTGCCCAGATGCTGGTCGTCCGGACGTGCATTGCGATGGATCAGCAACACCTGCGAACGATCGGGCGACAGCACGTAGCCGAGCGTGGCGACGATGGGGGTGTAGGGCATGCGCGGGTTCCTGTGCAACGGCCGTGCATTCTAGCGTTGGCTGTCGTGGGAGCGACGCGAGTCGCGATGGCCGCACCAGCAAACCCCATTTCGCGACTTACGTCGCTCCCACAGCGGCTGACGCCCGCGCGGCCATCAGCCGGTCGAGCACCGACTTCAATGCGAGCGGCCGCACCGGCTTGGCCAGCAGCGGCAGTTCCGCATCCCGGACGGCACGGCGCACGGCATCGGTCTGGTCGGCACTCAGGATCAGGCACGGACGTTGCCCATGCGAGGCACGCAGGCGCTCGACCAGCGCGACGCCGGTATCGCCCGCATCCAGGTGGTAGTCGAACAACCAGAGATCCGCATTCCGTTCGCGCAATGCGGCATCGGCTGCCGCGCCATCGCTGGCGATCGCCACACTGCATCCCCAGCCTTCCAGCACCTGGCGCAGTGCAGCCAGCGCTGCGGGATCGTTGTCGACCGCCAGCACATGGCGACCGGCCAGGCCGGGCTTGCCGGCCAAGGAGGGGATCGCCGCAGGTGCCGCCACGCGCACCAGATCGACCGCGAAGACGGCACCGCGCCCTACCCGGCTGCGTAGCGACAGCGGTGCGTCGAGCAGCACGGCGATGCGGTCCGCGATCGACAGGCCCAGGCCCAGGCCCTGTCCCGGCACATCGTCGCCGCGCCGGAATTCCTCGAAGATCCGGCGCTGCTCGGACTCTGCGATGCCAGGCCCCGTGTCCCACACTTCGATGCGCACGTGCGCGTGGCGCCAGCGCACGCCGAGCAGCACACCACCGCGCGCGGTGTAGCGCACGGCATTGGCCAGGAAATTCTGCAGGATCCGGCGCAGCAGCTGCGGATCGGTATGCACCCAGGCACGCGTCGGCACGATGTCGAACGACAGTCCTCGCTCGAGCGCGAGTACGCGGAACTCGGAGGCCAGCGGTTCCAGCACTTCCATCAACGGCAGGTCGCGCGGCTCGGGCAGCAGGCCGCCGGCTTCCAGCCGCGACATATCCAACAGGCCCGTCAGCAGGTCGGTGGTGGAATCCAGCGCACCGCGCACCTGCAGCGCCGTCTCGCGCTGCCGCGCCTCCGGCAACTGCTGCGACAGCGCGTCGGTGAACAGCTGTGCCGCGTGCAGCGGCTGCAGCAGGTCGTGGCCGATCGCGGTCAGGAAGCGGCTCTTCGCATCGTTCGCGTGTTCGGCCTCGCGCTTGGCGGTTTCCAGCAGCGCGGTGCGTTCGACCACGCGCTGCTCCAGCGTCTCGTTGGCCTGCTTGAGTTCGCGCTCGGCCTGGCGTGATGCGGTGACGTCGGTGTAGGTGGCCACGAAGCCGCCGCCCGGCATGGGATTGCCGCGCACCTCGACGATGCTGCCATCCGGGAACACGCGCTCAGTCAGGTGCGGCGTGCCGGCGCGCATGAAGGCCAGGCGCCGCTCCAGCGCACGCTCGTCGTGTCCCCGCTGCGGCATGCGCTGCAGGGCCCAGCGGGTCAGGTCGGCGATGGGACGCCCGACCTGCAGCAGATCGGAGGGAAAGCCGAACATCTGCGCATAGCGCCGGTTCCACGCCACCAGCCGCTGCTCGCGGTCGATCACGCTGATGCCCTGGCTCATGTTCTGCAACGCGGCCTCCAGCACCTGCTGGTTGAAGCGCAGGTCCTGCGATGCTTCGCCGACGATGGCCGCCACCGTCTCCAGGTCGCCGGTTTCGCGGCGTGCCGCATCCAGCAGGAGCCGTGCGGACGCAGAACCCAGCACCGCCGACAGTTCGCGCTCGAGCCGGGCTTCGATGACCGCCGGCACCGGTCCGTTGCGCGGCGCGTCGGCCAGCAGTTCCTCCACGCGCTCGCGTGGCAGGAAGCGCCTGCCGGCATCACGCAGTGTCTTCGCATCGAAGCCCCGGCTGTCGGCGCGCCGCGGCGCCGAACCACGCCAGCTGGCCACCAGCAGCGTGACCACGGTGCCCGCGAACAGGCTGACGCCGACGGCGCGGCCCAGGCGGCTCCACCCTGTGAGGCCGAAGAAGCCGTCGGGCGACAGGCCGGCCAGACCGAACGGCCCCGTCTGCAGCCATGCCGGCGAGACGCCGCGTGCGTCCATCGCCACCGGCAGCAGCAACAGCCATGCCCATACCAGGAACCCGGCCACAATGCCGGCGATGACGGCCCGCGGCGATGTCTGTGGACGCCAGATGGCGAACGCGAGCGCGGGCGCCAGCGTGGCCAATGCGGAGAACGACACTGCGCCCACGTCCGCCAGCGCGTCGTTGCCTGCGATCAGGCGGCTGTACGCCCACGCCAGCAGCATCACCGCCACGATCCCCACGCGACGTTGCGTCAGCACAGCCCCGCGCAGGTCGCGTCCGGTACCGCGCACCCAGCCGCCCCGCAACAGGCCTGGCGCCAGCCAGTGGTTGCCGATCATCAGACTCAGCGTCAGCGTGCTGACCACCACCATGCCGGTGGCCGCGCTCAGACCGCCCAGGAAGGCCAGCAGCGCCAGGCCCTGCTGCCCCTGCGACAACGGCAGCGCCAGTACGTAGAGGTCGGAGGGCACCGCATCGCCGAACATCGCGCCGCCCGCGCGCGCCAGCGGCAGCAGCGGTGCCGCCATCAGCACCATGTACAGCGGAAACAGCCAGCGCGCGGTCCGCACATGGCGTTCGTCCCGGCATTCCACCACGCCCACGTGCACCTGGTGCGGCAGGGTGAACATCGCCAGCACGCCCAGCGCGACCAGCGGCAGGAAGCCGTAGGTGGTGGAAGCAGGGGCCGGTGCCGGCGGCGGCACTTCCAGGTCGGGCAGACCGAACCACACGAACAATCCCAGCGCCAGCATCGCCGCCAGCTTGAACAGCGACTCGAACGCCATCGCCAGGATCAGGCCGCGGTTGTGTTCCACCGCGCTCGCGCGGCGCGTGCCGAACAGCATCGCGAACACCGCCATCGCCAGCGCCACGTACAGCGCGCTGTCCTGCCATGCCGGCAGCGCATCGTTGCCCGGAGAACGGGTCAGCAGCGCGAAGCTCATCGCCACGGCCTTCAGCTGCAGCGCGATGTAGGGAATCAATCCGAGCGCGGCGATCAGCGTGACCGTGGCCGCCAGCCAGCCGTCCTTGCCCAGTCGCGTGGCGATCAGGTCGGCCAGTGACGTGGCATTCGACTCGCGCGCCATGCGCACCAGCCGCACCAGCAGGAACGCACCGAATACGTACAACAGGATGGTGCCGACGAAGGTGGGCGGCAGTGGCCAACCGTAGCGAGCGGCCTGCGTCACGGTGCCGAAGAACGTCCACGAGGTGCAGTACACCGCCAGCGACAGCGCGTAGATGTACGGCCACTGCACCGCCAGCACGCGCGGATGCCGCTCGGCGTAGAGCGCGGATCCGAACAGCACGCCCAGCCACAGCAGGGACGCCAGTACCACCACGCCGATGCTCAGCATGCTTCCTCGAATGGTCCTGTCCGCCCAGCCACGATCTTACCGCGCCGACGATCGGCACTGTCCCCTGTCCATTCCCGTGGCCGACGCCTCCGCAGGGCCTCGTTCTTCCTCATGACGAAGCCGGTGCGGAACGCTCCTCCCGAGGGGATTGCCGCCATGCGGTTCCGTCATCGCCGGGCCCAAGGGGGTGCCCACACGGAGTCGAACAAGGAGATCGTCATGCACAACCACATGTTCCTGCGCGCTGCCGCGCTGTCCCTCGTGCTGCTTGCCGCATCCGCGCCCGCCTGGGCAACGCGCACCAGCACCGCGCTCGGCATCTGCATATCGCGTGGCCCGGACTGCAGCATCGCCAACAAGGGCGACAACTACGAGATCTGCGTCAACAACACCGACGGCAAGCAGTGCGTCAGCTGCCCCAACCTGGCCCAAGACAAGCAGGAATGCTCCGTCGCCAGGACGGGCAAGGACACGCCCCCGCCGACCACCGGCGTGGCCGGCCTGCTCGCCGAGGAATACGTGAAGGCTCCCCGCAAACCCGAACACCCGCGCAAACCCTGACGTCCGGAAACGCCGACGCGGCGATGCGCACGCACCGCCGCGTCATGCGTTGCCACGCCGGACTCAGAAATCGTAGCGCGCGGTCAGGCTGTACTGGCGCGGCGGGCCGTAGAAGCCGGACAGGACGCCCAGCGCCGCCTGGAGGTTGTAGCCGGTGGTGCGGTACTCCTCGTCGGTCAGGTTGGTCCCCTGCAGCGAGAACGACCAAGCGTCGTTCGCGCGCCAGACCACGCCGGCACCGAGCAGGCCGTAGCCGGGCTGCTTGATCGCCTCGCTGAGGTCGGTGGTGGGGTAGACCTCGGACTGGTACGAGTACGTCACCCGCGCGGACAGGTTGCCCCCGTTCGCGAGATCGGTGCGATATTCCACGTTGAGTGCACCGGAGAATTCGGGCGCGTTGGTGAAGTACTGGCTGTCGGCGACATTGACGCCGCCGGTGATGAACTCGTCGTACTTGGCATCCAGCCAGGCCAGGTTGCCGCTGATCAGCCAGTTCGCCGTCGGCAGGAACTGGTATTCGACTTCCGCGCCGTTGACGGTGCCCTTGCCGGCGTTGGTGAAGTCGCCGAAGAACTGCGGGTTTCCGTTGCCGTCGACGTACTGCGTGAACACCGACAACTGGATGTCCTCGTACTTGTTGTGGAACGCCGACAGGTTCAGGAACATGCGCTGGTCGAGGAACGACATCTTGCTGCCGATCTCGAAGCTGTCGACCGACTCGTCGTCGAACGGCTCGCCCGAACGCGGCACCGCCGTGGTGTTGGCGCGGATGTTGTAGCCGCCGGACTTGAAGCCGCGCGAGGCCAGGCCGTAGACCATGATGTCCGGCGTGACCTGGTAGTCCAGCGAGACCTTCGGCGAGACGTTCTTGAAGTTGATGGTCTTGTCGAAGTTCGCCGCGACTACTCCGTTCGGCGTGGTGAACGTCGCATCGGTGTAGCCGATGTTGTAGGCCACTGCATGCTTGTCCTCGTCGGTGTAGCGGGCACCGACGTCCAGCTTCAGGCGATCGGTCAGATCGAACGTCCAGTCGGTATAGACCGAAAAGCTGCTGGTGTTCACCACACCCTGGGTATCGCCGAAGCTCAGGCCGAAGAAGTTGTTCAGCACCTGCCCGCCGGCATCGCCATCGAAATGGTAGATGCCGACCACGCCACGCGCGCGACCGCCGCCATCGTAGTTGGCCTGCACTTCGTTGGTCACCTGGCTGTCGCTGTAGAACGCCTTCACGTCCGCGACCGGGAACGGCGTCATGTCGAAATCGATATTGGTCTCGGTATCCGACTCCCGCTTGGCGACGATGTACTTGAACGCCCAATCATCATTGGGACGCCAGTTCACGGTCGCCGACAGCCCCTTCATCTCGGTGTCGTTGACGTTGGGCATCGCGCTGTAGATGTCGTAGCGGCTGTCCATCGGCGTATAGGCCGACAACCCCGGGAACAGGAAGTTCGCCGTGGGACTGGTGTTGACCGACAACAGCTTGCCACCGCGCACGCCGGACTGGTCTTTCAAGTAGTCGAAGGCGAACTGCACGTCGAAATCGTCCTGCGAGTACGCACCCAGTTGCATGCGGGCCGCATTGATCTCCTTGTCGCTGACCTGCTGGCCGTTGAGCTTGTTCTCGCCGAAGCCGTCACGGTTCATGCTGGCCACCGAGACGCGACCGCGCAGGCCGCTGTCCTTGCCGCCGATTTCGCCGCCGAGGGCCGCCTTCACGTCCAGCTGGTTGTAGTTGCCCACGGTGACCGACGCGAAACCGGTGGTCTCCTGCGGCAGACCGCGCGAGATGTACTTGATCGCACCGCCGATGGTGTTCTTGCCGTACAGCGTGCCCTGCGGGCCGCGCAGCACCTCGATGCGCTCCACGTCGAACACGTCCAGCAGCGCGCCCTGCGGACGGGCGATGTAGACATCATCCAGGTAGATGCCCACGCCCGGGTCCACGCCCCACAGCGGATCGGCCTGGCCCACCCCGCGGATGTAGGCGGTGACGGTGCTGGTGGAGCCGCGCGCCGCGTACACGGTCAGGTTCGGCACCTGCGCATCCAGGTCGCCCAGGTCCTTGATGTTCAGCTTGTCCAGCGTTTCCGGCGTGAATGCGGTGACGGCCACGGGCACGTCCTGCAGGGTCTCTTCGCGCTTGCGCGCGGTGACCTTGACCGAATCCAGCGTGGTGGCATTGGTGGCTGGCGATGCGCTGGTCGGCGCGGCGTCCTGCGCCCATGCCACCGGCACGGACGACAACAGGACGCAGCCGATGGCCAGGCTCAGATGCTTGCGCTTCATGGGTCTCCCCTCCTCCCGGGTATGACGTTGGCGGCGGACGGATGCCGCCGATTGAAGCGAACACTAGGGGGCGGGCCGCGTGGGCGGCATCGTACCTTCGTACAGTGGGCCGGCCGGCGTGCGGCTGCGGATACTCGCCGCACTTGCAATCGGCGCTGGCCGAGGGGTCGCAGATGTCGAGGAGTACCGGATGTCGTTCCTGATCGTGCTGGCCGCGCTTTGCTTCCTGATGTTCGTGGCCTATCGCGGCTACAGCGTCATCCTGTTCGCGCCCATCGCGGCGCTGGGCGCGGTGCTGCTGACCGATCCCTCGCTGGTCGCGCCGATGTTCACCGGCCTGTTCATGGACAAGATGGTCGGCTTCCTCAAGCTGTACTTCCCGGTGTTCCTGCTCGGCGCGGTGTTCGGCAAGGTGATCGAGCTGTCGGGCTTCTCCAAGTCGATCGTGCAGGCCACCATCCGCGTGGTCGGCGCGCAGCGCGCGATCCTGTCGATCGTGCTGGTGTGCGCGCTGCTGACCTACGGCGGGGTGTCGCTGTTCGTGGTGGTGTTCGCCGTCTATCCGTTCGCGGCGGAACTGTTCCGCCAGAGCAACATCCCCAAGCGGCTGGTTCCGGGTACCATCGCGCTGGGCGCCTTCACCTTCACCATGGATGCGCTCCCGGGCACGCCGCAGATCCAGAACATCATTCCCAGCTCGTTCTTCGGCACCACTGGCTGGGCGGCACCGGTGCTGGGCACGATCGGCGGCATCTTCATCCTGATCGTCGGGATGACCTATCTGGAGTGGCGCCGTCGCGTCGCTGCGCGCAACGGCGAGGGCTATGCGGGCAGCGACGAACTGCGCAACGAACCGGAACCGTTCAAGGGCGACAGGCTGGCGCATCCGCTGATCGCCATCCTGCCGTTGCTGCTGGTCGGCGTGGCCAATTTCCTGTTCACCCGCTGGATTCCCGGTTTCTACGGCGACAGCCAGGCCTTCGTCCCGGCCGTGATCGGCAATCCGGCGCCGGTGGTTCAGGAGGTCTCGAAGGTCGCCGCCATCTGGGCCGTGCAGGGCGCGCTGCTGGTGGGCATCGTCTCGGTCATCGCGTTCGCGTGGAAGCCGGTTTTCGCCAGTTTCGCCGAGGGCACGAAGAGCGCCATCGGCGGCGCGCTGCTGGCCTCGATGAACACCGCGTCGGAATACGGCTTCGGTGCCGTCATCGCTGCCCTGCCCGGTTTCCTCGTCGTAGCCAACGCGCTGCAGGCCATCCCCAATCCGCTGGTCAACGAGGCGATCTCGGTGACCGCGCTGGCCGGCATCACCGGCTCCGCGTCCGGGGGCATGAGCATCGCACTGGCCGCGATGGCGGACAGCTTCATCGCCAATGCGAACGCGGCGGGCATCCCGATGGACGTGCTGCATCGCGTGGCGTCGATGGCCTCCGGCGGCATGGACACCCTGCCCCACAATGGTGCGGTGATTACCCTGCTGGCCGTCACCGGCCTCAGCCACCGGCAGTCTTACAAGGACATCTTCGCCATCACGCTGATCAAGACCACGGCGGTGTTCGTGATCATCGGCGTGTTCTACGCCACCGACTGGGTCTGACGCCTCCCGTGGCGTGACCGGCCTGTGCGCGCGGTCGCAAACGGCGCGCGGCGCTTGGCCAATACTTCCCGCATTCCGGGGAAGGCAGGGAAATCCGCATGGCGTACTACACCGTCCCGTGGCGTCGGCTGTTCGCGCGTGGCCATTGGCGACGCAAGGCCGTGCGCACGCGTGCGCGCCTCGACGCCCGCGCTCAGGCAAAGCCGCACATCGCAGCGCCCGATCTCGGCGTCCGGGTCCGTGAACGCCTGAACCGCCTGTATGGCTGGAAGGGCGGCGAACGCGCCAGTCCGAAGGACACCACGCCCGCACCGGAGGCGGTAGCCGTGGCCGCACCCAGCGGTGGCCGCGTGATGATGGGGCAGTCGAACCCCACCCTGATGACGATGGCGCGACCACCGTTCGCCGTGCAGGCGCTCAACAACCTCAGCTACGGCGCCACCGCCGCCAGCATCGCCGAATTCAACGCGCTGGGCAGCACCGACCGCCAGCGCCTGGCCAACTACGTGGACTGGCAGCTCAACTGGGACGCCATCGACGACAGCGCGGTGACCAATCGCCTCACCGCCGCCGGCTACACCACGTTGAACAAGTCGCTTACCCAGCTGTGGGCCGACCACGTGGTGACGGACCCGGAGTACAGCATCCGCATCCGCCCCGCCAACGAAGTGCAGCGCGCCGCCTTCGTGCGCGCGGTGTATTCGCGCCGGCAACTGCGCGAGGTGCTGGTCAACTTCTGGCACGACCACTTCAACGTGCTGGGCAACGACTTCAGCACGGGCCCGGTGTTCGTGCACTATGACCGCGACGTGATCCGCGCCAATGCCAAGGGCAACTTCCGCACGATGCTGGAAGCCGTCGCCCAGAGCACGGCGATGCTCTACTACCTGGACAACATCAGCAATTCGCGCTCGGGACCGAACGAGAACTTCGCCCGCGAACTGCTGGAACTGCACACCCTGGGCGCTGAAAACTACCTGGGCTTCATGGACCCGTTCCAGGTGCCGCCCTGCCCCGAAGACCCGGCCTACCCGATCGGCTACACCGACATCGACGTGTACGAAACCTCGGCCGCGTTCACCGGCTGGTCGGCGAAGAACGGGCACTGGCAGTTTCCCACCGAGAATGACGGCAGCTTCGTCTATCGGCAGTCGTGGCATGACGCCGGCCCGAAGTTCCTGCTCGGCATGCTGATCTATCCCGAGCAGCCCGCGCTGAAGGATGGCCGCGACGTACTGGACCGGTTGGCCAGCCATCCGCGCGTGGCCAAGTTCATCTGCAAGAAACTCATCCGCCGCTTCATCAGCGATACGCCGAAGCAGGCACTGATCGACAGCGCGGCGGTGATCTTCCGTGCCAACTGGCGCGCGCCGAACCAGATCGAACTCGTGCTGCGGCACATCCTGAACTCCGACGACTTCATCAATAGCTTCGGCCAGAAGAACCGTCGCCCGTTCGATGCAACGGTCGCGGCGATGCGCACATTGGGCGGCGACTGGACGATCCGGCTGGACCACGGCCGCAGCGGCGATTTCATGTGGATGTACGGCTTCACCGGCCACACGCCGTACAACTGGCCTGCGCCGAACGGCTATCCCGATAGCGGGTTGGCGTGGTCGGGTTCCAATTCCTACGCGATGACGTGGCGT
The DNA here is from genome assembly GCF_946886695.1 of uncultured Pseudoxanthomonas sp. Next base: position 83,787 of record NZ_CAMPJD010000006.1, on the reverse strand, counting down.
CTGCTGGGCTGGCTGACCGAAAGCAGGGATGGCGACGTGCCGCTGCACCCCATCGTCGACACCACGCGCGCCAACGTGCCGGTGGCCAACTGGACGGCGAACACGCTGGTGACGTGGTGGTGCACCCGCCTGCTCGGCTATCAGCCCGGAGCGGCGCGCAAGCAGGCGCTGGTGGCGTTCATGGCGCAGAACGGCGACCCGAACACCTACGTCATCACCGACACCAACACGTGGCAGGGCAGCGACCTGAAGCGGCACTACAACCACGAGCGCCTGCGCAGCCTGGTGGCGCTGATCCTGATGACTCCCGAATTCATGAGCCGCTGAGGCGACGATGACCGACTTCCGACTGACCCGACGCGACTTCGTCAAAGGCTGCGGCGCAGCCGCCATCGTCGGCACTGCGGGCGGCAGCCTGATGTTCGCCGATCCCGTCGATGCCGCCGTCAACAGCTACGACACCGTCGTGCACCTGTTCCTGCGCGGCGGCATCGATGGCCTCAACCTGGTGGTGCCGACCGGCGGTGTGGACCGCGGTTTCTATGAAGAAGCCCGGCCCAGCCTGCAGATCGCGACCAGTGGTGCGTATGGTGCGCTGCCGCTGACCCTGTCCGGCGGCGCCGGCACCGGCTTCGGCCTGCACCCTTCCGCGACGGGCCTGCGCGACCTGTGGAACGACGGCAGGATGGCCATCGTGCACGCCTGCGGCATGGCCACCACGGTCACCCGCAGCCACTTCGATGCGCAGCTGTACATCGACCTGGGCACGCCCGGGAAGTACGGCTCACCGACGGGATGGATGACGCGCGCGTGGGAGACGCGGCCCAACGGCACCGGCACCCTGCCCGCGCTCGGCGTGAGTGGCACGCAGCCCGCCGGCCTGATGGGCGCGATCGATGCGCTGACCATGAGCAGCCCGTCCGACTTCTCGCTCAATACCACCGCATGGAGCTGGCAGCGCACGCGCAGCGATTCGCCCAGCGGACTGCGTGGCGTCAGCGAGACCGTGGCCTCGCTGTGGAACGGCCAGACCGGCATGGAGGTCAGCGGTCGCCGCGCGGACGGCGCGCTGCGCCTGATCGGACAACAGGGCTACGCCAGCCTGCCGGCCAGCTGGCCGTCGGGCAATTTCGCGCAGCAGCTGTGGACCATCGCGCAGACCATCCGCTTCAACCTGGGCCTGCGCTACGCCACGCTCGACCTGGGTGGTTGGGACACGCACGAGGGCCAGGGCACGGCAGGCAGCGGCTACCACTACTACCAGAACAAGATCGCGGAGCTCTCGCAGGCGCTGGCCGCGTTCTACGCCGAACTCAACGGCACCGGCGAGATGGCGCGGGTGACGGTGGTCGTGCAATCGGAATTCGGGCGCCGCGTGCGTGCGAACGCCAATGGCGGCACCGACCATGGCTACGGCAACCCGATGCTGGTGCTCGGCGGCCCGGTCAACGGACGCCGCTTCTACGGCAGCTGGCCCGGCCTGAATCCGGAAACCCTGTCGCCCACGTTCGGCGACGTGCCGGTCACCACCGACTACCGCCGCGTGATGTCGGAGATCCTGATCCGTCGCATGGGCAACGCCAACCTCAGCCAGGTCTTCCCCGGCTACACCGGCTACGCGCCGCTGGGCCTCATGCAGGGCACCGACATCGCGCCGAAGGTGGACGCTGCGGCAACCACCGTCACGTCGATCCCATCATTGGTGGCGCCGGATGCCCCCACCCCGGTGCCGGTGACCAGTACACCCGCCGAGCGCGTCGTCCCCGACTGGCAACGCCGCGGCCCGGTGAACCGCATGCTGGTACGACGGGAGCGATAAGCACCGGCTCCTGTAGGAGGGGCTTCAGCCCCGATGCTTGCGGGACCCGTCAGATGGCAGGCACCGCGCAGCACGCAGGCGTACACGTCCGTGGGCGGTGGGCGGCGACGCGCCTGGGGTGACGGGTCGGGGCTGAAGCCCCTCCTACAGGGATAGCGCCGCGCTCAGCCGCTGCGCGCGTGCCACGCCTTCAGCAACTCGGCTTCCTTGTCGCGGGTGATGCCGGCATTGAGCTTGGCCTGGCGCTCGGCCGGCAGGCCGCGGAACCAGGCCAGCAGGTCGGTGACGGTGGTCGCGAGCGGACGGAAGGTCAGCCCCGCCGCGATGGCGCGCGCATTGCTGACCGCGCCGTAGCCGCCGTACTGCGGATGGGTCGGCGACACCCAGATCGGCAGGCCGACCTGCTGCTGCTCGAGGAACTCGGGGGACACGTGCGTCAGCGTCATGCCGCCGCCGGTCACGGCCTGGCAGCCATGCAGCATGGCATCCATGCCGAGCGTGTAATCCGGGCCGCACGCGTTGAAGGTGCCGGTGGTCTTCGCTTCGGCCAGCCGGATCATCCATTCGCCCAGGTCGCGGCCGTCGATGATCTGGATGGGATCGTTGCCCTCACCGGGCACCAGGATCTCGCCGCCCTGCGCGACGCGGTGCGGCCAGTACGTAAACCGATCGGTTTCGTCGCGCGGACCGACGATGTAACCCGGACGCACGATGGTGACGTTCCCGCCGAACTGCTTGCGGGCTTCGGCTTCGCTCAATGCCTTCAATGATCCGTAGAGGTTCTCGATGTCGGCACGCAGGGTTTCCTGCGTTTCGGCCATCGCGTCCTTGCCCTTGTAAACGGCGAGCGGCGAATCCTCGTTGATGCCGGGCTTGCCGCCTTCGGCATACACCGAGATGGTGGAGATGAAGAGGTAGTGGCCCACGTTGCCCTTTAGCACCTGCCCGGCGTCACGTACCCAGAACGGCAGGCTGGTGGGGTTGTCGATGCAGACGTCCCACTTGCGCCCCTTCAATGAGGCGAGGTCGCCGGTGTTGCGGTCGCCGTGCAATTGTTCCACCTCGCCCGGCCATTCCGGCGAGGGCCGCTTGCCGCGGTTGAACAGGGTGACCTTGTGGCCGCGCTCGAGCGCGTAGGCGACCTGAAACGGCCCGGTGAAGCCGGTGCCGCCGAGGATCAGGATGTTCAACGGCTTGGCCGCCTTTCCCACCGGCTTGCCCTCGCTGGCAGCGGAGGCGAAGGACGGCAGCGCGGCCGCGGCGGCGGCCAGCGCGCCCAGCTTGAACAGGTCACGACGGGTGGTCATGCGGGTGCTCCCCAGCAACGGTCAGGAAAGCGACTAGATAGCACTGCCGCGGCCCGCCTGCCCCTGCCGGAAGTCTTCATGACTTCAAGTCCTATGCTCGGTATGGCCCGGCCAAGGCAACCTCGATCTCGACAGCGGCGTCCCGACCACTGCGAAAGGTCATGGGGCTGTCTGACCCTCACACCTGGGATCGCGCCGGGGTAAGGTGCCGCAACACTCGATGGAAGACACCATGCGTGCATTCATGCCTCTCGTCATTGCCGTGCTCTCGCTACCGGCCTTCGCCGAGAAACCCGTCGCGCCAGCGCGCGTTCCGATCCAGCAGGCGATGGCGCATCCGCTTTTCGATGACCCCTACATGTGTTCGGAGCACGCGGAGAACGAGCTTCCCCACCTTGGCGATGCTCTCGGCCAGGACTGCATGATCACTGCCTTCGGTGATGACACGAAGCGTTCGTTCCTTGGGTTGTACAGGAACGACGGAGCGAAGAATCAGGACTGGTACGGATGGAACCGTCCGGTCAATTCGCCCTGTGACTGCGAAGTCGTCAAGCTCCACGTTAACCCGCTCGTCAACGTACCGGGTCAGCCTCACGAAACCCGCGCCTCGAGCGTCATCCTCAGGGCAACCGATGGCACGATGTTCGTCGTGGCCCACCTGCAGGCGTTCGCAGTGAAAGAAGGTGACCACGTGGAAGCCGGTGAACGCATCGGCCTTGTCGGCAACAACGGCTACGCCCGTGCGCCTCATGTCCACATCGGCGCATGGCGCGGGAAACAAGCGCTGCAGGTGCGCTGGGACCAGCGGGCCATGAAGGTCCACTAGGCTGTCCGGGCATGCCCAGGCTGTGCTGTGCTGTGCTGTGCTGTGCTGTGCTGTGCTGTGCTGTGCTGTGGAGTGGAGTGGAGTGGAGTGGAGTGAGCGAGTGAATCCCGACAGGGCTTGCCTGACGAGCCCGGGCGATTCCGACCTCACTCCAGGGCGACACCCTCGGTTGCTCCATGTCGCGTTCGCTGGTCATAAAGGCGGCTGCGCACCCTGTACATCTCCATGATGCGCAGTGCCTTGATATTGAAAGACCTGGACAGTGCCGCGCAGTTGCTGGGTGGCAGCGACTTTGCGAGGGCCCGGATGGCCTCCGCCGCCTGCAATCCATGACGGTAGTGAGTGTGTTCGTGAAGGCGTAGTGCATCCAGATACCGCGTCCAGGCCTTGGCAAGGTCCCGGGATGCACCGCCACTGGGCGTCCATCGTGGCAGCGTGACCGTTGTGTCCAGCGCGACCGTCAGGTCAACAACCTCGCAGGTGTTTCCAGCGCCTTCCACCTCGAATGTCCATTCGACCTGCCATCGAGTCAGTCCATGCACCACGCGCCCGTCTTCATTCCTGGGCCCGTTGGTCCGCAAAGCACGCTGGATCGCCCGCAGGTTGTCTCCGGCGACGGAGTAGTACGTCACCTTCGCACGCTGGAAGAGAGGATCAGCCACCGCGTTCGGCACCCACAACGAGAGCGCAAAGCCCACGAACATGCCCTGCCCAAGTCTCATGACCGCCTCCAGCCAAAGATCGGTGTGATTCTTTCATGCGCAACGCTCGCGAGGGAGTTCGGTCACGCGCACACCTTCCCGGCACGCCGTCGAACGGCACTCGCCAGGCGCCAACTACGGGCTAAGCTCGTAGGATGGCTTGAGCGCAGCGATACCCATCAGGCGATACGTCGAAGCCACGATCATGGGTACCGCATGCGGGCTCAACACATCCTACCCACTAGTGCCAGGTATCTTCCAGATACCGCGGCTGGCATGCGAGATAGCCACCGACCAGCAGCACCAAAACGCAGACGCCGAGGAACGCCATCGGCAGCGTCCAGCCATGCGTGTACTCATGCAGCAGGCCGAAGGCCAGCGGTCCTGCGCAGGACAGCGTGTAGCCCACGCCCTGCATGAAGCCGGACAGCGCGGCGGAGCCTTCCGGCGTGCGCGTGCGCAGGTTGATCAGGGTCAGCGCCAAGGGGAACGTGCTGGGCCCCATGCCCAACAAGGCCACCCACAGCGCGGGTGCCGCCATCGGCGCCAGCAGCAGGCCCGCGAACGCGACGGCGTAGAAGCCGGCGCAGACCACCACCACGATGAAGGGATTGCGCATGCGCACCGCGATCAGCGGCATCGTGAGCGAGGCCACCAGCCCCAGCGTGGAGAACAGCGCCACCATCGTGCCGCCAAGCGCGGGCGTACCGCCGGCTTCGACCAGCAGCTTCGGCAGCCAGGTGAACATCGAGTACGTCACCAAGGAGGTCATGCCGAACATCAGCGCCATGCCCCAGGCCACCGGCGAACGCCAGGCACGTCCCTGTGGGCGCGGTGCGGACAGCTCGGGCGCTTCGTCGTCGACGGTAACGGCGGCATCGTGCGTGCACGCCAAAGGCGAGGTCTTGCTGCGTTCCTGCCACAGCACCAGGCACCACGGTACCGCCGATGCGGCCGCAAACACGGCCCACAGGCCCAGCGAGATGCGCCAGCCGGCGGCTTCCATTACCGGCACCGCGACCAGCGCGGGCAGGATGGTGCCTGCCTGCAGCACGGTGATGTACAGCGTACTGACCGTGCCCACGCGATCGGCGAAGTAGCGCTTCACCAGCGGCGGCAGCACGATGTTGCCGATGCCCATGCCGGCCAGTGCGGTGAGCGAGGCGGCCATCAACGCCGTCGTGCTGCCCGCCGCGCTGCGCAGCAGCAGGCCCAGCATGGCGAGCAGCATGGCGAGCAACGCCGTCCGCTCCAGGCCGATGCGGTGCGCCAGCGCCGGCGTGGCCACGCCGAACACCGCAAACGCCGCCGTCGGCAGCATGCCGAACACGCCCGTCATGGTCGCGCCGAAACCGAACGTATCGCCCAGCGTATCGAGCAGCGGCGTGAGCGAGGTCACCGCCGTGCGCAGGTTGAACGCGGACAGCACAATGCCGAGCAGCACCAGGCCACGGCCGGACCAGAGGGAGACTGGTGCGGCTGCGCGTGTATTCGTCGAATTCATGACGCCATTATCGACGACGGCACGGCGGCATTCTTCGCACGCACGAAGACGCTGTGTCCTGCGTGATCGTCGATGGCGTGAATCCTTCTCTCCGCCTGCGGGGAGGAGGTGGCCGAAGGCCGGATGAGGGGCGACGGCGCCAAGGCACTCAATGGCACAGCAGACGAACCGACCGACGGGAGAGCAGCACTCGATGCATCACGCACGATGAAACATCGCGGCTCCGGCATTGCCCCTTACCCGCCCCCGTATCAGGTACGGGGCAGGCTTTTGGCACTCTCTCCCCGCACGCGGGGAGAGGGGAAAGAGCCAGCAACATCGCTCATTGGAGGTGTTCGGCATCACCCAAAGAAAAAGCGGGCCGAAGCCCGCTTTTCCGTATCGCGTCGCGATGTCGTGCGGCTTACTCGGCCGACACGCCCTCGCCTTCTTCCACGGCCTTGATCGACAGGCGGATGCGGCCCTGCTTGTCGACTTCCAGCACCTTGACCTTGACCACGTCGCCTTCCTTCAGCGCGTCGCTGACCTTCTCGACGCGATCGTTGGAGATCTGCGACACGTGCACCAAGCCGTCCTTGCCCGGCAGGATGGTGACGAACGCACCGAAGTCCATGATCTTGGCGACCTTGCCTTCGTAGATGCGGCCCGGCTCGACGTCGGACGTAATCTGCTCGATGCGGGCCTTGGCGGCCTGGCCGGCGGCGCCGTTGACCGAGGCGATGGTGATGGTGCCGTCGTCCTGGATGTCGATCTGCGTGCCGGTTTCCTTGGTGATGGCCTGGATCACCGAACCGCCCTTGCCGATCACTTCGCGGATCTTGTCGGGGTGGATCTTGATGGTGATCAGGCGCGGCGCGAACTCGCTCAGCTCCTGGCGCGGCGACGTCATCGCATGGGCCATTTCGCCCAGGATGTGCAGTCGACCGGCCTTCGCCTGCGTCAGCGCCTGCTTCATGATCTCTTCGGTGATGCCTTCGATCTTGATGTCCATCTGCAGCGCGGACACGCCGTTGGCGGTACCGGCGACCTTGAAGTCCATGTCGCCCAGGTGGTCTTCGTCACCCAGGATGTCGCTCAGCACGACGAAGTCGTTGCCTTCCTTCACCAGGCCCATCGCGATGCCGGCCACCGGCGCCTTGATCGGCACGCCAGCATCCATCAGCGCCAGCGAGCTGCCGCAGACCGAGGCCATCGAGGAGGAGCCGTTCGACTCGGTGATTTCCGAGACCACGCGGATGGTGTACGGGAAGGCTTCCATCGTCGGCATCACGGCGAGCACGCCGCGCTTGGCGAGGCGACCGTGGCCTATTTCGCGACGCTTCGGGCCCATCATTCGACCGGCTTCGCCCACCGAGAACGGGGGGAAGTTGTAATGGAACAGGAAGTGGTCCTTCCACTCGCCGCCGACGGCGTCGATCACCTGGCCATCACGGGCGGTACCCAGGGTGACGGCGACGATCGCCTGCGTCTCACCACGGGTGAACAGCGAGGAGCCGTGCACGCGCGGCAGCACGCTGACCTTGGAGGAGATCGGGCGGACGGTGTCCAGCGCACGGCCGTCGATGCGGACCTTGGTGGCCAGCACGGAGCCGCGCATGGTCTGGTACTCCAGCTCGCCGAATTCCTTCGACAGCGCGCCGGCGCTCCAGCCATCGGCTTCGGCACGGCCCGCCAGCTGCTGCATCACGTCCTTCTTGATGGCGGCGATGGCGTCGCGGCGCTGCAGCTTGTCGCGCACCTGGAAGGCGGACTCGAGCTGGGTGCCCACGGCTTCCTTCAGCGCGGAGATCATCGCCTCGTTCTTGGCCGGCGCAGCCCAGTCCCAGTTCTTGGTACCGGCTTCGGTGACCAGCTCGTTGATGATGTTGATGACCTTCTGCATTTCGCGGTGGCCGAACATCACGGCACCCAGCATCACGTCTTCGGACAGCTCGGCGGCTTCGGATTCCACCATCAGCACCGCGTTGGACGTACCGGCGACGACGAGCTCCAGCTTGGAGTCCTTCAGTTCGCTGACGGTCGGGTTCAACACGTATTCGCCGTTGACGTAGCCGACCTTGGCGGCACCGATCGGGCCGTTGAACGGCGCGCCGGTCAGGGCGACGGCGGCGGAAGCACCGATCAGCGCCGGGATGTCGCCGTCGATTTCCGGGTTCAGCGACATCACCGTGGCGATGACCTGCACTTCATTGCGGAATTCTTCCGGGAACAGCGGGCGCAGCGGGCGATCGATCAGGCGGGAGATCAGCGTCTCCTTCTCGGTCGCGCGACCTTCGCGCTTGAAGAAGCCACCGGGGATGCGGCCGCCGGCGTAGAACTTCTCCTGGTAGTCGACCGTCAGGGGGAAGAAGTCCTGGCCTTCGCGGGCCGACTTCGCCGCCACGGCGGTAACCAGCAGCACGGTGTCATCGAACTTGACGACGACGGCGCCGCCGGCCTGGCGGGCGATTTCGCCGGTTTCCAGGGTGACCTGGTGCTTGCCGTACTGGAAGGTTTTGGTGATTTTTGCCACGTTGGTTCCTTGAGGTGCCTTGTGCGGGTTGGACCTCACGCGACCCTTGTCGCGTGCGGCTGGCCGGATGCGTCCGGCCGGTGGTGCTGTGCGGGGCGGGCCCGGTGCGGCCAGCGGATGCAGCGCATTCCGTTCCCTGAAATGCAAACCGCGGCGCATCTCTGCGCCGCGGTGGGGGGTATATCAGCGACGCAGACCGAGCTTTTCGATCAGGGTCTTGTAGCGCTCGTTGTCTTTCTTCTTGAGGTAGTCAAGCAGGCTGCGGCGGCGGTTGACCAGCTGCAGCAGACCACGGCGGCTGTGGTGGTCCTTCTTGTGGGTCTTGAAGTGGCCGCTCAGGTGCTCGATGCGGGCGGTGATCAGAGCCACCTGGACTTCCGGGGAACCGGTGTCGTTGGCGCCGCGCGCGTTGTCGGCAATCACTTTCTGGGTATCGATGGACATGCTGTTCTCTCGTTGATGCGTGGCCTGCAGGAACGCGGGCTGTCCTCCGCGCGCACCGCCTGGCTCGCCGTTGATGAAGCTGGGGAAATAAGGAAACGCCGGTGCGAAACCGGCGGCGTAGTGTAGCCGCGGGGGCCTTGTGAAACAAGGTTTTATTGACTCTTGCCGCCCTTGGTGGCGGTGCCGGCGACCGCCCAGGCGAACAATCGTTGCGGCGAGAGGGTGCCGTCGGCGGACACCGTCCCCAACCCGATCACCCGTCCCTCCGGCCCGTACACGGCCACCGGGCCATCGCTGGCGGGATGCCCCGGCAGCCGCTGGCCCTGCGCCAGCCGCCGTACACCGGCGGCATCGACGTCGACGCGAGGGAAGCCGGCCAGGCCGGCATCGATGGGGAGCAGGCAGGCCTCGAGAGCCACTTCGCCCCCTTGTTCAGCCATCGCCTGCAAGGCCTCGAGGGTGTACATCCGCGGCTCCCTGAACGGGTCGACCCACCGCCGGCGCAAGGCGCCGACATGGGCGCCGCAGCCGAGGGCTTCACCGAGGTCGCGCACCAGGCTGCGCACGTAGGTGCCGGAACCGCACTCCACCCGCAGCGACAGCCGGCCAGCGGACATGTCCACGACCTCGATGCCATGCACCTCGACCTCGCGTTCGGGGGCTTCGATGACATCCCCGCGGCGGGCCTTGGTGTAGAGCGGTTCCCCGCCCTGCTTCAGCGCCGAGTAGATGGGGGCCCGCTGGCGGATGCGGCCTTGCAGGGGCGCCAGCGCCGCCTCGACCGCAGCGACGTCCAGCACAGGGACCGGCCGCTCGCGCAGCGTGGCACCATCGGCATCGTCGGTATCGGTGGTGGCGCCGAGCACGGCAACCGTGTCGTAGGCCTTGCGGGACCCCAGCAGCAGGCCGGCGATCTTGGTCGCTTCGCCGAAGCACAGCGGCAGCAAGCCGGTGGCCAGGGGATCGAGACTGCCGGTATGTCCTCCCTTCTCGGCCCGGAACAGTCGCCGCGCGACCTGCAACGCCGCGTTCGAACTCATGCCCTGCGGCTTGTCGAGCAGCAGCAGGCCATCCAGCGGACGGAATTTGAGCTTCGGCAGCGACATCGGAAGCGGGATGACCTTCTGTAGGAGCTGCGTAAGCTGCGACCGTGGCCTTGCCGCATTCGGATGACGTCCGGGGAGCCCTGTGTCGCGGCTGTCGCAGCGCCTACAGGAAACGCGGGGTCACTCGTCGTCCGGCGGGGGCGGCAGGTCGCGCAGCAGGTTCTCGATGCGCTCGCCGCGGTCGACGGAATCGTCGTAGTGGAAATGCAACTCGGGGACGTGGCGCATCTTGACCCGACGCGCCAGTTCCATGCGCAAGCCCCAGGCCAGTTCCTTCAGGCCCTTCACGGCTTCCACGGAACGCTCAGGCATCAGGGCGGTGACGAACACTTTGGCATGCGCCATGTCACGGGTGACTTCCACATCGGACACGCTGACCGACGGCAGGCCGTGCTCGCGCACGGCCTCGTGCACCAGCGTGCCCAGCTCGCGACGGAGCTGGGCGGAAACGCGGTCGGTGCGGTGGAACGACTTGGTGGGCACGTGATTAGTGATTCGCTATTGGTGATTCGTGATGCGTAAAAAAACAAGGCCGGGACTGGGGTGCTCGTGATCCGCTGTTGCGAATCACGAATCACCGCTCCCGAATCACGCGAACCCTTACAGGGTTCGCTGCACTTCGATGCGCTCGAAGCACTCGATCTGGTCGCCCGGCTGCACGTCGTTGTAGGCCTTCACGCCGATGCCGCACTCGGTGCCATTGCGCACCTCGTCGACGTTCTCCTTGAAGCGGCGCAGCGATTCCAGTTCGCCCTCGAACACCACCGTGCTGGCGCGCAGCACGCGGATGGGCTTGTTCCGCTTGACCGTGCCCTCGACCACCATGCAGCCCGCGACCGCACCGAACTTGGAGCTGCGGAAGACGTCGCGCACTTCGGCGATGCCGATGATCTCTTCGCGGATCTCCACGCCCAACAGACCGGAGGCCACCTGCTTCACCTGGTCGATCACGTCATAGATGATCGAGAAGTAGCGCAGGTCCACGCCGGCGGCTTCGATGATGCGACGCGCGGAGGCGTCGGCACGCACGTTGAAGCCGATGACGGTGGCCTTGGAGGTGACTGCGGAGTTGGCGTCGGACTCGGTGATGCCGCCCACGCCGGAGTGGATGATGTTGATGCGGATCGATTCGTTGGACAGCGCGGTCAGCGAATGACGCAGCGCCTCCACCGAACCCTGCACGTCGGCCTTGATGATCAGGTTGAGGCTGAGCTGGCCTTCGCCCTTACCCAGCTGCGCCATGATGTCTTCCATGCGGCTGCCGGCGGACTGCACCAGGCGCGATTCGCGGCGCTTGGTGTCGCGCTGCTGCGCCACGTCCTTGGCCAGGCGCTCGTCCTCGACCACGACGAAATCATCGCCAGCCTCGGGCACGCCGGACAGACCCAGCACCTGCACGGGGATGGACGGGCCCGCCGACGGCGGCTGTGCGCCGGTCTCGTCGAACAGCGCACGCACGCGGCCGTACTGGACGCCGCAGACCAGGTAGTCGCCCTTCTTCAGGGTGCCCTGCTGCACCAGCACCGTCGCAACCGGGCCACGGCCCTTGTCCAGCGAGGATTCGATGACCACGCCGCTGGCGCGGCCGTCTTCGACCGACTTCAGTTCCAGCAGTTCGGCCTGGATGGAGATGGCGTCCAGCAGGTTGTCCACGCCCTGGCCCGTCTTGGCCGAGATCTCGACCATCTGGGTGTCGCCACCGAAGTCTTCGGCGACCACTTCCTCGGCCAGCAGCTCGTTCTTCACGCGCAGCGGGTCGGCGTCGGACTTGTCGATCTTGTTCACCGCCACGATCAGCGGCACCTTGGCCGCCTTGGCATGCTGGATGGCTTCGCGGGTCTGCGGCATCACGCCGTCGTCCGCCGCGACCACCAGCACCACGATGTCGGTCAGCTTGGCGCCACGGGCGCGCATCGCGGTGAACGCGGCGTGGCCCGGGGTGTCGAGGAAGCTGATGACGCCCTTCGGCGTCTCGACGTGGTAGGCGCCGATGTGCTGGGTGATGCCGCCGGCTTCGCCGCTGGCGATCTTGGTGCGGCGGATGTAGTCCAGCAGCGAGGTCTTGCCGTGGTCGACGTGGCCCATGATGGTGACCACCGGCGGACGCGCGACCTTCTCGCCCTGCTGCTCTTCCGAATGCGCCAGCAGTTCGTTCTCGACGTCGTTGGCGTCGGCACGGACGGCCTTGTGGCCCAGCTCCTCGGTGATCAGCGCAGCGGTGTCATGGTCGATGGACTGGGTGATGGTGGCCATCACGCCCATCTTGAACAGCGCTTTCACCACGTCGCCGCCCTTCAGCGCGAGCTTCTGCGCCAGGTCTGCCACGGTGATGGTCTCGCCGATGGCCACTTCGCGCACGATCGGCGCGGTCGGGCGCTCGAAACCGTGCGCACCGCCCCCACCGCGGCTCTGCTCATGGCGGCGCGGCGCCTTGGGCTTGCCACGCGAAGCGCCGCGACGGGCACGATCGGCGGCGGACAGGTGCAACTGGCCCGCGAAGCGGCTGGTGTTGTCGTCGTCTTCGACGCCGGCCACCATCGCATGCGAGCCACGGGTCTTGTGCTTGGCGGCCGCGGCATTGTTGCGGTCGTCGGTGCGCGGCGGATCCTTGCGCACGACCATCTTGGGCACGTGGTGGCCCGGGGTCGCCGGCTTCGCCGGGCGCGCGGGTTCGTCACCGTCCACGGCGACGGCACCGGCGGCCAGTGCCGCTGCCTCGGCATCGGCCTGCGCACGCGCGGCCTCCGCTTCGGCGCGGGCGGCGGCTTCTTCCTGCCGGCGACGCTCGAGCTCTTCGGCGCGCTTGGCGTCTTCCTGGGCCAGCCGCTGCTGTTCGTCGAGGTTGCGCTGGCGGGATTCTTCCAGCTTGCGCAGGATCTCGGCGCGTTCCGGATCCGGTTCGTTCTGCCAGTTGGTGCTGACGGATTCGGCGTCGGTCGGCTTCACGTAGGTGCGCTTCTGGCGCACTTCCACGTTCACCGTGGTCTTGCTGCGGCCGGCCGCGACGGTCACTTCCTGCACCTTGCGGCGGTTCAGCGTGATCTTCTTGGACCCCGCATCATCCGCTGCGGCATCGCTCTTGCCGTGGGAGCGCTTGAGGAAGCCGAGCAGCTTCACTTTTTCCATGCTGGTCACGACCTGGTCGGGACCGCTGAAGCTCATCCCGGCCTCGGCCAGTTGCTCCAGGAGTTTCTCGACCGGCGTATTGACCAGTTCAGCGAGCTTGCGGATGGTGGTTTGCTGCGACATTCGGATCCTAGGTTGGGTGTTGCGCCCCCCCGGTGGTGGTGGGGCAACCCTGTTCAAGAGGGGGAATTCTAAGCCCTGCGGGTGCCAGGGCGGTGTTCATGGGTGGCTCATGCGCCGCGTCCCAGGCAAGCCCGGGGGGCGCTCATTCGCCGCGCTCCAGACGGGCGATTTCCTCGGCGCGGGCGGCCAGGATCAGCGCCGCGGCGCGGCCCTCGTCCAGTCCCTCGATGCCGAACTCGACCACTTCGTCGGCGGCCAGGTCGGACAGGTCCTCGCTGGTGCGGACGCCGTGCGAGGCCAGCGCGAACGCCGTCTCTTCGTCCATGCCTTCCAGCGCCAGCAGGTCCTCGGCCGGATGGTCGTCCTCCAGGCCTTCTTCCTCGGCCAGCGCTTCGTTCAGCAGTGCGTCGCGGGCGCGCGAGCGCAGTTCCTCGACGATGTCCTCGTCGAAACCCTCGACGGCCAGCAGTTCGCCGACCGGCACGTAGGCGATTTCCTCGACCGTGCTGAAGCCCTCAGCGACCAGGATGGCGGCGATTTCCTCGTCCACTTCCAGCTTGTCCATGAACAGCTGGCGGGCGACGGCCTGTTCGGCCTCGCTCTTGGCCTGCACCTGGTCGGCGGTCATGACGTTGAGCTGCCAGCCGGTCAGGCGGCTGGCCAGGCGCACGTTCTGGCCACCCTTGCCGATCGCCTGTGCCAGGCGGTCTTCCGCCACGGCCAGGTCCATCGAGTGCTTCTCTTCATCGACGATGATCGACTGCACTTCCGCCGGCGCCATCGCGTTGATGACGAAGGTGGCCGGGTTGTCGTTCCACAGCACGATGTCGACGCGCTCGCCGTTCAGTTCATTGCTCACGGCCTGAACGCGCGAACCGCGCATGCCGATGCAGGCGCCGATGGGATCGGTGCGGGTGTCGTGCGCGAGCACCGCGATCTTGGCGCGGTCGCCCGGATCGCGTGCACAGGCCTTGATCTCGACCAGGCCCTGGCCCACTTCCGGCACTTCCAGCTTGAACAGCTCGATCATGAACTCCGGAGCGGCGCGGCTGATGAACAGCTGCGGGCCGCGCGGTTCGTAACGCACGTCGAACAGGTAGCCACGCACACGGTCGCCGGCGCGCAGCACGTCGCGCGGGATGCCCTTGTCCTTCGGGATGAAGGCCTCTGCGTTGCCGCCCAGGTCGACGTAGATGTTGCCGCGCTCGGCGCGCTTGACCACGCCGGTGACCAGTTCGCCCACGCGGTCCTTCCAGGCATCGACCACCTGCGCGCGTTCGGCTTCGCGGACACGCTGCACGATGACCTGCTTGGCCGCCTGTGCGGCGATGCGGCCGAAATCCGGGTTCTCGATCTTCTCTTCGATCCAGTCGCCCACTTCGGCGCCTTCGGCTTCGTCCTCGGCGTCCATCAGGCGGATCTGGCGATCCGGCGATTCCATCACCACGTCATCGGCCACCACTTCCCAGCGGCGGAATGTCTCGTAGCTGCCGTCCTTGTGGTCGATGGTGACGCGCACCTGCACGTCCTGGTCCATGTAGCGCTTCTTGGCCGCGGACGCCAGGGCGGCCTCGATGGCATCGAAGATGACTTCGCGCGGCACGCCCTTTTCGTTGGCCACAGCATCCACGACCAGCAACAATTCCTTACTCATTGATCACTCCGCGCGCGGCTTGCGGGCCGCCGGTTGGTTGGGTTTTTTCTTTGCTTTCTTGGCCGGTGCGCGCTTGGCGTCGCCCGCCTTCTTGGTACCGGCCTTGCGGCCGCCACCGGGTTTCTCGGGCGCCAGGCCCAGCGCGGCCCAGTCAGGGACCAGGCGCGCCTTGTCGATATTATCGAACGCCACCGTCATTTCGGCGTCGTCCAGCGCAAACACGATGTCCTCGCCTTCGATGCGGCTGATCGTGCCCTGCAGCCGGCGGCGGCGCTCCTGCGGGAGCTTCAGCACCACCTTGGCCGATTCGCCGACGAAGCGTGCGAAATGCGCCAGCTGGAACAGCGGACGGTCCACGCCGGGCGAGGAGACTTCCAGCGTGTAATTGCCGGTGATCGGGTCCTCGACATCGAGCTGTGCCGACACTTCACGGCTCACTGCTTCGCAGTCCTCGATGTTGACGTGCCGCGTGGCGCGCTCGGCTTCCTGCACGTCGATGTACAGGCGCACCGTGGCGCCGCCGGGCGCCGGCAGATACTCGATGCCGAGCAACTCAACGCCCAGTGCCTGGACGGTGGGAGCCAGCAGGTTGGCGATGTCGTTGGCCTTGTCGCTCACGGGTTCGCTGCCAATGGTTCGTGGTGTTGCGTGCCGCTGAAACAGACAAGGGGCCCGATGGGCCCCTTGTCCGATACGCTGGATGTCGGTGCAACGACGGGAACATGCGTCGTTGCGTGCCCAGGTTTTTCGTCGGCCGCCTGCACTCAGGCGGCCTCGGACAAACATGGTAGCGGGGGCAGGATTTGAACCTGCGACCTTCGGGTTATGAGCCCGACGAGCTGCCAGACTGCTCCACCCCGCAGCAGAAGCGAAATTATGATGAATACGCCGGTGCATTGCAAGCCTTGTCATGCACCAACTTGAAACATCGCGTTCATCGCGCGTCGCCGGTAGCCTTTCTCCGGCGGTAACTCCCCGTCGCGTAAGGTCAGCCGGCGAACGCCAGCTTGCACCACGCCATGATCGGATTCCACGCGACGCCCAGCGCCAGCAAGGCCAGTGCATTGACGCCGAACACCAGCGGCACCACGCGGTCCGCCCGGGGCGGCGGGATTTCGCCCACCGGCTCGTCGAAATACATCACCTTGATCACGCGCAGGTAGTAGAAGGCACCGATCACCGCGCAGAGCACGCCGACGATGGCCAGCCACAGGAAGCCGCCATTGACCGCGGCGCCCAGCACGACCAGCTTGGCCCAGAAGCCCAGGAACGGCGGTACGCCGGCCAGCGACGCCATCACGCATAGCACCAGGCCCGCCTGCCACGGATTGCGCGCATTCAGGCCCTTGAAGTCGTCGATCCTGTCGGCCTCGAAGCCCTGGCGGGACAGCACGATGATCGCGCCGAATGCCGCCGCCGACATGATGGCGTAGCTGATCGCATAGAACAGCGCCGCCGAGTATCCCGTCTCGCCGCCGCCAGCGAAGCCGACCAGCAGGAAGCCGACATGCGACACCGTCGAGTACGCCAGCATGCGCTTGAGGTTGGTCTGCGCGATGGCGATGACGTTGCCGATCACCAGCGACGCGGCGGCCAGGCCGGCCAGCAGCCACTGCCACTGCGCCGCGGCCGGCCCCACGCCGTCCTGCAGCAGGCGGAATGCCATGCCGAAGGCGGCCAGCTTCGGTGCTGCGCTGATGAACAGTGTCACCGGCGTCGAGGCGCCCTGATAGACGTCGGGCAGCCACATGTGGAACGGCGCCGCGCCCAGCTTGAACGCCACGCCGGCCACCATGAACACCACACCCGTCAGCAACAGCATGCGTGCATCACTGCTGCCGCCCAGCGCGGCGCCGGTCGCATCGAAGATCGCCGGCAGGTGCAGCGAGCCGGTAGCGCCGTACACCAGCGACATGCCGTACAGAAGCAGGCCCGATGCCAGCGAGCCGAGTACGATGTACTTCATCGCCGCCTCGGTCGCCAAACCGTCGTCGCGGTTCAGGGCGACGAGCGCATACGAACACAGCGCCAGCAGTTCCAGGCCCAAGTAGACCATCACCAGGCTGCCGGCGGACACCATCATCATCATGCCGGCGGTGGCGAACATCACCAGCACCGGCGCCTCGCCCGGATACAGATTGCGCTCGCGCAGGTACGGCCAACCGTAGACCAGCGACAGTGCGCTGACCGCGACGATCACCACCTTGCTGACGTCGGCCAGCGTGTCGCGCACGAACATGCCGCTGAACACGGCGCCCTGCCCGCCTACGCCCGTGGCCAGCATCCACACCACGGCGGCCATGACGATCAGCGCGAGCGCGTGGGTGATGATGCGGCGGGAATTGTCGAGGAACAGATCGAGCATCAGCAGCGCGAACGCGCCACCGATCAAGGTCAGTTCGGGCAGCAGCGGCTGCAGGTCGGCGGCGGAGATGGGCATCGGCGTCGTCATGGTCCTTCCTTACAGCTTGCTGTTGGCGAGCTGCATCGCCAGTTGCGCGATCGACGGCTCCATCAGGTCCGTCAGCGGCTTGGGATACACGCCCAGTGCCAGCACGCAGACGGCGAAACCGCCAAGTACAACGGCCTCGCGCAGGGACACGTCCTTCAGTTCGGCGACGTGCGCATTGGCCACGTCGCCCAGGATCACGCGCTTGACCAGCCACAGCGTGTAGGCGGCACCGATCACCAGCGTGGTGGCGGCGAAGAAGGCCATCAGCGGGTGCAACTGGAACGAGGCCAGGATGACCATGAACTCGCCGACGAAGCCGCTGGTGCCGGGCAGGCCGGAGTTCGCCATGCCGAACAGGATGAAGAACGCGCCGAACCACGGCATCGTGTTGATGACGCCGCCGTAGTCCTTGATCATGCGGGTGTGCATGCGGTCGTACAGCACGCCGACACAGGTGAACATGGCGCCGGAAATGAAGCCGTGGCTGATCATCTGCACCATCGCACCCTGCAGACCCAGGCGCGCGCCGTCCAGGTTACCGGCGTCGCGCACCAGGCTGAAGGCGATGAAGATGCCCAGGGTGACGAAGCCCATGTGCGAAACGGACGAATAGGCGATCAGCTTCTTCATGTCGTCCTGCACCAGCGCCACCAGGCCCACGTAGACCACGGCGATCAGCGACAGCACGATGACGAACATGGCCCACTCATGGCCGGCATCCGGCACGATCGGCAGGCTGAAGCGCAGCAGGCCGTAGCCACCGATCTTCAGTGCGATCGCCGCCAGGATCACCGAACCGGCGGTCGGCGCTTCCACGTGCGCATCCGGCAGCCAGGTATGCACCGGGAACATCGGGATCTTCACCGCGAACGCGATCAGGAAGGCGAAGAACAGCCACATCTGTTCCTTCGCGTTCAACGGCAGCGCATACAGGTCGGCCAGCTGGAAGCTGCCGCCCTTGATGTACAGATACACCAGGCCGACCAGCATCAGCACCGAGCCGAGGAACGTGTACAGGAAGAACTTCAGCGAGGCATAGATGCGGCGCGGACCGCCCCAGACGCCGATGATCAGGAACATCGGGATCAGCATCGCTTCGAAGAACACGTAGAACAGCACGGCGTCGCTGGCGGCGAAGATGCCGTTGGTCAGGCCTTCCAGGATCAGGAATGCAGCGACGTATTGCGCCACCCGCTTGTTCACCGAACCCCACGCACCCGCCAGCGTCAGCACGGTGATCAGCGTATTGAGCAGCAGCAGCGCCACCGCGATGCCGTCGGCGCCGAGGTTGTAGTGGATGTCGAAGGTAGGGATCCAGGCATGGGTTTCGATGAACTGCAGGCTCGGATTCGCGTAGTCGAAGCCGGTCAGCAGGCCGAGGCTGGCCACGAAGGTCAGCACCGCGACCACCAGACCCAGCCAGCGGGCGGCATCGGCCCGGGCGTTGCCCACGGCGAGCACCAGCGCGCCACCCAGGATGGGCAGCCAGATCAGAACACTAAGCAGGGGCCAGTTCGACACGTTGTGTTATCCGTTGAGTTCTTCGCCAGGACGATCCGCACGCAGCGGCGTCAGGTCGTTACTGCCAAAACTTGATGACGACGCCCAACAGCAGGATCAGGCCGACGATCATCGCGAACGCGTAGTGATACAGGTAGCCGGACTGCGTCTTGCGGAGCAACTGCGCACCCAGGTCGACCAGCTTCGCTGTACCGTTCACCGCCGCACCATCGATCACGTGGCTGTCGAAGGCGCGGGACGCCTTGCCCAGTTTCACGCCACCGCCGGCAAAGCCGTTGATCCAGAGATGGTCGGCCCAGTACTTCTTGTCCAGGATGTTGATCAGGAAGGCGCCGATGGGGCTGTGGCGGACCTTGCCCGGCAGGTCTGGCTTGAACAGGTAGAGGAACGTCGCGAGGACGAAGCCACCCAGCGCCAACCAGAACGGCGGCATCTTCATGCCATGCACGGCGAATTCCCATGGACTGTGGAACTCTGCCCTCAACGCCATCACGGTGTCGCGCGGCGACAGGGCCAGATTCGGATCGATCCGCAGGAAGTCGATCGCGCCAAGGAAGAACGGCGTCACTTCGCGGTGACCTGTCCAGTCGGTGCCGAATAGCATCGGACCGATGGTGAAGAAACCGATCAGGATCGACGGGATCGCCAGCAGCACCAGCGGCACCGTCACCACCCAGGGAGATTCGTGCGGCTCGTGTGCGCCGTGGTGGCCGTGATCGTCGTGACCATGGTCATCGTGGGCGTGGTCGTGATGGGCATCGTGGCCATGGCCATGGTCCGCATGCGCGTCCCGGAAGCGCTCCTTGCCATGGAACGTCAGGTACAGCAGGCGGAAGCTGTAGAAGCTGGTGACGAATACACCCAGCAGCACCGCCCAGTAACCGTAGGTGGCGACCCACTCGCTCGGCCCTTGGTAACCCTGTGCGGCCATCACGCCCATCTCGGCCACCTTCTCGCCCACTTCGTGCGCCACGTGCTGGTGGTGCTTGGCGGCCTCGATGATGGTGTCCTTCGAGTAGAACCCGGAGAAGAACGGCGTTCCGACCAGCGCCAGCGTGCCGATCAGGCTGGTGATCCAGGTGATGGGCATGTACTTGCGCAGGCCACCCATCTTCCGCATGTCCTGCTCGTGGTGCATGCCGATGATGACCGAGCCGGCTGCCAGGAACAGCAGCGCCTTGAAGAAGGCGTGCGTCATCAGGTGGAACACCGCCGCCGAGTATGCCGACACGCCCAGTGCCACCGTCATGTAGCCCAGCTGCGACAGCGTGGAATACGCCACCACGCGCTTGATGTCGTTCTGCACGATGCCGATCAGGCCGGTGAACAGTGCGGTCGTCGCGCCGATGAAGAGCACGAAGTCCAGAGCCGTCTGCGACAGCTCGAACAGCGGCGACATGCGCGCCACCATGAAGATGCCGGCGGTCACCATCGTCGCCGCGTGGATGAGCGCCGAGATCGGCGTGGGGCCTTCCATCGAATCAGGCAGCCACACGTGCAACGGCACCTGAGCGGACTTGCCCATCGCGCCGATGAACAGGCAGATGCAGGTCAGTGTGGCCATCGACCAGATCACCGGCTGGTCCAGGACCTGCCAGGTTTCGCCGAACAGCGTGACCGCACCCGACCACACCGGCACCGCCTTGCCGGCCAGCATCGGCGAGTTGGCGAACACGGTCGCGTAGTCCAGCGTGCCGAACATCAGCAGCACGCAGCCGATACCGAGCAGGAAGCCGAAGTCGCCGACGCGGTTGACCAGGAACGCCTTCATGTTGGCGAAGATCGCCGTCGGCCGCTTGAACCAGAAGCCGATCAGCAGGTACGACACAAGGCCCACCGCTTCCCAGCCGAAGAACAGCTGCAGGAAGTTGTTGCTCATCACCAGCATCAGCATGCTGAAGGTGAACAGCGAGATGTAGCTGAAGAACCGCTGGTAGCCCGGATCTTCGGCCATGTAGCCGATGGTGTAGATGTGCACCAGCAGCGACACGAAGGTCACCACCACCATCATCATCGCGGTCAGCTTGTCGATCATGAAACCGACGTGGCCGGTGATGTTGCCCACCTCGAAGAACGTGTACAGGTTCTCGTTGAACGGCGATGCGCCCTGTGCCACCAGTTGGTACAGCACCCAGCAGGACAGCGCGCAGCTGGTCGCCACGCCCAGGATGGTCACCGTGTGGGCACCGGCACGGCCGACGAAGCGGCCGAACAGCCCGGCGATGATGCTGCCCAGCAGCGGCGCCAGCACGATGGCCAGCAGCACGTTCTTGGAGAGGAGGACTTCCATACCGGTCATCGGTGCATCAACCTTTGAGCGTGTCGACTTCGGCGACGTTGATCGTGCGCCGGGTGCGGAACAGGGTGACCAGGATCGCCAGGCCGATGGCGGCCTCGGCGGCGGCCACGGTCAGGATGAAGAACACGAAGATCTGGCCCGCGGCATCGCCCAGTTCGCGCGAGAACGCGACGAAGTTGATGTTCACCGAAAGCAGCATCAGTTCGATCGACATCAGCAGCACGAGGACGTTCTTCCGGTTCAGGAAGATGCCGGCAAGGCTGATGCAGAACAGCACGGCGCCGAGCGCCAGCAGGTGGCCCACGGAAATCATGCCTTGCCCTCCCCGTCCACCGGCGCACTGGCCGGCGTTTCGCGCACCGGCTTCTCGGCCGGCATCGACACCATGCGGATGCGGTCGCTCGCCTTCACGCGCGACTGCTCACCCGGGTCCTGCGTCTTGATGCCGGTGCGCTTGCGCAGCGTCAGCATCACCGCCGCCACCACGGCGACGGTCAGGATGACGGCAGCGAACTCGAACGGCAGCAGGAACTCGGTGAACAGCGTGCGCGCCAGCCAGGCCGTGTTGGACACGTCGGCTGCCGCCGAAGCGGCGTTGTCCGCGAACGGCACCGCCATCTTCGCCTTGATGCCGATCAGCACCAGCATCTGCGCCAACATGACCACTGCGACCAGCAGGCCGACCGGCAGGAACTTCACCCAGCCCTCGCGAAGGGCGTCGACGTCGATGTCCAGCATCATCACGACGAACAGGAAGAGCACCATCACCGCGCCCACGTAGACGAGGATCAGCGCGACGCCCAGGAACTCCGCGCCCACCAGCAGCCAGGTGCAGGCCACCGAGAAGAACGTCAGGATGAGGCACAGCACGGCATGCACCGGGTTGCGCACGCTGATCACCGCACCGGCGGCGACGACCGCGATGGTGGCGAAGGCGTAGAAGCTGATCAAAACCCAATCCATTCTTTGGACCTCAGCGGAAGGCGGCGTCGGCGGCGCGGCGTTCGGCGATTTCGGCTTCCAGCCGGTCGCCAATCGCCAGCAGCTGCGGCTTGGTCACGATGTTCTGCCCGCGCTTGTCGAAGTGGTACTCCAGCACGTGCGTTTCCACGATCGAATCCACCGGGCAGCTTTCTTCGCAGAAGCCGCAGTAGATGCACTTGAACAGGTCGATGTCGTAGCGGGTGGTGCGGCGGGTGCCGTCCTCGCGCGGGGCCGAGTCGATGGTGATCGCCAGCGCCGGGCAGACCGCTTCGCACAGCTTGCAGGCGATGCAGCGCTCTTCCCCGTTGGGGTAACGGCGCAGCGCATGCAGGCCACGGAAACGCGGCGACTGCGGGAATTTCTCCATCGGGTACATCAGCGTGTACTTCGGCTTGAAGGTGTACTTCAGCGTCAGCCACAGGCCCTGCATCAGTTCCAGCAGCATCAGGCTCTTGAAGTAGTGCACAACCTTGTTCATTTACACACCCTTCTCGAACACGCCGAAGAACACCAGCAACGCCGTTACCGCGATCCACGCGATGGTCAGCGGAATGAACACCTTCCAGCCCAGCCGCATGATCTGGTCGTAGCGGTAACGCGGGAAGCTGGCGCGGAACCAGATGTAGGCGCTGGCGAAGAACAGTACCTTCAGCAGCAGCCACGGCCAGCCGCCGGTCCAGATCCAGTTGATCCAGGGTGACACGTCGGCGGTGATCCAGCCCTGCAGCGGGCTCAGCCAGCCGCCCAGGAAGAACAGCGACACCAGGAAGCTGACCAGGATCATGTTGGCGTATTCGGCCAGGAAGAACAGCGCGAACGCCGCACCCGAGTACTCCACCATGTGGCCGGCGACGATTTCCGATTCGCCTTCCACCACGTCGAACGGCGAGCGGTTGGTCTCGGCAACGCCGGACACCCAGTAAACGATGAACAGCGGGAACAGCGGCAGCCAGAACCACTCGAAGAAGCCGGCGTTGCCGGACTGCGCCATCACGATGTCGGTCAGGTTCAGGCTGCCGGCGGCGATCAGCACGCCTACCAGCGCGAAGCCCATCGCGATTTCGTAGCTGACGACCTGCGCCGCCGAGCGCATCGCGCCCAGGAACGCATACTTCGAGTTCGAGGCCCAACCGGCGATGATGATGCCGTACACGCCCAGCGAGGTCATCGCGAGCAGGTACAGCAGGCCGGCGTTGGCGTTGGACAGCACCAGTTGGTAATCGAACGGCACCACCGCCCACGCGGCGAAAGCCGGCGCCAGGGTGATCAGCGGCGCCAGGATGTACATGGTCTTCTGCGCGCTGCTGGGCTGGATGATTTCCTTGAACAGCAGCTTGAAGACGTCGGCGAAGGCCTGGAAGATGCCCATGCCGACGTACATCGGCCCGTGGCGCACGTGCATCCAGCCGATCAGCTTGCGTTCCCACACCACGTAGAACGCGACCGAGATGATCACCGGCATGGTGATCACCAGGATCTTCAGCACGATCCACAGCACCATGCCGATGTCGCCCAGCCCGAAGAACCACTCGCGCAGGGGGCCGACGGCGTTGATCAACAGTTCGTTCATGCGCTCACCACCGTCACGCGTCCGGCGCCCAGCGGCGCCGTGGCACCGTAGCCGCTCTCGATCCAGGCGACGCCCGCGGCGACGCGGGCATCCACCACCACCGGCAACGCGGCCGTGCCGATGCCATTGCCGACCTTGGCCATCTGGCCTTCGGCGACGCCGGCGGCCTGCGCGTCGGCAGGATTCAGCACGATGCGGTCACCCACGTTCAGCGGGTGCGCCTGCAACGCTTCGGCGCGGCGGACGGTACCGTCGGTGCGATAGATCGCCGCGCTGACGGCCAGTTCCAGGCCCTGACCATTCAGTGCAGGTGCTGCGGACTTCGCGATCGCGACGGGCTTCGCGTTGCTGATGGCATCGCGCATCCCCGCAACATCGGTGAACTCGAAGCCGGCGAGCTGCAGTTCACCGCCGAGTGCGCGCAGCACCTTCCAGCCTTCGCGTGCTTCGCCCGGCAACTTGCCGGCGGCCTGCGTGCGCTGGTCCTTGCCATCGAGATTGGTCAGCGTCGCCTCGATTTCAGGCAGCGCGCCGATCGGCAGGATCACGTCGGCCACGTCGCGCGTCGACTTGCAGGCGAAATGGCTGAACGCGACGACCTTGGCAGAAGCCAGCGCGCGGGACGCAGCAGGCGTATCGGCGAAATCGAGGCCCGGTTCGATGCCGTAGATGACGTAGGCGTTGCGTGGCTCGGCAAACATGCCCGCCACGTCGCGGCCGGTCGGCAGCACGCCATGGCGTGCCAGACCCACCGCGTTTGCGCCCTGCGGGACGCGGCACAGCGACGCGCCGGTCGCGGACGCATAGTCCGTCGCGGCGGCACGCAGCGAAGCTGCCTGCGGATGATTCTCGGCGATGCCACCGACGATCACGACCGCACGGTTGGCGGCCTTGGCGACGTCGCGCAGCGCGGCGTCGTTCAACGCAGCACCGAGCTTCGACGGCGCGACGATGTGCTTGCCGGCGATGCCGAACGCGAAATCGAAGTCGACCGGGTTGACCACGTGCACCTTGGCGCCCTTGCGGACGGCCTTGCGGATGCGCTGGTGCAGCAGCGGCAGCTCATGGCGGATGTTGGTGCCGAACAGCACGATGACATCGGCCTGCTCGATCTCCGCCAGCGGCAGCGCGAACGGCTCGGCGACAGCGCCGTCGGAGAAATCGCGGTTGTTGATGCGGTGGTCCAGATTGCCGGTGCCGAGGCCTTCGGCCAGCTTCGCCAGCAGACCGCCCTCCTCGTTCGACACCGCCGGATGCACCAGCACGCCAAGGCTGTCGCCGCGGTTCGTGCGCAGGATCTCGGCAGCGGCCGCGAGGCCTTCGGCCCACGACACTTCGCGCCACTCGCCATTGACCTTCTGCAGCGGCTTCACCGCGCGGTCGTCGGCGTACAGGCCCTGGTGCGAATAGCGGTCGCGGTCGGACAGCCAGCATTCGTTGACCGCCTCGTTCTCGCGCGGCACGGTGCGCAGCACCTGGCCACGACGCGAGTGGTAGAACACGTTGGAACCCATCGCATCGTGGAAACCGACGGATTCGCGCGCGATCAGTTCCCACGGACGGGCGCGGAACTGGAACACCTTGTTGGTCAGCGCGCCCACCGGGCAGACGTCGATGACGTTGCCGGAAATCTCGGTGGTCAGCGGCTTGCCGTCGTAGGTGCCGATCTGCAGGTTCTCGCCACGGTACATGCCGCCCAGCTCGTAGGTGCCGGCGACGTCCGCGGTGAAGCGCACGCAGCGCGTGCACTGGATGCAGCGGGTCATCTCGGTGGCGACCAGCGGGCCGATGTCCTCGTCCGGCACCACGCGCTTGCGTTCCTGGAAACGGCTGACTGAACGGCCGTAACCCAGCGACAGGTCCTGCAGCTCGCACTCGCCGCCCTGGTCGCAGATCGGGCAGTCGAGCGGATGGTTGATCAGCAGGAATTCCATCACGTTGCGCTGCGACTTCAGGGCCTTCTCGCTGCGCGTGGCGATCTTCATGCCGTCCATCACCGGCGTGGCACACGCCGGTGCCGGCTTGGGCATCTTCTCCACTTCCACCAGGCACATGCGGCAGTTCGCCGCGATCGGCAGCTTCTCGTGGTAGCAGAAGCGCGGGATCGGGATGCCAGCCTTGTCGGCCGCCTGGATGATCATCGAACCCTTGGGCGCGGCCATCTCGACACCGTCAATGAAGACGGTGACATGGTCCGGCGGCAGGTTGGGATTCACGGGCTGCGCACTCACGCGGCCACCTCCAGGTTGGAACGGACCACCTTGCCGTCGCGCTCGTCGTCGACGAGGAAACGCTTGTTGACGATCGCGTATTCGAATTCATGCCAGAAGTGGCGCAGCATGCCCTGCACCGGCCACGCAGCAGCTTCGCCGAACGCGCAGATGGTGTGGCCTTCGATCTGGCCGGCCGCCGCACGCAGCGTCTGCAGGTCTTCGATCGTAGCCTTGTGCTCGGCGACACGGGTCAGCATGCGGTACATCCAGCCGGTGCCTTCGCGGCACGGCGTGCACTGGCCGCAGCTTTCCTTGAAGTAGAAGCGCGCGATGCGCTGGCACGCACGCACCATGCAGGTGGTGTCGTCCATGACGACGACGGCGCCCGAACCCAGACCGGAACCGGCCTTCTGGATGCTGTCGTAATCCATCGTCAGGCCCATCATCACCTCGCCCGGCAGCACCGGCATCGAGGAGCCGCCAGGGATCACGGCCTTGAGCTTGCGGCCTTCGCGCATGCCGCCGCACAGCTCCAGCAGGTCGGCGAACGACGTGCCCAGGCGGATCTCGTGATTGCCGGGACGCGCGACGTGGCCGGAGACCGAGAAGATCTTGCAGCCGCCGTTGTTGGGCTTGCCCAGGTTCATGAACCACTCGGCGCCGTTGCGCACGATGGCCGGCACCGACGCATAGGTCTCGGTGTTGTTGATCGTGGTCGGCTTGCCGTACAGGCCGAAGTTGGCCGGGAACGGCGGCTTGAAGCGCGGCTGGCCCTTCTTGCCTTCCAGCGACTCCATCAGCGCGGTCTCTTCGCCGCAGATGTAGGCGCCCGCGCCGAGCGCGTTGTACAGGTCGATGTCCACACCCGAGCCGAGGATGTTCTTGCCCAGCCAACCGTGCTTGTAGGCTTCGGCGGTGGCTTCTTCCAGGTGCTCGAACGGCTCGTGGTGGAACTCGCCGCGCAGATAGTTGTAGCCCACGGTGGAACCGGTGGCATAGCAGGCGATGGCCATGCCCTCGATCACCGCATGCGGGTTGTAGCGCAGGATGTCGCGGTCCTTGGCGGTACCCGGCTCGGATTCGTCCGAATTGCAGAGGATGTACTTCTGCATGTCGCCCTTGGGCATGAAGCTCCACTTCAGACCGGTCGGGAAGCCTGCACCGCCGCGGCCGCGCAGGCCGGACTGCTTGACCATCTCGACGACGTCGGCCGGCGGGATCTTCTCTTCGATGATCCTGCGCAGGGCGGCGTAGCCACCGGTCTTCAGATAGTTCTCGTACGACCAGGGCTTGTCGAAGTGCAGCGTGGTGTAGACGGCCTGATGCTCCTTGGGAGCGGGCCCGACCGGGCCGTAGCCCTCTGAATAGTATGCGTGGCCTGCCATGCGCTTACTCCAACCCTTCCAGCAGCTCATCGACTTTCGCCGGCGTCAGCTTCTCGTGGTAGTGGCCATTGATGACCACGACCGGCGCGCCGCAGCACGCGGCCACGCACTCTTCTTCGCGCTTCAGGTACACGCGGCCGTCGGCGGTGGACTCGCCGAGCTTGCAGCCCAGTTTCTTCTCGGCGTGCGCGACCAGATCCTGGGCGCCGTTGAGCCAGCAGCTGATGTTGGTGCAGAAGGCGACGTTGTTGCGGCCGACCTTCTCGGTCTCGAACATCGAGTAGAAGCTGGCGACCTCGTACGCCCACACCGGCGGCAGGTCGAGGTACTTGGCGACGGCGGCGATCAGTTCGTCGGTCAGCCAACCCTCGTTCTGCTCCTGAGCGGCATGCAGACCCTGCAGCACCGCGGAACGCTTGCGGTCCGGCGGGAACTTGGTCAGCCAATGATCGATGTGCGCGCGCGTCTTGTCGCTCAACGCCACCAGCGGATCGACGTTCTGCGCCGCCTCGAAATTACCCGTGGCCCTCATCGGTCCACCTCACCAAAGACAAGATCATAGGTACCGATCATCGCGACGACGTCGGGAAGCATGTGGCCGCGCACGATCTCGTCCATGGAGGACAGGTGCGCGAAACCCGGGGCGCGCAGCTTCACGCGGAAGGGCTTGTTGGCGCCATCGGACACCAGGTAGCAGCCGAACTCGCCCTTCGGCGCTTCGACCGCGGCATAGGTTTCGCCGGCCGGCACGCAGTAGCCTTCGCTGAAGAGCTTGAAGTGATGGATCAGTGCTTCCATGTCGTCCTTCATCTCCTCGCGGGAGGGGGGCGCGACCTTGAAGTTCTGCACCATGACCGGGCCAGGATTGGCCTTCAGCCACTTCACGCACTGCTGGATGATGCGGTTGGACTGGCGCATCTCGGCGACGCGGACCAGGTAGCGGTCGTAGCAGTCGCCGTTGACGCCGACGGGGATGTCGAAATCGACCACGTCGTACTTGGCATAAGGCTGCTTCTTGCGCAGGTCCCAGGCGATACCCGAACCGCGCAGCATGGCGCCGGTCATGCCCAACGCGCGTGCCTGCTCCGGCGAGACCACGCCGATGCCGACGGTGCGCTGCTTCCAGATGCGGTTGTCGGTCAGCAGCGTCTCGTACTCATCGACGCGCTTGGGGAATTCGTTGGTGAAGTCTTCCAGGAAGTCCAGCAGCGAGCCTTCGCGCGCCTGGTTGAACCGCTTCAGCGCCTTGCCCTTGCGCCAGGGCGATTCCTTGTACTTCGGCATGCGGTCCGGCAGGTCGCGGTACACGCCGCCCGGCCGGTAGTACGTCGCGTGCATGCGCGCGCCACTGACCGCTTCGTAGCAGTCCATCAGCTCTTCGCGCTCGCGGAAGGCGTACAGCATCACCGCCATCGCACCGAGGTCGAGCGCGTTGGAGCCGATCCACATCAGGTGGTTCAGGATGCGGGTGATTTCGTCGAACATCGTGCGGATGTACTGCGCGCGCTCCGGCGCCTCGATGCCCATCAGGGTCTCGATGGCGCGCACGTAGGCGTGCTCGTTGCACATCATCGACACGTAGTCCAGGCGATCCATGTAGCCGATCGACTGGTTGAACGGCTTGGATTCGGCCAGCTTCTCGGTGCCCCGGTGCAGCAGGCCCACGTGCGGGTCGGCACGGACGATCGTCTCGCCGTCCATTTCCAGGATCAGGCGCAGCACGCCGTGCGCGGCCGGATGCTGCGGGCCAAAGTTCAGCGTGTAGTTGCGGATCTCCTGCTTGCCTTCGGCAGGATTGCTGGCGAACGCGACGCCGGATTGCGGATTGCTCATGCCTTGCCCTCGCGTGCAGCAGCTTCGCCTGCAGCGGTCTGGTAACGGGCGTCGTCGCGGATCACGCGCGGCACGCCGACGCGCGGCTCGACCGAGGTGACCGGCTCGTACACCACGCGCTTCTTCTCTTCGTCGTAACGGACTTCGACGTTGCCGATCAGCGGGAAGTCCTTGCGGAACGGATGACCGACGAAACCGTAGTCGGTCAGGATGCGGCGCAGGTCCGGATGGCCTTCGAAGATGATGCCGTACAGGTCGAACGCCTCGCGCTCGAACCAGTTGAGGCCCGGCCACACGTCGCACAGCGACGCCACCACCGGCAGGCCGTCATCCGGCGCGAAGCAGCGCACGCGGACGCGGCGGTTGTGCTGGTACGACAGCAGGTGCAGGACCACCGCGAAGCGGTTGGGTTGCGCGGCACCCTGCGGGCGCTGCTCCCAGTTGAAGCGACCCGGACCGAACCCCTCCACGCCGCGACTGAAACCCGCGGAGGAGACGTCGGCCGTGTCCCATTCGGTACTGCCGTAGCCCAGGTAATCGACGCCGCTGACATCGACGGCCTGTTCGAAGCCGAACTCGTCGCGCAGCGCCAGGCAGACGGCGTGCCAGGACGCGGAGGGCACTTCCAGGGTGATCTCGCCGCGCGGCTCGGCCACGCTGACCGTCGCGTCCGCGAAGCGGGCGCGCAGCTGGTCGGTGAAGTTTGCAGCTTGCTCTGCCATGGGGCGTGGCGTGCTCTGAAGGGGGATGTCGGGGGGAAGCAGGAATCAGCGCGCGATGGTCTGCGTGCGCCAGATCTTCTTCTGCAACTGCAGGATGCCGTACACCAGCGCCTCGGCCGTGGGCGGGCAACCGGGTACGTAGACGTCCACCGGCACGATGCGGTCGCAACCGCGCACGACGGAGTACGAGTAGTGGTAGTAGCCGCCGCCATTGGCGCAGCTGCCCATCGAGATCACCCACTTCGGCTCGGGCATCTGGTCGTAGACCTTGCGCAGCGCGGGGGCCATCTTGTTGACCAGCGTGCCGGCCACGATCATCACGTCCGACTGGCGCGGCGACGGGCGGAACACCACGCCGTAACGGTCCAGGTCCAGGCGCGACGTACCGGCGTGCATCATTTCCACCGCACAGCAGGCCAGACCGAACGTCATCGGCCACATCGAACCGGTGCGCGCCCAGTTCATCAGCGCATCGACGCTGGTGGTGACGTAGCCCTTTTCCAGCAGCGGGTTGTCGCCTTCGGGGCGCAGGATGTCGTCCACCCGCCCTTCCGGGATCGGGTTGTTCATCAGACGGTCGACGGTCTGGATCACTCCCATTCGAGCGCTCCCTTCTTCCAAACGTAAATGAAGCCGAGGAACAGCATGCCCACGAACAGGCCCATCGTGACCAGCGCACGCGGACCCAGCTCCTGGAACACCAGCGTCCACGGAACAATGAAGATGATTTCCAGATCGAACACGATGAACTGGATGGCGATCAGGTAGTAGCGCACGTCGAACTTCATGCGCGCGTCTTCGAACGCCTCGAAGCCGCATTCGTACGGAGACAGCTTCTGCGCGTCCGGACGACGCGGCCCCAGGAAGCGGCCGGCCACCATCAGCGCGATGCCGATGCCGGTGGCGACGATCAGGAACAACAGGGTGGGCAGGTAGTTGGCCAGCACTCGCTTGTCTCTTCTTGTCCTATCCGCCGGCGCGCATGACTGCGGCTCGGCATGAATGGGGCTTGCATCGCCCGCCCGGCCACGGTGTGTGCCGCGACCGGCCCTTTGGCGACGCCGCCCGGGCCCACCTTCCGCGGGAGCCCTTCCGCAACACGTACCGGGCGCCCGATGAATCGCCGGGATTGTAACGGTTCGTGAACTCGCTAGTAAACGATTACCCGCGCATATCGCGGTTGTAGACAAAAGAAAAAACCCGCCGGATGGCGGGTTTTTCGCTGCAGGAACGACATTCATGCCGACCCGCTGTATTGGTGCCCAAGAGGGGACTCGAACCCCTACGACTTTCGTCGCTACCACCTCAAGGTAGTGCGTCTACCAATTCCGCCACCTGGGCAATCAAACCTTTGCGCAGCGCTTCGCGCACCCCGCCATTGTAGCCGGGCTCAGCCGCCCTGCGGCGGTGTCGCCGGCGCCTGTTCGCCTGCGGGCACTGCATCCTGCGGTGCGGCGGGCACGGTGCCGGCCGGTGCAGGTGCCTGCTGGATCGGCGTGCTGGGCACGGTCGACGGCTTCGGCAGTTCGCCCGCAGGAGCAGCAGGCGCCGCCGGCAGCTGCGACATCACGCCGAGGTTCTGCTGCGTGGTCGGACGCGCGCTGTGCGTGGCGTACCACGCCATGAACAGACTGATGCCGAAGAACACGATGGCCAGCCACTTGGTGCTCTTGGACAGGAAGTTGGACGCGCCACGCGCGCCGAACACCGTGCCGGAAGCCCCGCCGCCAAAGCCGGAACCGGCCTGGGCACCCGAGCCGCGCTGCATCAGCACCAGCGCGATGATGGCGATGGCCACCAGCACGTAAACCACATTCAGGATCAACATCCACTGCATCGGAATCAGTCTCAACCGGTTGAGTCGTCCGGCCCGCGAGGGTCCGGTCTTGCCAGGGGCTACCCCCGACCGGCCGCCGCCTGCGCGATGGCCAGGAAATCCCGGGCGACCAGGGAAGCGCCGCCCACCAGCCCTCCATCGACATCGGGCTGCGAGAACAGTTCCGCGGCGTTGTCGGGCTTCACGCTGCCTCCATAGAGGAGGGTCAGCGAATCGGCGATTCTAGCATCGCGTGCGGCCACTTCGCCACGGATGAAGGCATGGACAGCCTGAGCCTGCTCCGGCGTGGCGGTCAGGCCGGTGCCGATGGCCCAGACGGGCTCGTAGGAGATCACCGCATCGGCGAATGCCTGCGGTCCGGCAAGGTCGAACACGGCTTCCAGTTGCTTCAGGATGCGGAACTCGGTCTGGCCGTCCTTGCGCTGCTGCTCGGTCTCGCCCACGCAGAGCAAGGGGATCAGGCCGGCGTGCTTGGCCGCGACGAACTTGCGGGCCACGAACTCGCTGCTCTCGTTGTGGTACTGGCGACGCTCGGAATGGCCCACCAGGCCATACCTCGCGCCCACGTCGACCAGCATGGAGGCCGACACCTCCCCGGTGTATGCGCCCTTCTCGTTGCTGCTGACGTCCTGCGCGCCGAACGCGATACCCCGGTGACCATAGTCTTCGATCAGCTCACCCAGGTAGGGCAATGGCGGCAGGACCAGCAGGTCCACCCCGTCCAGCGGGAGGCCGGCGGCCAACTCGTCCATCAGCGCGGTGGCGAAACCGCGATTGCCGTGGAGCTTCCAGTTCCCAGCCACGAGCTTGCGGCGCATAAGACCAATTCCTGTCCAGTTCGGGTCGCGCAGTCTAGCCGATGTTGTCCGGCGCACCTACCCGTCGCGCTATCGTGCAAGCCGAGCCGCCTTCGACGACCAGGATCTTCCATGACCGATGCTTTTTCTGCCAGCGCCACCGGTTACGCCCTGATCACCGGCGCCTCCAGCGGTATCGGCGAACAGATCGCCCGCGAGTACGCTCGCCGCGGCGTACCGCTGGTGCTGACGGCTCGCCGTGTGGAGCGATTGCAGGCACTGGCGACTGAGCTGCGGGCACAGGTGCCGGTGGAGATCGTGGTGGCGGACCTGGCCGATCCGGCCGCTCCAGCAGCGCTGGTCGCCGAGCTGGAACGGCGCGGCGCGGCGATCCGCATCCTGGTCAACAACGCCGGCTACGGCATGCCGGGCCGCTACCGCAGCAACGCATGGGCCGATCACGCGGCGTTCCTGCAGGTGATGGTGACCGCGGTCTGCGAACTGACGTGGCGACTGCTGCCCTCGATCCGCGCCTCCGGTCAGGGCCGCATCCTCAACGTCGCCTCGTTCGCCGCGCTGATGCCGGCCGCCGAGGGGCAGACACTGTATGCGCCGGCGAAGAGTTTCCTGCTGAAGTTCAGCGAGGCGATGGCGCTCGAAAACGCCGATCGCGGTGTGCATGCCACGGCGTTGTGCCCGGGCTTCACGTATTCCGAGTTCCACGACGTCACCGGCACCCGTTCGCGCATGCGGGTGTCGCCAACGATGTGGCTGCAAGCGACGGAGGTGGCGCGTGCCGGGATCGACGGCAGCGAGCGCGGGGACGTGCTGGTGGTACCCGGCTGGCGCTACCGGCTGCTGCACATGATCGTGAAGCTGCTGCCGCATCGGTTGGCGATGGGCTTGATGGCACGGAACTCGCGCAAGGTGCGGCCGCTGGATTGATCGATCGTGAAACGCACGACGCCGGGAAGATCCCGGCGCCGCAAGGTCGCGCAACGACGGGCTCGGGCCCGCCTTACTTCAGCTTGATCTCGCGCAGGCGCTCTTCCAGGTAGCCCTGGGCCGTGATCGGCTCGGGATAGCGCTTCGGATTGTCCGGCGTGACCGTGGACGGCAACACGTCGATCAGGAAGTCCGGATTCGGGTGCAGGAAGAACGGCACCGAATAGCGGGGCTGGCGCGCCTGTTCGCCCGGCGGATTGGTCACGCGGTGCGTGGTCGACGGGTACACATGGTTGGTCAGGCGCTGCAGCATGTCGCCGATGTTGACGACGATGGTGTCGGCGTCGGAGGTGAACGGCACCCACTCGCCCTGCTTAGACTTCACTTCCAGACCGGCGGCGCTGGCACCCACCAGCAACGTGATGAGGTTGATGTCCTCGTGCGCGCCGGCACGCACGTTCGGGATGTCGTCGGCGGTGATCGGGGGATAGTGGATCGGCCGCAGGATCGAGTTGCCCGAATCGGTCTTGTCGGCGAAATAGGTCTCCGGCAGACCGATATGCAGCGCCAGTGCCGACAGCACACGCGAACCAAGCTGGTCCAGCGCCTGGTACAGGCCGTAACCGTGTTCGCGGAAACCGGGCACTTCGTCCGGCCACAGGTTCGGTGGCATGACGTCGCAGTACCTGGAATCGTCCGCGATCTCGCGACCGATGTGCCAGAACTCCTTCAGGTCGAAGTGCTTGGAATCCTTCGCCGTCTCCACGCCGAATGGCGTATAGCCACGCGCACCGCCGCTGCCGGGGACGTGATACTGCTTCTTCACGTCATCCGGAAGCGCGAAGAAACGCTTGAACACGTCGTAGGCCGCATCGATCTGCGCCTGCGGGATGCCGTGGTTGCGGATGCCGGCAAACCCCCATTCGCGGTAGGCCGCGCCCAGCTCGGCCACGAAGGCGTCACGGTCGGTGTCGAAACGGGTGATGTCCAGGGTAGGAATACGGGCACTCATGCGACTCTGCTCCAACAGATGTGTTGCGCGGGAGCGCCAGTGAAGCATTCCCACGCCAGGTGTTCATTGATCAGGCTCAAGCGGTGGCGGCAGCCCGCACGGCCTCGGCCAGAGTTTCCAGCGTGTTCTTCACCAGCGCGTCGTCGTCGGCCTCGACCGTCACGCGCACCACCGGTTCGGTACCGGAAGGGCGCAGGAACGCCCGGCCACGCCCCGACACCGCTGCCTGCGCCTGCGCGAGCGCGGCCTGCACACTCGCAGCCTCGGTGGGTTTGGCGCCGTTGGCCAGCTTCACGTTGATAGTCTTCTGCGGCAGCATCGCCAGACCATCGAGCGCATCACGCAGCGAGACCTTGCGACGCCTCAGGGCTTCCAGCACCTGCAGCGCGGCGATGATGGCGTCGCCGGTGGTGGTGCGATCCAGGCAAAGCAGATGGCCGGACGCTTCGCCACCCAGCACTGCGTTGCCTTCGACCAGTGCCTGATGCACGTAACGGTCGCCGACCTTGGTGCGGACGAAGGGAATCTCGAGCTTGGCCAGCGCGCGTTCCAGACCGTAGTTGGTCATCAGCGTACCGACCACCGGGCCACGCAACCGCCCACTCGCCTGCCAGTCGCGTGCCAGCAGATAGATCAGCTGGTCGCCATCGACCGGCGCGCCCTGCCCGTCGGCCATCAGCACCCGATCACCGTCTCCATCGAAGGCGATACCCAGATGGGCGCCGGACTCGCGCACCTTCGCGGCCAGGCTGTCGATGTGCATGGAGCCCACGCCGTCGTTGATGTTGACGCCGTTCGGCTCGGCGCCGATGGTGATGACGTCGGCGCCCAGTTCGCGGAACAGCAGCGGTGCGATGTGGTACGTCGCGCCATGCGCACAGTCCAGCACCAGCTTCAGTCCCTTCAGGTCGAAACGGCGCGGCACGCTGGCCTTGCAGAACTCCATGTAGCGACCGACCGCATCACGGGTGCGGATCGCCTTGCCGAGTTTCTCGGATTCGGCGGTGAAGAACGGGGCGTCCAGCGCGGCTTCGATCGCCAGTTCGGTCGCGTCATCGAGTTTCTCGCCCTCGGCCGAGAAGAACTTGATCCCGTTGTCGTAGTGCGGGTTGTGCGATGCGCTGATCACGATACCGGCGTCGGCACCCAGCGTACGGGTCAGGAAGGCCACTGCAGGCGTCGGCATCGGCCCCATCAGTTGCACATCGGCACCGGCGGCGACCAGGCCAGCCTCCAGCGCGGCTTCGAACATGTAGCCGGAAATGCGTGTGTCCTTGCCGATCACCACCACCGGACGCGCATCGCCGGTGTTCTGGCACAGCACGCGACCCAGGGCGTTGCCCAGGCGCAGCACGAAATCGGCGGAAATGGGGCTGGTGCCGACGCGGCCGCGGATGCCGTCGGTGCCGAAATATTTGCGGCTCATGCGGTCACCAGTTCACTTTGTTCGGGCTTGGGCTGTCGCATCATCAACGCCAGCAGGTCGGCGAGGCGGTCACGCAGCTCGCGGCGGTCGCAGATCTGGTCGATGGCGCCATGCGCCACCAGGAACTCCGAACGCTGGAAACCCTCCGGCAATGTCTCGCGCACGGTCTGTTCGATCACGCGCGGGCCGGCGAAGCCGATCAGCGCTTCCGGCTCCGCCAGATTGATGTCACCCAGCATGGCGAAGCTGGCCGACACGCCACCGGTGGTGGGGTGCGTCATCACCGAGATGTAGGGCAGTCCGGCCTCGCGAAGGCGACCGAGCGCCGCGGAGGTCTTGGCCATCTGCATCAGCGAGAACAGGCTCTCCTGCATGCGCGCGCCGCCGCTGGCGGAGAAGCACACGAACGGTGAGCCGATCTCCAGCGCCTTCTCCGCACCCAGCGAGAAACGCTCGCCGACGACCGAGCCCATCGAGCCGCCCATGTAGGCGAAGTCGAACGCGCTGGCGACCAGGTCACGGCCCTTCAGCGTGCCCTGCAGGGTGATCAGTGCATCGCGCTCGCCGGTACTCTTCTGCGCGGCCTTGATGCGGTCGGCGTACTTCTTCTGGTCCTTGAACTTCAACACATCGGTCGGGCCCAGTGCGGCGCCGATCTCGCGCGTGCTGCCCGGGTCGAACAACGCCGCCATGCGCGCGCGGGCACGGATGGGCATGTGGAAGCTGCACTTCGGGCAGACCTCCAGGTTCTCTTCCAGCTCCGGCCGGTACAGCACCGCGCCGCAGCGGTCGCATTTTTCCCACAGGCCCTCGGGGACGCTGCGTTTGCTCTTGCCTGCGTTGCCCTCGGTGCGGATGCCCGACGGCATCAGTTTGCTGAGCCAGCTCATGCGTGGTCTTGCTGCCTGCCCCGGGAGGGGCCTGATGGATTAGCGCGGCAGTTTAGCTCAGTCGTCCATGCACAGCCGTACGGTGACTCAGGCGTCCAGCGCCGCCCGCAGCGGGGCCAGGAAGGCGGAGGCCCGGGCCGGCGCGTCCGCGCCCGCTTCGACCAACGCCGCGACCAGCGCGCTGCCTACCACCACGCCGTCTGCATCGGCAGCCATCGCGGCTGCACTGGCCGCGTCCTTGATGCCGAAGCCGGCCACCACTGGCACACGGGAGTCCACCCGCAGCTGCTTCAGGCGCCCGCCCGCCGCGCCGATGTCCAGGCGGTCGGACGCGCCAGTGACGCCGGCAAAGCTGACGTAATACAGGTAGCCCTGCGCGGTATCGCACAGCATCCGCAGGCGTTCCGACGATGTGGTCGGCGACGCCAGTGCGATCAGTGCCAGGCCATGCTCGTCGAAGATGGCGCGCGTCTCACCGGCTTCTTCCGGCGGCAGGTCGACCAGCAGCACACCATCGACGCCGGCCGCGACCGCTTCCCGGGCGAAGCGCTCGGCACCATGGATCTCCACCGGGTTCAGATAGCCCATCAGCACGATCGGCGTGCCGTCGTCCTGTTGGCGGAAGACCTCGACCGCCTCGAGCACATACCGCAGCCCAGCGCCCTTGGCCAGCGCGCGTTCGGAGCTGCGCTGGATGACCGGACCGTCGGCCATCGGATCGGAGAACGGCACGCCCAGTTCGATGACGTCCGCGCCTGCAGCCACCAATGCATGCATCACCGGTACGGTGGACTCCAGCGACGGGTCGCCGGCGGTGATGAAGGGGATCAGCGCCTTGCGGTGGGCGGCCTTGAGGTCGGCGAATTTCTGTTCGAAACGGCTCATCGGAGATTTCCAGGAAATCGGGTTTTGAGCCCTCCCCTTCAAGGGGAGGGTTGGGTGGGGATGGTGTTACCCGGAAACTGTCTGTCCACTTTAAGAAACACCGCCCCCTCCCCGGCCCTCCCCTTGAAAGGGAGAGAGCAAAGCTTCAAAGCGAAATGCCTTCGCGGGCGGCGATCGTATGCACGTCCTTGTCACCACGACCGGACAGGTTGCACAGCACCAGCTGGTCCTTCGGCAGTTCGCGCGCCAGCTTGATCGCCTGGGCAACGGCGTGGCTCGACTCCAGGGCCGGCAGGATGCCCTCGGTGCGCGTCAGCCGATGGAACGCGGCGAGCGCTTCCTCGTCGGTCACCCCGACGTACTCCGCGCGCCCGCTGTCCTTCAGGAAGGCGTGCTCCGGCCCCACGCCCGGGTAGTCCAAGCCTGCCGAGATCGAATGGGTCTCGATGATCTGCCCATCGTCGTCGCAGATCACGTAGGTGCGG
This sequence comes from uncultured Pseudoxanthomonas sp., assembly GCF_946886695.1. The sequence continues at coordinate 45,409 of NZ_CAMPJD010000006.1, read as the reverse complement.
TTGCCATGCAGCACGCCCACGCGGCCGGCGGCGAGCGAAGACGCATGGCGGCCGGTCTCGATGCCGTCGCCGGCCGCTTCGGCGCCGACGATGCGCACGCCCGGATCGTTGAGGAAGGCGTGGAAGAGGCCAATCGCATTGCTGCCGCCGCCGACGCACGCGGTAATCGCATCCGGCAGGCGGCCGTAGTCGGCCAGCATCTGCGCCCTCGCCTCGCGGCCGACCACTGCGTTGAAATCCCGCACCATGCGCGGATAAGGATCCGGACCCGCCACCGTGCCGATGATGTAGAAGGTGTCGTGCACGTTGGTCACCCAGTCGCGCATCGCTTCGTTCAATGCGTCCTTCAGCGTCGCCGAGCCACTGGTCACCGGCACCACGGTCGCGCCGAGCAGCTTCATCCGGTAGACGTTGATCTTCTGGCGCTCGATGTCGGTGGCGCCCATGTAGACAACGCATTCCAGGCCCAGCCGGGTGGCGACGGTGGCGCTGGCCACGCCGTGCTGGCCGGCACCGGTCTCGGCGATGATCCGCTTCTTGCCCATCCGGCTGGCCAGCAGCGCCTGCCCGATGGTGTTGTTGATCTTGTGCGCGCCGGTGTGGTTCAGGTCCTCGCGCTTGAGCAGGATCTGCGCACCGCCGACCTCTCGGCTCAGGCGTTCGGCGTGGTAGATCGGACTGGGGCGGCCGACGTAGTGCTTCAGGTCCTTGTCGAAGGCGGCAATGAAGGCCGGATCGACCCGCGCGGCGTCGTAGGCGGTCGCCAGCTCCTGCAGCGGCCCCATCAGGGTCTCGGCAACGAAGCGGCCTCCGTGGCGACCGAAATGGCCGGCGGCATCAGGGTAGGCGTGGTAGTCGGCGGGAGCAGGCATGGGCGGCAGGACAGTCTTCACGGGCCGTCACTCTAGCGCACAGGTCATCAACGGAAAAACGATGAAATATCGCCAACCCGTGACTTAAACTCACGCAATGTCACGTCCCCTGCCTCCCCTCAACGCCCTGCGTGCCTTCGAGGTCGCCGCCCGCCTGGGCAGCCTCAGCCGGGCGGCGGGCGAACTGCACGTCACCCACGGCGCGATCAGTCGCCACATCCGCACACTGGAGGACGCGCTGGGCCGACCGCTGTTCGTCCGCGAGGGGCGTGGCCTCGCGCTGACTGCCGACGGCCAGCGGCTGCGCGACATTGCCGGCGACGCGTTCAACAGCCTGCAGGCCGGCTGGAGCGCGCTGCAGCGCGAGCGCCGGCCGGGTGCCTTCGTGCTGGGCTGCCCCGGCAGCCTGCTGGCACGCTGGGTGATCCCCCGGCTGGAACGGCTGGCGACCGACCTGCCGGACCTGACGCTGCACCTGTCCGCACAGGAAGGCGGGATAGATCTGGCCGTGGCCGACCTGGACGCGGCCCTGCTGCTGGGCGAGGCGCCATGGCCGTCGGCATGGCAGGTGCGGACGCTGGCGCCCGAACAGATCGGTCCCGTGCTCAGCCTCCACCACGCGCGTTTCGCGGCGCTGCGTGATGCCCCGCCGTCGGCATTGCGGGACGAGCCCCTCCTGCATACCGTCTCGCGACCGCAGGCGTGGCCGCGCTGGTTTGCCAGCCGCCAACTGCCGGATGCGCCGCGCCTGGGTACCGGCTTCGACCACCTCACCTACCTGCTGGAAGCCGCCATCGCGGGCCTCGGCGTCGCCATCGCACCGCGCGAACTGGTGCAGTTCGATCTCGACAGCGGTCGCTTGGTGGCGCCTTGGGGGTTCTCCGACACCGGGGGCGAGTGGGCGCTGTGCAGCGCACGCGGCAATCCTGATCCCCGCATCGCAGCGCTGGCCGACTGGCTGCGCGCGGAACTCGCGTAGCACCTACCGCGAAGGTCGGGCGTCCGCCACGCGCACCGCGTCGACGAAGCGCCGCATCCTGTCGGCGTCCTTGATGCCGGGACTCGTCTCGATGCCGCTGGATACATCCACGCCCCAAGGGCGTGCCGTGCGCAACGCCAGCCCCACGTTCTCCGGCGACAGACCACCCGCCAGCAGGAACGGCTTGTCGGTGGCGGCCGGCATGCGCCGCCAGTCGAAGCGCTGGCCGCTGCCGCCCTGCTCGCCCGCAGCGTGACCGTCGAACAGGAACCCCTGCGCGCCGGGATACGCCGGCAGGGTCGCGAAAGCGCCATCGCCCTGCCCGCCCATTGCGATCGCCTTCCAGAAGGGAACACCGAACGATACGGCGAACGCATCGTCCTCGGCACCGTGGAACTGCAATACGTCAGGCTGCAGCGATTCCACGATCTGTTCCACCTCGCCACGCGGGTTGTCCATCACGAGGGCGACGACCGCGATCTCTTGCGGTACCAGTTCGCGCAGCATGCGCGCCTGGCCCAGCAGCAGGTGGCGCGGGCTGTGCGGCGCGAACACCAGCCCCAGGTAGTCCACGCCCAGTTCGATGGCGAGGCGGACATCCTCGGCGCGGGTGAGGCCACAGAACTTGATGCGGGTATGCATGGCGGGCGCAGGCGATCAGGCGAGGGGGAAGCGTAGCCGCTTTCGGCAGGTCCCGTGGGGGCACTCCCGGCGCGGCGCTTTCCGCGATCCGGTGTACCAGTGTCGCGCCGAAGGGCGCTGTTACAGGGTGATGGCGGGGCTGCCCGGGATGTCCTGCAGCGTCACTTCCGCGGGCATCTTCCACTGGGGCGGATACAACGGGCTGACGAAGACCAGCCCATCCGGAGGTGCCGTCGGGCCGGCCACCGTGCGGTCGCGCCCGGCCAGCAGTTCGGCGATCCAGCCTTCGGGCCGTTCGCCGCGCCCCACCACGAGCAAGGAGCCGACGATGTTGCGCACCATGTGGTGCAGGAAGGCATTGGCCTGTACGTCCACCACGACACGCTCACCATGGCGCGTGACCGAAATCGCATGCAGGTTGCGCATCGCATGCGGGGACTGGCAGTGGACGGTGCGGAACGCGCTGAAGTCGTTTTCACCCAGCAGTACCTGCGCGGCACGATGCATCGCGCCGTCGTCCAGCGGCATCCGTTCCCAGCTGAGGTACTGGCGTTCCAGCGCGGGGCGCGCCAACCGGTTCACGAGCGTGTAGCGGTAGCGGCGCGCGCGCGCTGAAAAACGTGCGTGGAAGTCCTCCGCCACCGGCTGGCACCAGCGCACACACACCGCAGGCGGAAGCCGCGCCGTCGTGCCGAGCAACCAGCCCCGGGGGTCGCGTGCGGCATCGCTGTCGAAGTGCACCACCTGGCATTGCGCATGCACGCCCGCGTCGGTGCGGCCGGCGCAGATGGTGTTCACCTGAGCATTGGCCACCGACGACAGCGCGCCCTCCAGCGCCGCCTGGATGGTGGTGGTGTCGTCCGGCGTGCCGGACTTGCTCAGCCGCTGCCAGCCCAGGAATCCGCCGCCGTCGTATTCGACGCCCAGCGCGTAACGCATCAGCGCATCACCCGGTCATCCGATCTCGCGCAGCAACTGCAGCGCTTCATCGCGGGCGGCGGTATCGCCGCCGGCGGCGACTTCGTTCAACAGGTCGCGCGCTGTGACCACATCGCCCAGGTCCAGGTAGGCCACAGCCAGTTCCAGTCGCTCGCGGCCCACGGGTGCCGGGGCAGGCGTCGCGACGGCGGCGGGCGCACCGCCGGAATGCCACGTGGGACCCGCCGCGACGGGTGCCGGTTTCACCGCCGGCCTGGACGGCGCAGCCGTCGGCACAATCACGGGTTGCAGGGTCGGGCTGGGCGCGGCGTCCTCCACCGTAGCCGTCGGCATTCCCGTCGCGAGTTCGGCGGCGCGGCTGACGGCCGGCGCCTCGCCGAACACGCCGCTGCGCGGTGTCAGCGTCGGCGACAGACGCTTGCGACGCTGTGCGAAGCCCCATGCCAACGCGCCTGCGAACAGCAGGCCGAAGCCCGCCCACGCCCATACCGGTACGCCGCCATCACTGCCATTGCTCTGCGCCAACCGCTGCTGGGCGGCGGCGAGATCGCTGTCCTTCATGGCCAGCAGTTTTTCCTGCTGCGCCTTGAGCTTCTCCAGGTCCGCGACCTGCGAACGCAGTTCCTGCACTTCCGCTTCGCGCGCGGCCAGGTCTTCCTTCGATTGTTGCAACTGCTCGTTCGCCAACATCTCGCCCTCACCACCGGCGTTGAGGCCGGACTGCGTTCCAGAACCCGACGTGCCCGTCGCCGCGGGCGCAATTTCCAGGCGTGCTTCCGCCACCTGGGGCGCGGGCGACGCAGACGCCGGAGCAGGCGCCATCGGTTCGACCACGGCCGCGGGCTGCGGGATCGGCGCGCGCGCGCGCCGCCACTCGGCGATCTGGCTGCGCACCAGCGCCGCCGCTTCGCTTTCCAGGATCGTCTGTGCCTCGGCCGTTTCCGGCACGCGCAGCACCGCGCCCTGCTTGAGCAGGTTGACGTTGCCATTGATGAAGGCGTCGGGATTGGCGCGCAGCAGTGCCACCATCGCCTGGTCCAGGGTGTAGCCCTGCTCGCGCGCCAGTGGCGCCGCGATCTGCGACAGCGATTGGCCCCTGCGCACCGGCGCCAGCGTGTCGCCCGGGGAAACCTGCGGCGCGGGTGCGGCGGTGGCAACGGGCTCCGGCGCTGCACGCACCTGCGCCTCAGGAGCCGGTTGCGCCACGGGTGGAGGTTCCGGCGTCGCCACGATGACCGGCTCGACCGCTCGGCTGATGGTGTCCGAGGGCGCCGCCAGAGGCGCGTCGATCACCGGCTGCTCGGCAGCCGCCAGCGTTCCTGGCGCACTCACGAGCGCGGAGTACTCGCGTACCAGCCGGCCCTGTCCCCAATCGACCTCGATCAGGAAGTTGACTGCCGGCACATCGACCGGCGTGCGGCTGGTGACGCGGACCACGGGGCGCCCCGCATCATCCAGCGCGACGGTGAAATCCAGTTCATTGACCAGGCCCTGTGGCCGCGGCAGGCCCACGCGCTCGAATGTCACCGGCGACGCCAGGCGCGCGCTCAGCTGTTCCAGCTCGCCGGGCTCGCTGGAAATGATCGGAATCTCGGCCAGCAGAGGCTGGCCGGGCTGCGATTTGACCTTGATCTCCCCCAGGCCGAGCGCGAGGGCCACGTTGCTCAGCAACGCGAGCCCCAGCCCGATCATGCCGGCCAGCAGGAGTCTTGCCGCCCGAGGTCTGTGCTTCGGTTTCACGGCCCTTCCCCATGTTTCCCGGCCACGACTATAGCCGCTCAGCCGTTTTTCGCCACCAGTTCCGCCACCTGCACGGCATTCAGGGCCGCGCCCTTGCGGATGTTGTCGGACACGATCCACAGGTTCAGCCCGCGCGGATGCGAGATGTCCTCGCGGATGCGGCCCACGTAGACGGCGTCGGTGCCGGAGGCGTGGGTGACGGGCGTGGGATAGCCGCCCGGGGCGCGATCATCGACGACTTCGATGCCCGGGGCGGCTTCAAGCAGCGCGCGCGCTTCGGCGGCGGTGACCTTGTCGCGTGTCTCGATGGCGACGGCTTCGGAGTGGCCATAGAACACCGGCACGCGCACCGCCGTGGGATTCACCTGGATGCTGTCGTCGCCCAGGATCTTGCGCGTCTCCCACACCAGCTTCATCTCTTCCTTGGTGAAGCCGTTGTCGAGGAAGTCGTCAATGTGCGGGATCAGATTGAAGGCGATCTGCACCGGGAAGCGCTGCGGGTCCGGGTCCTGGAAATTGAGCAACGCGCCGGTCTGGCGACCGAGCTCTTCCAGCGCCGAGCGGCCCGCGCCGGACACCGACTGGTAGGTCGCCACGTTGATGCGCTCGATGCCGTACTTGCGGTGGATCGGCGCCAGCGCTACCAGCATCTGCATGGTCGAGCAGTTCGGGTTGGCGATGATGCCGCGCGGACGGTTCTGCACCTGCTCGGGGTTCACTTCGCTGACCACCAGCGGGATGTCGGCGTCGTAGCGGAACGCCGAGGAATTGTCGATGACCACGGCACCGGCCGCGGCGAATTTCGGCGCGAATTCCTTGGAAATGCCGCCGCCCGCGGAGAACAGCGCGATATCGATGCCGGCGGGATCGAAGGTGGCCAGGTCCTGCACGGTGATCTTCTCGCCGTTGAATTCGACCGTGATGCCGGCGGAACGCTCGGAGGCCAGTGCGACGAGCTTGCCGATGGGGAAGTTGCGCTCGGCGAGGATGGACAACATGGTTTCGCCGACGGCGCCGGTGGCGCCCACGACGGCGACGTTGAAGGTTCGGTTCTGGTTGCTCATGGATGGGTTTTCGCGAAGAAGGGAATGAAGACAGCAGACAATTGTTGGCTGTGTTCGGGGAACCTGCGGGCGTGCCTCAGGCTCCCTGTCGTTTGGCGACGATGGTTTTGATGGTGGAGGTGGTAGCCAGCGCATCCGGATTGACCGGCGACGGCGGATTGCCCGCATCCGGACCTTCGCCGAGTGCGGCAATCAGGTTGTCCACCGCCAGCGACACCATGGCGCGGCGCGTGGCGAGGCTGGCGCTGGCGATGTGCGGGGTCAGCACCACGTTGCACAGTGCCAGCAGCTCGGAGCGCACGGCGGGCTCGCCTTCGTAGACATCCAAACCGGCGGCGGCAAGGCGTCCGTTTGCAAGTGCATCCGCGAGCGCCACTTCATCGACGATTCCGCCCCGCGCGATGTTCACCAGCGTGGCGGTCGGCTTCATCTTCGCCAGCGCGGCAGCATCGACCAGGTGATGCACCTGCGGCGAGTACGGCAATACCAGGGCCACGTGATCGGACTGGGCGAGCAGCTCGTCGAAACCGGCATAGCTCGCACCGCATTCCTGCTCCACCGTGTCCGGTAAGCGGCTGCGGTTGTGGTACAGCACGCGCATGTCGAACCCGCGCGCACGGCGGGCGATGCCCTGCCCGATCCGGCCCATGCCGACGATGCCCAGCGTGCTGTCGTGCAGGTCGGCGCCGAGCAGCGTGCCGAACGACCACTGCTGCCACTGTCCATCGCGCAACCAGCGCTCGGCCTCGGTGATGCGTCGCGCGGTCGCCATCAGCAGCGCGAAGCCGAAGTCGGCCGTGGTCTCGGTCAACACATCCGGAGTATTGGTCGCAACGATGCCAGCCCGTGTCAGCGCATCGACGTCAAGGTTGTTGTAGCCCACGCCGACATTGGCGATGGCGCGCAGCGACGCGGCAGCGGCGATTTCCTCCGCGCCGATCCGCTCATTCAGCGTGATGAGCGCGCCCGCGCTGCCGCGCAGCGCATCGGCGATGGCCTGCGGCGTGTGCTCGGTGACCTGGTCCGTCGAACGCACGTCGAAGTGCGCTGCAAGCCGTCCGACGATGTCGTCGAACAGCGGCTGCGACACCCAGACGCGCGGCCGCAGCTCAGCCATCGACGCTGCCGGGAACGTGCGGCGGCACGACACCCACGTCGCCGCATTGCCCGCGGTGGCGCAGCGCCTGGTCCATCAGCACCAGCGCCATCATCGCCTCGGCGATCGGCGTGGCGCGGATGCCGACGCACGGGTCATGGCGGCCGGTGGTGATGACGTCCACGGTGTTGCCGTCCACATCCACCGTCGCGCCGGGCAGGCGCAGGCTGGAGGTGGGCTTCAGCACGATGGACGCGGTGACCTGCTGTCCGGTCGAGATGCCGCCGAGAATGCCGCCGGCATGGTTGGACAGGAAGCCCCCCGGCGTCATCAGATCGCGGTGTTCGGTGCCCTTCTGGGTGACCGCCGCGAAACCGTCGCCGATCTCTACGCCCTTCACCGCGTTGATGCTCATCAGCGCAGCGGCGAGATCGCCGTCGAGCTTGCCGTAGATCGGCTCGCCCCAACCGGCGGGCACGCCGTCGGCGACGACATTGACGCGTGCGCCGATGGAATCGCCCGACTTGCGCAGCGCGTCCATGTAGGTTTCCAGCGACGGCACCTGCGCGGCATGCGGCCAGAAGAACGGGTTGTCTTCCACCGCACCCCAGTCGAAGCCTTCCGGCGTGATCGGGCCAAGCTGCGACAGGTAACCGCGCACGGTCACGCCATGCCGCTGCTGCAGCCATTTCTTGGCAATCACGCCAGCCGCGACGCGCATGGTGGTCTCACGCGCCGACGAGCGCCCGCCACCGCGCGGGTCGCGGATGCCGTACTTCTGCCAGTAGGTGTAATCGGCATGGCCGGGACGGAACTGCCGCGCGATGTCGGCGTAATCCTTGCTGCGCTGGTCGGTGTTGCGGACCAGCAGTGCGATCGGCGTGCCGGTGGTGCGGCCCTCGTACACGCCGCTGAGGATCTCGACCTCATCTGCCTCGCGGCGCGCAGAGGTGTGCCGCGACTTGCCCGTGGCGCGACGCTCCAGGTCGTGGCGGAACTCCTCGGGCGCGATCTCCAGCCCCGGTGGGCAGCCATCGACCACGCAGCCGATGGCCGGCCCGTGCGATTCGCCGAACGTGGTGACCGTGAGGAGTTTTCCGAAACTGTTGCTGCTCAAGCGTCGCTCCGCTGTGGAACTACCCGTGCCGGGGCGTGAAGCATCGCATGCCGGCCGCCCTATTGTGCAGTGCGCCAACGCCGGCCGCGACGGTTGCAGGCGCAACCGCTGCGGACGTTCGCGCGAGGCGTTGCTGCCTTATTTTCGTGCGGCGGCGAGTTCGGTGATGCGGGCGTTGTGGCGGATCAGCTCGGCGCATTCGACGGCGAAGATGCCCATCTGCCCCACCTTGAACTCGATCCAGGCGAACTCGACGTCCGGCAGCAGCTTGACCAGCGCGCGCTCGGACTCGCCGACTTCGCAGATCAGCAGGCCGTCCTGGCTCAGGTGCAGGGGCGCGTCGCGAAGGATCTTCAGCACCAGGTCCAGGCCATCGTCGCCAGCGCGCAGGCCGAGTTCCGGCTCGTAGGAATACTCCCTCGGCAGCGCATCGGTCTCGTCGTTGGTGACGTAGGGCGGATTGGTGACGATCAGGTCGTAATGCTTGCCGGTCAGGCCGGCGAACAGGTCCGACTTGAGGAACTGCACGTTGTCGGCCAGCAGGCGGGCCTTGTTCTCGGCCGACAGCGCCAGCGCGTCGTCGCTGATGTCGACGCCGTCGACCTGCCAGTCGGGGTTGTAGTGACCCATCGCGATGGCGATGCAGCCCGAACCGGTGCACAAGTCCAGCGCGCGGTTGACCTCGCGACCGCCCAACCAGGGCTCGAAACCGGCTTCGATCAGTTCGGCGATCGGCGAACGCGGCACCAGCGCACGCGCATCGCTCTTGAAGCTGAGCCCGGCGAACCAGGCCTCGCCGGTCAGGTAGGCGACCGGGATGTGCTCGTTGACGCGACGCTCGACCAGCGCCAGCACCTGTGCCTTTTCGGCGCTGGTGACGCGCGCCTGTCCGTAGGCCGGGCCCAGGTCCGGCGGCAGGTGCAGCGTGTGCAGCACCAGGTGCGACGCCTCGTCCAGCGCGTTGTCGTAACTGTGGCCGAAGGTCAGGCCGGCCGCGTTGAAACGGCTGGCGCCGTAGCGGATCAGGTCGATGATGGTGTGCAGTTCGGCGGCGACGTCGGCGGTCATGGCAAGGCTTGTGGAGACGCCGGAACGGCGAAGGCCGCCGATTATAGGGGCTGCCCCGGTATCATGGCCGCCTTCACGCCGCGCCCATGCGGCCCCGGCCCACCGGCTGCGCCCTCCTCCTCGTGGGAACCCCACCACATGTTCAACAAGAAGATCGGCCTAATCCTCATCCTGGCGCTCGCCGCCGGCCTGGGCCTGCTGGCCGCACAGAAGTTCTTCGGCCCGGTCACGCCCGCCACCCAATGGCCGGCCACGCAGACGGTGACCCTGTTTCCGCAGGCGCGCCCGCTGCCACCCTTCTCGCTGCGCCAGTCGGACGGCACCCAACTGGCCGACGGCGAACTGAAAGGCCATTGGACACTGGTATTCCTGGGCTTCACGTTCTGCCCGGACGTCTGCCCGACCACGCTGGCCGAACTCGCCCAGGCGCAGGCCCAGTGGAAGGACCTGCCCGACTCCACCCGCCCGCGCGTGCTGTTCGTGTCGGTGGACCCGGAGCGCGACACGCCCACCCGCATCGGCGAGTACGCCCACGCCTTCCATCCCGACACGATGGCCGCCACGGCCGACGTCCCGACGCTGGAGAACTTCGCCAAGTCGTTGGGCTTCGTCTTCATGAAGGTGCCGGGTGACGGGTTCGAGCAGAATCCGAACGACTACAGCATGGACCACTCCTCCGCGATCGGCGTGCTGGACCCGCAGGGACGTCTGGCCGGCCTGATCCGCCCGCCGTTCCAGCCCAAGGCAATCGCCGCCGACATGCGCGCACTGACCGAGGCGTCGGCGAAATGAGCCTGCTGACCTCGCTGACCTACGTCCTGCCGCACCGCCTGCTGTCGTCGCTGGCACGGCGGCTGGCGTATTCCACCTCGCCGGGCACCAGCCGCTGGCTGATCGACACGGTGACGAAGAAGTTCAATGTCGACCTGAATGAGGCCGCGAATCCTGATCCGCGCTCCTACCCCAGCTTCAATGCCTTCTTCACCCGCGCGCTGAAGTCCGGCGCACGCGTGGCCGATCCCGATCCGCGCGCGCTGCTGATGCCGGCCGACGGCCACATCAGCCAGTGTGGCCCCATCGAGCACGGGCGCATCTTCCAGGCCAAGGGACAGTCGTTCACCGCGGCGGAACTGCTGGGCGATGCCGCTGCTGCCGAACCCTTCCGCAACGGCCTGTTCGCCACGGTGTACCTGTCGCCTCGCGATTACCACCGCGTGCACATGCCGTGGACCGGCACGCTTCGCGAGACCGTGCACGTGCCAGGGCGCCTTTTCAGCGTCGGCACCGACGCGGTGGCCAACGTGCCGCGTCTGTTCGCGCGCAACGAGCGCCTGGTCTGCCACTTCGACACCGATTTCGGTCCGATGGTGTCGGTGATGGTGGGCGCGCTGCTCGTCTCGGGTGTGGAAACGGTGTGGAGCGGCGAAGAGATTCCCGCCTACGGCACCGCGATCACGCGCAAGGATTACCGGGGCAAGGCCATCACGCTGGAGCGGTTTGCGGAGATGGCAAGATTCAACTACGGCTCGACGGTGATCTTGCTGTTGCCGCCCGGGGTAGCGGAACTTGCGCCTGGCCTCGAGGCGGAATCACCTGTGCGGCTCGGTCAGCGACTCGCGATGCGCATCCACTGAGCCCTGCATCGCTGCCGGAGAGCGCGCGGCTTGCTAACGGCCAGCAGGGCTGAGGTACCCTTGCTCTTCCAGCAACCCGATCATCCGGTCGTGGTCGTACCCTTCCAGCTTCGCGCTGGTCGTCACAATGACGGGAACCCGCTTCGCGCCGAGACGGTGCAACTCCTGGCGATGCACCGTTGACGTATCAGCAGACCGCTCCACGTAATCCACGCCCAACTCGCGCAGCAGCTTCCGTGTCTTCTCGCAGCCGCCACAGGCCTCGAGGGAATAGAACGCGACCTGCCCTGGGCGCGGGAGGTAGAGAGCATAGTCGCCACGGGTGACGACGAGATCGTTCGATTTCGCAAGCTTGTGCGCGCTGTAAACGCGCCCGGCCCCCAACCCCACAAGAAGCGCCACCACCACCACGATGAGGGGAAGCATCCTTTTCATGTTCACAGGCATCTCCCGAAGCCGCGGGGATGGCCCCGCGGCGCCTCGCTACGGATCAGGGGACTTCGCAGTTGCCGCAGGTGATGAAGCGGCATGTATTCAGGCTGGTTCGGCACTGCGCAGGCGTGTATTGCCCACCCTGCATGCAGATCCTGTAGGACTGATCGCATGCCAGCCAGCATTCGGTACATGGATCGTCGGCCTTCGAGGTGAATGAGAATCCAAGCACCAAAGCAGCCGCACACGCAGACGAGAGCAAGAACGTCTTGATAGACATGACTATCTCCTTGTGATGGATGTGCTGACGAGTCAGCAGTGCATGTGTACTCCCGCCACTTTCCTGCGAATGCGCGCGGGTGCACATTTTTCGGACGCCGCGTCGCGTTTGCACGCCGTCGCGATCAGTTCATCCATTTACGTACAGGCATTTACGCGCCGTGAGCGAGCATCGAGATGAAAAAAGATGTCCGGAAACGGATCATGCGCGATCACGCGACATGATGCTTCACCAATACCCCAGGCATTGCCACAGCCACCATGGTGTTTGGAAGCGCGGCTCTACTTCCTGCAACTCTCCAACTTCAATTCCTGCCCCGGGCGCACTGAGTACGCTGGCGCCTTCAGTTTGTTCGCCCGCGCAAGCTTCTTGAGGTCGCACTGGAAGCGCTGCGAAATACGGCCCAGCGTATCGCCCTTGGCAACGCGGTACTCGCGCGCCTGCTCTTTCTTGGGTTCCGCCGCCTGGGGTTCGCCGGTGGCGACCGTGGTCGGCACGCCCGCCACCGGCGTCACGTCGCCGACCGCGACACTGCCGGTTGGCAGCGCGCGCCGGATCGCAGCAGCAGGATCCGCATTGACCAGCGCGCGTGCCAGTTCGGCACGTGGCCCGCTGACGCAATAGCGGTTGTAGAGGCCGACGATGCGCGCGTTGGCCTTCAACGTGGTGCCGGCCGGGATCCAGCTTTCCGCCTCGTAACGAGGATTGAGGTTGCGCAGCGTGCGCATGTAACCCTCTCGCGTGCCGCTGTTGCCCAGGCAGATGGTCAGCTCATAGATGGATGCATCACGTGCGAGTTTCAGCGGGGCCGCCTGCGCATTGACCTTCGGGAACTCCAGCCCGTACTGGCGGGGATGCAGGAACAGCCATGCCGCAGCGATCACCATCGGCACGTAGTCGCGCGTCTCGCCCGGGAATTGCCGGTAGACCACGTCATCCCAGAAGCCGAGGCCGGGGTTTTCACGATAGACGCGTGCCGCGCGGCCCTCACCCCCGTTGTAGGCCGCCAACGCCAGTTCGATGTTGTTGTTCAGTCCTCGCATGCGCTCGTTCATGTAGGCCGCGCTGGCCTGCCCGGAGGCATACGGGTCATAACGCGTATCGAAGCCGCTGGCATCGCGGCCCAACCCGAAGCGAGCGCCGGTGTGGAACATGAACTGCATCGGCCCCGCCGCACCCGCGCGCGAGGTGGAATGCACGCGACCGTTGGATTCCTTGGCCATGATGCCGAACAGCAATGCTTCCGGCAGGCCGCTGCGCTCCCATGCGGGGTACAGGTCCGAGCGCATGTTCTGGTAATTCTCGAAGCTGTCGATCAACGCCGGGCGCATGTCGGTCAGCCAGCGGCGGATGCCGGCCTGGACCGCCGGGTTGTACTCCACCATGCGATCGAATGCGTGCCGCTGGTCGTTGAGCAGCGCCGCGGTGCGGGCCGTCTCCGGCACCGGGGCACCCGCTGCGATGGCGTGGTCGGTGCCGTCGTCCAGCGCATCGATCGCGTCGCCCTCGCCCTCGCCCGCATCATCTTCACCCTGCGCATCGGCGTTGCCCTTGAGCAGGCGCTTGTACGCTGCCAGCAAGGTGGGCACCTGGCAGCCGCGCTGCTTGATGCAGGCGTCCAGCACGTCTTCCATGTCCTCCAGCGCCGCATCGCTCTCCGTTGCGCCGCGCGGATCGCTGTTGGCCACCAGCACCAGGCCATCGCGGTAGCGCTTCTCGGCGGCGGCCATGCGCTGTTCGAGCGCCTCCGCAGCAACGCGGTCACGCGCGGACACCCGTTGGGCCAGTGAAACAGGCGAGACCAGCAGCAGGGAAAGGGCGACCGCAACGGGCCAGTGGCGCAGACAGGCAGGAACCGCAAACGACATCAGGTGAGCATCCAGAGTGTGAGTCGGGAGGGTAGCCCCCGCCATGCACCCCGGGCAAGGTCGCGCGTCATGGAACGTTTCCCCGGATGCAGCATCCAGCCGCTAGAATCCGGGCATCATCACGCGAGGTTGAACATGGATCCCATCCTGCTGGGCAAGGGCGTCACGGACGACATTCCGGTCACGCTGCAACCGAAATTCGGCAATCGCCACGGCCTGGTGGCCGGCGCCACCGGCACCGGAAAGACGGTCACCCTGATGACGCTGGCCGAAGGCTTCTCGCGGATGGGCGTGCCGGTGTTCATGGCCGACGTGAAGGGCGACGTGGCGGGCCTCGCCACTGCCGGCGACGGCAGCGAACGCGTCATGCAGCGCGCGAAGGACATCGGCATCACCGACTACGCGCCGGGCACGAATCCGGTGATCTTCTGGGACCTGTACGGCAAGCTGGGCCACCCCGTCCGCACCACGGTCAGCGAGATGGGCCCCACCCTGCTCTCCCGCATCCTCGAACTCAACGACACGCAGAGCGGCGTGCTGGACATCGTGTTCAAGCTGGCCGACGACCGTGGTCTGTTGCTGCTGGACCTGGAAGACCTGCGCGCGCTGCTCGGCCTGGTCGCCGCCGAGCGCAAGGACATTTCCACCAGCTACGGCCTGGTCAGCACGCAGTCGGTCGGCGCCATCCAGCGCGCGCTGCTGCGGCTGGAGCAGGAAGGCGGCGAGATGTTCTTCGGCGAGCCGGCGCTGGAACTGGCCGACCTGATGCGTACGAATACCGATGGCCGCGGCGTGATCGGCATCCTGGCGGCCGACCAGCTGATCCTGAAGCCGCGCCTGTATTCCAGCTTCCTGCTGTGGCTGCTGTCGGAGCTGTTCGAGACGCTGCCGGAAGTCGGCGACCTGGACAAGCCCAAGCTGGTGTTCGTCTTCGACGAGGCACATCTGCTGTTCGACGATGCGCCGGCCGCCCTGCAGCAACGCATCGAACAGGTCGTGCGCCTGATCCGCTCGAAGGGCGTAGGCGTGTACTTCTGCTCGCAGTTCCCAGACGACGTGCCCGACAACATCCTGGGCCAGCTGGGCAACCGCGTGCAGCATGCATTGCGCGCCTTCACCCCGCGCGACCAGAAGGCGGTCAAGACCGCGGCGGAAACGTTCGTGCCGAATCCGAAGCTGGACGTGGCCCAGGCCATCTCCAAACTGGGCACGGGCGAAGCGCTGGTTTCGACGCTGCAGGACAAGGGTATCCCCTCGCCCGTGCAGCAGACGATGGTATCGCCACCGCGCTGCCGCATGGGTGCGATCAGCGAGGCCGAGCGGCAGCAGGTGCGCAACGGCAGTCCCGTGGGCGGCAAGTACGACACTGCCATCGACCGGGAATCCGCCGCCGAAATGCTGGCCAAGCGTGCGGAATCGGCGATGGAGACCGCGAATGCGCCTGCCGCGAAGACCGAGCAGGACGATCCGGATGCCGGCGGCTTCGGCCAGACGGTGAAGGACGCGGTGTTCGGCACCAAGCGCCGCCAAGGCATGATCGAGACGATGGCCAAGCAGACCACGCGCACCATCGGCACCAAGCTGGGCAACCAGATCGTGCGCGGCATCCTGGGCAGCATCTTTGGCGGGCGACGCTGATCGCATGCGCATGAAGTGGTTTTTCGTCATGCCGGGCATCGCCCTGTCGCTGGCGGCTTCGGCCGCCAACCCGACACCGGCGACCTTCGCCGGTGCATTCTTCGGCAGCCTACCGTCCACTGGCTGCGTGATGCAGAACGTGCTGCTGGACCTGCGCGCCGACGGGCGCTACACCCTGCAGGCGCATTGTCAGGACGACCTGCAGGCTGCGCCGACACACGCCGGCCGCTGGTCGTTGACCTGGAACGGCACCTGCGTGCAGCTCACGCCGGACGATGATCAGCCGACGCAGGAATTCGCGATCCATGACGACGACCTGCTGGCGCTGACCGCAGGCAGCTGCATCGAACCGGTCGAGGACCCACGTGGCCGCACGCTGCGGCGCGCGGACACCGCCGGGGATCGCTGACGTGTCGCGCTGGCGCCCACCGGGCGAAAAAAGTACGGCCCTGATCACCCGCGAAGGCCATGACCGCCTGAAGGCGGAGCTGGACGATCTGTGGCGCGTGCGCCGCCCCGACGTGGTCAAGGCGCTGGCCGCCGCCGCGGCAGAAGGGGACCGCTCGGAGAACGCCGAGTACACCTACCGCAAGAAGCAACTGGGCGAAATCGACCGTCGCGTCCGCTACCTGAGCAAGCGATTGGAAGCGCTGCGCGTCGTCGATACCGCGCCAAGCGATCCCGAAGCCGTGTTCTTCGGCGCCACCGTCGAGCTGGAGAACGTGGCCAGTGGCGAAACTTCGCGCTACCGCATCGTCGGCCCCGACGAGACCGACGCGGCCCGCGGCTGGATCAGCATCGACTCGCCGATGGCGCGTGCGCTGCTGAAAAAGCGCATCGATGACGAATTTTCCGTGGAGCTTCCGGGCGGCGTCACCCGCTTCGTGCTGGTGGGTGTCAGCTACGCAGGATGATTCTCACAACGGGGGCGGGTAGACGCGCCCCTCCCGTAGCGGCCGGAAGTAGTCCTCTTGCACATAGAACGCCTCGCTCTGCCCAGCGTGCCAGCCCGGAATGCCGGCCAGTGGCAGTGGGCGCAGCGCCGACGGCGTGGCGAGGATCGCGCCGGTTGAGATCGATTCGACCACGTGCGCAACCGCGTCGACCGGATCGCCTGACACCACCACGCACTTGCCGACCAGCAGACGCCCCGGCACCAGCATCTGCTCCATCAGCCCATGCCCCACCACGGCCACGACATGGATGTCGCCGTTGCGCCAGCGAGCAGCATTCGCATGGAACAGCGCCGCCCAGTCGTGTCGGTCCCACAGATCCAGCAGCATCTGGTCACGCACCTGCACGATGACGCCGGCCTCATCGAACTGGGTCAGCGCCTGCTGGGCAGGACTGCGTTCACGCGTTCCCATTCGTGCGATATGTCGGCACTGCTGCTGGTTGAGGGCGTGCTTGAGGGCCGGATGACGCATCCAGACCATGGCATTGAACAGGTCGTGCCAGTTCTCTGTGCGCGTTGCGATGTACCCCCGTGCGATGCGTGCTTCGTAGTGCAACCCGTCGTCGAGCAAGGCCGAGTCCTGCATCACGAAGCGATGCCCTGACGGCGGCATCCGCGCATTGAGGGCTTCGATATCCGGCCATCGCGTGGCCGTCATCAGGTCCAGATACTCGCCGTAGCCCTCGAACAAGGAATGCCGGAAACACGCAGCATCCACCTGTTCGCGCAAGGGTGCGACGAAACGACGCCGGCCATTGCCCGCGCTGGCGACCGCGGTTGATGCAGTCACAGCACCTTGAGATCGAGTGGCGTGCCCGCCGTTCCGACGATGGCATCACCGATCAAATCGTGCTCGTCGCTCTCGGTGATCTCCACGTCGACAAACTGGCCGACGCGCAACCCCAGCTCGCCGCCATTCTGGATATGCACCAGGCCATCGATCTCCGGCGCATCGGCCTTCGAGCGCGCCACGGCGATGTCGTCTTCGATCAGGTCGACCAGGCACTGCTGCACGGTGCCGATCTTGGCCTCGAGACGGGCGGCGGAAATTTCCGCCTGCCTCTCCATGAAACGCGCCAATCGCTCCTGCTTCACCTCTTCCGGCACCGGGTCCGGCAACAGATTCGCGGCCGCGCCTTCGACCGGCGAATAGGCAAATGCACCGACACGGTCCAGCTGCGCCTCGTCGAGGAACTGCAGTAGCTCCTCGAACTCCCGGTCCGTCTCGCCGGGAAAGCCGACGATGAAGGTCGAACGCAGGGTGATGTCGGGGCAGGTGGAACGCCAGCGCTTCACCCGCTCCAGCGTCTTGTCGACCGCGCCCGGGCGCTTCATCAGTTTGAGAATGCGCGGGCTGGCATGCTGGAACGGGATGTCCAGGTACGGCAGCACTTTGTTCTCCGCCATCAGCGGGACGACGTCGTCGACGTGCGGATACGGATACACGTAATGCAGGCGTACCCAGGCATCGAGTTCCCCCAGGCCTTCGCACAATGCCTTCATGCGCGTCTGGTACGCCTTGCCGCGCCACTCGCGTTCGGCGTACTTCACGTCGACGCCATAGGCCGAGGTGTCCTGCGACACCACCAGCAATTCCTTCACCCCGCCGCGCACCAGGCGCTCGGCCTCGCGCAGCACGTCATCGACCGGACGCGAGACCAGGTCGCCGCGCATCGACGGGATGATGCAGAAGCTGCAGCGGTGGTTGCAGCCTTCGGAGATCTTCAGGTAGGCGTAGTGCCGCGGCGTCAGCTTGATGCCGTAGTCCGGCACCAGGTCGACGAAGGGATCGTGCTTCGGCGGCAAGGCCGCGTGCAACGCTTCCATCACGCTCTGGTAGTCCTGCGGACCACTGATCGCCAGCACGTCGGGGTACTGCTCGCGGATCTGCTCCGGGCGCTTGCCCAGGCAGCCGGTGACGATGACCTTGCCGTTCTGGTTCATCGCCTCGCCGATGGCGTCCAGCGATTCGGCTACCGCGGAATCGATGAAGCCGCAGGTGTTGACCACCACCACGTCCGCCGCGTCGTAGGTCGGCACGATGTCGTATCCCTCCACGCGGAGCTGGGTGAGGATGCGTTCGGAGTCGACCAGGGCCTTCGGGCAGCCGAGGCTGACGAAGCCCACCTTGGGGTTCTGCAGGGACATGAGAGTACGGCGGCGGCGTGTACGGGGCCGCGGATTATAGCCTCCGGGCATCGGCAGGCCTGGCCGGACCGTTCAGGCGGCGCTCCCTGCACACCGCCCTACCCGGCGGCGCCTACACTGTCCCGCCTTCACGAACGGACCCCGCGCATGGGCCAGTGGCTGCCTTTCGAATCCCCACACGGCCGCATCCACGCCTGGCGGGCCGATCCCGAGGGCTCACCGCGCGGCGCGCTGGTCGTGGTGCAGGAGATCTTCGGCGTCAATCCGCATATCCGCACCGTGGCCGAAGGATTTGCGCGCGAGGGCTATGTCGCACTGGCACCGGCCTACTTCGACCCGGTCGAGCTCGGCGTGGAACTGGACTACGACGCCGATGGCATCGCGCGCGGCAAGGCCCTGATCACTGCATTGGGCCTGGAACGCGCGTCGGACATCACCCGTGCCGCGGCTGATGCGCTGGCGGGCCACGGCAGGGTCGGCACCGTGGGCTATTGCTGGGGCGGCACCGTCGCGCTGCTCGCCGCGCTGCGGCTGGGCCTGCCGTCGGTCAGCTATTACGGCGCGCGCAACCTGCCGTTTCTGGGTGAGACGCCGCAGGCAGCGGTGATGTTCCACTTCGGCGAGCAGGATGCCTCCATCCCGCCGGACATGGTGCAGGCGCATCGCGACGCGCTTCCGCAGATGGCGGTGCACACCTATCCCGCCGGACACGGGTTCAACTGCGACCTCCGGGCCGACTATGATCCCGCCAGTGCACAGATCGCGCGCCAGCGCACGCTCGATTTCTTCAGGACCCATCTTTCATGAGCGACTTCGTCCTCGACCCGCGATTGGCCGCCGACAGTGTTTTCATCGCCGACGGCCCGCTGTCGCAAGCCCGCCTGATGGACGACACGCGTTTTCCCTGGCTGGTGCTGGTGCCCCGCGTCGCCGCCGTCAGCGAATGGCTGGAGCTGGACGGTGGCCAACAGCGCCTGCTGCTGGCGGAGATCAACCAGGCGGGCAACCTGATCCGCGCGCAGGATGGCGTGCAGAAACTCAACATCGGCGCGCTCGGCAACATTGTGCGGCAATTGCATATCCATCTGGTCGGGCGGCATGAGGGCGATGCGGCATGGCCGGGACCAGTGTGGGGCAGCGGCACGATGGTCCGGCACACGCCCGGGGCATTGGCCGATGAAGTCGCGCGCTGGCAGCAACGGCTGCGATGAGCGCGCCCCACATTGAGCCGCTGGGCGACGACGCCCTGCTGGTGCGCTTCGGTGACGGCATCGATGACGACACCAACCTTCGCGTACACGCTCTGGCCCTTCATCTGCGCCGCCTGGCACCCGCTTGGCTGCGCGACCTGGTGCCGGCCTACGCCAGCCTAGGCGTGTTTTTCGACAGCGCATACATGCCGGGCGAGGATCCCCGCGAGGTGATCGCGCAGGCCGTGGCCGGGTGGTCGGATCCGCAGTCGCCCCTCGAGAACGCGACGCCTAAGCTGCACGAAATCCCGGTGTGCTACGGCGCCGGGTTCGGCGAGGACCTCGCAGCGGCCGCACGTGAACTCGGGCTGGCAGAAGCCGAGCTGATCGCGCGCCACAGCGCACCGCTCTATCGCGTCGCAATGATCGGCTTCGCGCCAGGATTCCCTTACCTGCTGGGACTGGATCCCGCGCTCGCGCTGCCACGACTGGCGACGCCGCGCGCACGCGTACCCGCCGGCTCCGTGGCCGTGGGCGGCGCGCAGACGGGCATCTATCCGCATACGAGCCCCGGTGGCTGGCGCCTGCTCGGACGCACGCCGCTGGTGCTGTTCGATGCGCGGCGCGATGCGCCCTCGCTGCTGCTGCCGGGCGATGAAGTCCGCTTCGTGCCGATCGATGCGCAAGCCTTCGCCGCACTGGCAGACAACGCATGAGCCGCTGGGAAGTACTGTCGCCGGGCCTGCAGACCACCGTGCAGGACCAGGGCCGCACTGGCTGGCGGCACCTGGGCGTGGCCCGCGCCGGCGCGCTTGATCCGTCTGCGCTGGCACTGGCCAACCGGCTGGTCGGCAATGCGGAATCCTGTGCCGGGCTGGAGATCGTGCTGCAGGGGCCACGCCTTCGCCTGCCCCGACCCTCCCTCATCGCACTGGTGGGCGCACACGTGCAGGCCTCGTGGAACGACCTGCCTTTGCCGATGGGTCGACCGATCCATGTGCCGGCCGGAGAGTTGAAACTGGGCGCGGTACGCGATGGCGCGCGCGCCTGGCTGGCGATGACCGGTGGCATGGATGTCGCACCGACGCTGGGCAGCCGCAGCACCGACCTGCGCGGCGGCTTCGGCGGTCATGAAGGGCGTGCTTTGCGTGCTGGCGACCTGTTGCCTGCCGGCAGCACACATGCTGCCGCGCCGCAGCCGCGGTTTCCTGCCTGGTGGATAGATCCCGACGATCCGTGGACCGTGGATCGGCACGTGCTGCGCTATGTCCCGTTGCATCACGCAGCAGCGTCGGCGCTCGGCACGCAGCGCTGGCGTGTCCATCCGAACAGCAACCGGCAGGGTCTTCGACTGGACGGGGCACCGCTTGAAGCGCAGGACGGCAGCGGCGTCTCCGAGCCGGTGGCGGTGGGCACGCTGCAACTTCCTCCCGATGGACAACCGATCCTGCTGCTCGCCGATGCACAGACGGTGGGCGGTTACCCGCGCCTGGGCCATGTGATTGCCTGCGACCTGGGCCGGGCGGCACAGCTGCGCCCCGGCGAATCCGTCCACTTCGAACCCATCGAACTGCGGCAAGCCCGCGCACTCGCGCTCGGGTACCAGCACCGGCTGGCGCGATTGCGGCTGGCCATCGCACAACGTCTGTAAGGCTGGGGTACGCTCAACGCATGCACGCAACGCGCGACATCGATTTCAATTGCGACCTGGGCGAGGACTGCGGGGATGATGCCGCGCTCCTGCCCTTCATCAGTTCGGCCAGCATCGCCTGCGGCTTCCATGCCGGGTCGCCGGTCACCATGCAGAAGACGGTGGCGCTGTGCCTGGCCAACGGCGTGGCGATCGGCGCGCACCCCTCGCATGCGGACCGGGACAACTTCGGCCGCATCCCGCATGTGATCGAACCCGCCGCCGCGTATGCGCTCACCCTGTACCAGATCGCGGCACTGGATGGTTTCGTGCGTGCCGCCGGTGGGCGCCTACACCACGTCAAGCCCCATGGCGCGCTATACAACCAGGCGGCGCAGGATACGGCACTCGCAGGCGCCATCGCGCAGGCCGTGCATGACCATGACCCCGGACTGGTGCTGTACGGACTTTCCGGCAGCAGGCTCACTGCCGCCGGTGAACGCCTGGGACTGCAGGTGGCGCATGAAGCCTTCGCCGAGCGTCGTTACGAATCCGATGGCAGCCTGACGCCGCGCACCCATGCCGATGCATGCCTGCCTTCCGTCGAAGCATCGGTGGCACAGGTCACGCGGATGCTGCGGGAGGGCGAAGTGGCACCCCGCACCGGACCTGCCGTAACCCTGCGCGCCGACAGCATCTGCCTGCATGGCGACCGCGCCGATGCCGCGGCCTTCGCGCGTGCGCTGCGCGAGGCCATTGAGGCGGCGGGTTTCGCGGTGCGCAGCATGGAGCGCCGCGCATGAACTACTGGCCATTGCTGGGCATTGCGGTGGTGGTCGCTGGCTTCGTGCTGCGCTTCAACCCGGTGATCGTGGTGGTCAGTGCGGGCCTGATCAGCGGCGTTGCCGCCGGCAAGTCGATTCCCGAACTGCTGGCCTTGCTGGGGGAAAGTTTCGTTTCCAATCGCGCATTGCTGATGTTCGCGCTGACCCTGCCCACCATCGGACTGCTGGAACGCGCCGGCCTGCGCGAGCATGCACTGCGCTGGATCGCGCAGTTACGCGGACTGACGCTGTCGCGACTGCTGGCAGGTTACCTGCTGGTGCGCCAGGGACTCAGCATGGTGGGGCTGATCGACATCGCCGGCCATGCGCAGACCGTGCGCCCGCTGCTGGCCCCCATGGCCGAATCGGCCGCGGAAAAGACCCGTGCGCCCCTGCAGCGCGAGGAAGCGCAACGGGTGCATGCGATGGCCGCCGCCACCGACAACATCGGCCGGTTCTTCGGCGAGGACGTGTTCCTGGCCTTCGGCGCGGTGCTGCTGATCCAAGGCTTTTATGCCCAGCACGGCATCGCGCTGGAGCCGCTGCAGATCGCGTTGTGGGCGCTGCCGACGGCGATCGCCGCATTCGTCATCCACGCGGTGCGGATCGTGCTGTTCCAGCGTCGGCTGGATCACCATGCCGTGCCGGCGACGGAGCGCAGCGATGCTGTCGATTGACCAGTTCTACCTGCTGTTGGCGGCCTTCCTCGCCTACGCCGGCTGGCGGAACCTCCGCCAGCACCGGTATGCGCACGCCGCGTTCTGGGGCCTGATCGCGCTGCTGTTCGCGGGCGGCGGGCACGTGCTACGCGCCAGCAAGGCCGGCGACCCGCTGCCCGCACAGTTCGCCGGTGCCGCGGTCATCGCGCTCGCCCTGCTGGCCACGCGCATGCGCCGGGAACCGCAGGATGAAGCGCCCGAAGCCGAGCGCCTCGCCTCCGCGCTGCGGCTGGGACATCGCCTGTTCCTGCCCGCGCTGCTGATACCCGCGCTGACCATCCTGGTGGTGCTGGCCGGGCCGCATGTATCGCTTGGCGGAACACCGCTGTTCGCTTCAGCCGGCCTGACCCTGACCGGACTGGCATTGGCCTGCACGGTCTCTGCGCTCGCGGCGGTGGTGGTGACGCGCCAGCGTGCATTGCGAGCCGCGGACGAAGGCCGGCGGTTGCTGGATACGCTGGGCTGGGCAGCGCTGCTGCCCCTGGTGCTGGCAACCCTGGGTGGCGTCTTCGCGGCCAGTGGCGTGGGCGAAGCGGTGGCGTCGCTGGTCTCGATGGTGATTCCCGCCGACAGCCGCATCGCCTGCCTGCTGGCCTTCGCGCTGGGGATGGTGGTGTTCACGGTGATCATGGGCAATGCGTTTGCCGCGTTCCCGGTGATGATGGCCGGCATCGGCCTGCCGCTGCTGGTGCAACGGCATGGTGCCGACCCGGCCGTCCTGGGGGCGATCGGCATGCTGACGGGCTACTGCGGCACGCTGCTGACGCCGATGGCCGCCAACTTCAACATCGTGCCGGCGGTACTGCTGGGGCTGGACGACCAGTACGGCGTGATCCGCGCGCAGGCCGCCACCGGACTGTGGCTGATGGGGACCAACGTGCTGCTGATGGCCTGGCTATGTTTCCGTTGATGCGACGTTTTCCCGAGCTCTGACATGACTACCACCCGCACCATCCTGCTGACCGGATTCCAGCCCTTCGGGGGGGAACAGGAAAACCCCAGCTGGCAAGCCGTCGCGGCCTTGCATGGCACGCGCATCACCGGGCATCGCGTGGTGGCGCGTGAATTGCCGGTTGCGTTCGGAGACGCCCTGAAGACACTGCGCGGCGCGCTGCGGGAAACGCGCCCGGCGCTGGCAGTCTGCGTGGGCCAGGCCGGCGGGCGCGCGCAGATCTCGCTGGAACGCGTCGCGATCAACGTGGACGACGCACGCATCCCCGACAACGCCGGCAGGCAGCCGGTGGATGTTCCCGTGGTGGCAGGCGGGCCGGCGGCCTACTTCACCACGCTGCCAATCAAGGCCATGCGCGAAGCCCTGCACGTCGCGGGCCTCCCTGCGGAGGTATCGCAGACGGCGGGCACCTATGTCTGCAACCACGTGTTCTACGGATTGATGCACGCGCTGCGGAACCGGCGCGGCGTGCGCGCCGGCTTCATCCACATTCCCTATTCACCCGCCCAGGCCACCACGCACGCCGGCTCGCCCAGCCTGGCGGTAGAGACGGTGACCAGCGCGCTGAAACTGGCAGTGCGAGTGGCGCTGAAGACGCCTTCGGACGTTCGCATGGCGGCCGGCGCAGAGCACTGATCCCCACGCCGTCTTGTCGCTAGTTCGCGCGTACCACGCGCGTCCCCGCAATCAGGTCATGCAGGCAGCGCTGGTCCTGGCGGAAGATCATCAGAGAATCAACCAAGGCATACAGGCCACCCACGCAGGGAATGTTGACGATGGCATGCGTGGGCAGGTAACGCTTCAACAACAAGTCAACCAACGGCGGCTTGCGTCCTGCCAGATCCACGATCCTGATCGACAGCAGCTTCTTGCCCCACGTCTGCCCGCTGTCATGAAGCGGATAGCCCTGAATCACGGCGAAGAGCGCGAAACCTATGACGGCCCACAGCAGCATCGTCCCCAACGGCATGAAACCGAAGCCCCCGGACTGGCCAGCCTCGAAGGCTTCCTGCCAGTAACCGGTCATCAACATGGGCGGCAGCGTCACGGCCAATGCGATGACGGCGTCTATCAGCACTGCCGCCAGTCGTGCCCATCGATCCGCCAGTTCATGGCTCTCGCTAGATGGTGGTGCGAGATGCGCAGCCGGCGCACGGTAGGGATCGTGCTCCGGCAAGGACGGAGGAGTCTGCATGGGTCCCTTCCTTGCGTTGATGAGACAGGTAGCGTCACGTGCGCGGCAGCGTCACGCCGGTCTGGCCCTGGTACTTGCCGCCGCGATCCTTGTAGCTGGTCTCGCAGACGTCGTCGGCATCGGACTGGAAGAACAGCATCTGCGCCACGCCTTCATTGGCGTAGATGCGCGCCGGCAGCGGCGTGGTGTTGCTGAACTCCAGCGTCACATGGCCTTCCCACTCCGGTTCCAGCGGGGTGACGTTGACGATGATGCCGCAGCGCGCGTAGGTGCTCTTGCCCAGGCAGACCACCAGCGTGTCGCGCGGGATGCGGAAGAACTCCACCGTGCGCGCCAGCGCAAAGCTGTTGGGAGGGATGATGCACTCGTCGGCTTCGATGTCCACGAAACTCTTCGGATCGAAGTGCTTGGGGTCGACGATGGTGGAGTTGATGTTGGTGAACACCTTGAACTCGCGCGAACAGCGCACGTCATAGCCGTAGCTGGAGGTGCCGTAGCTGACGATGCGCTCGCCGTTGACTTGCTTCACCTGCCCCGGCTCGAACGGTTCGATCATGCCCTGCTGTTCGGCCATGCGGCGGATCCAACGGTCGCTCTTGATGCTCATGCAATTCCTGGTCTGGGGGAACGGTAGGCCGCGCAACCGGTGCGCGCGGCGGACGGGGAATTGTAGGGCGGGCCCCGGCCCGCCGTCTTCGGCTCGCCGCTAGACCAGCGACGAAGCGATGGGCACGGTCGCCCGCGGCCTGAGCGCCAGCGTCGCCGCCATCACCCGCGCGGTCTGCCGATAGGCCTGTGCCGCAGCCGAATCCGGTGCGGCCACGACGACAGGATGCCCGGCATCCCCCTGCTCGCGGATAGTGATGTCCAGCGGCAAGGACCCAAGCAGCGGCACACCATACTGCGCCGCCATCCGCTCGCCCCCGCCCTGGCCGAACAGGTGCTCCACGTGGCCACAGTTCGAACAGGTGTGGACGGCCATGTTCTCGACGATGCCCAGCACCGGCACTTCGACCTTCTCGAACATCTTCAGCGCCTTCTTGGCGTCCAGCGTCGCGATGTCCTGCGGCGTGGTCACGATGACGGCCCCCGCGACCGGGATCTTCTGCGCCAAGGTCAGCTGGATGTCGCCGGTGCCCGGCGGCAGGTCGATCAGCAGGTAGTCCAGATCGCCCCAGAGCGTGTCGTTGAACAACTGCATCAGTGCCGACGTGGCCATCGGTCCGCGCCAGATCATGGGGGTGCCCTGGTCCACCAGCAGCCCGATGGACATGGCCTCCACCCCGAACGCCCTCATCGGCTCGATGGATTTGTTGTCGGGGCTGTCCGGCCGCCCCGACAGGCCCAGCATGGCCGGCACGCTGGGCCCATAGACGTCGGCATCCAGCACACCGACCCGCGCCCCGTCGGCAGCCAGCGCCAGGGCCAGGTTCACCGCCGTGGTGGATTTCCCCACTCCGCCCTTGCCGGAGCCGACCGCGATGACGTTGCGGACGCGGGGGTGGGGGGAGAGGCTGACTTGGACAGCATGGGAAGCGATGCGGGAGAGGAGGGACAGTGACGCCAACCGCTGTCCCTGCGCTTCCAGGAGTCCGGCCACCCGGGACTCGATATCCGGCCGCCATCCCTCGAGCGGGAAACCGGCCTGTAGGGAGATGTCAGTCCCCGAGAGTCCACGGGAGACCTTCCACAGGAGGCCCTCGTTCAGCTTGCCAGACAATCCAGGCAGACAGATTTGCGACAGGTATTCCAGTTCCAAGCCAACTCCAGAGATATTTTGTGACGTAGATCACACATTAAGCGGTAACGGCTGTAACATCTTTCCGTGCTATGGGCATCCGCGTTAATCCCATGTTAACGTCGGGACACGAGGACGTTTACGTGCGGCCGGGACTGACGGATCAGTCCAGTGGGGGCCGCATCACATTGACAGTTTAGGGGATTCACCACATGTCAGTTCGTAACACGAATGCGCTCAAGCGCAGCCGCCTCAGCGCGGCATTGATCACCGCCTTGGTGGTGCCGTTCGCGGGAAGCGCTTTCGCGCAGGACGCCGCCTCGACCACAGATACGGAAGAGTCCGAGCAATCCACCGCTACGCTGGACAAGGTGACGGTAACCGGTTCCCGCATCAAGCGCGCGGAAGTGGAAGGCCCCGCGCCCGTCACCGTGATCACGGCCGCCGAGATCGAACGCGAGGGCTTCGCCACCGTCTACGACGCGCTGAATTCGCTCACGCAGAACACTGCGTCGATCCAGAACGAGCTGAACCAGAACGGATTCACGCCGAACGCCAGCTTCCTGAATCTCCGTGGCCTGGGACCGGGCTACCAGCTGATCCTGATCAATGGTCGCCGTGCGGCCGACTATCCCCTGCCCTACAACTCGCAGTCCAACGCGGTAAACCTGGCCAACATCCCGGCCGCCGCGCTGGAACGCGTTGAAGTCCTGACCGGCGGTGCGTCGGCGATCTACGGTTCGGACGCCGTCGCCGGCGTCGTCAACCTCATCATGAAGACCAACTTCGAAGGCGACCAGCTCAGTGTCCGTGCCGGTACGACCACGCAGGGCGGCGGCGACTCCGGCCGCTTCCAGTGGATCGGCGGCAAGACCGGCAGCAACTGGAGCTTCATCTATGCTTTCGAGGCGGTGGAGCGCGAAGCCATCTTCGCCTCGCAACGCAAGTTCATGGACTCCTACTTCGACGAGCCGGGCGTGAATCCGGAAGACGTGAATGCCGTCGAAGGTCTGCTCGTGTTCGACATCGCCAACAGCAACCGTGTCTTCCCGGACGGAGGCGAGGCGACGTGCGCCCGTTTCAGCGAGTTCGACACGTATTACTTCGAGACGTCGGCGGTATACACCGGCCCGCGCTGCGGCTACTTCGGCTATCCCGCGACCCAGGCGATCCGGAACTCCGACAACAACCAGTCGGGCTATCTGTACGGCACATTCGACTTCGACGGCGGCATGCAAGGCTGGGCGCAGTTGAGCGCCTCGCGCTCCAAGGCCAAGTACGCGAGCTCCACGCAGTTCTGGTCGAGCCCGGACTTCTTCGATCCGAACCTGGAGTCGGATTTCACCGGTCCGGGTGGCGGTGCGTTCGTCAATCTGCAGCGCATCTTCACGCCTGCCGAAGTGGGTGGTCCGGGTGCGCAGAGCGCGACATCGGATGAGCGCGCTTACGATTTCGCGGCCGGTCTGCGCGGCACGATGATCTCCGACCGTTTCGACTGGGATGCCACGGTCTCCCGCGCGGAGTACAAGATAGAAACGCGGCGCCCGCGCTTCCTCGCCAATCGCCTCACCGAGTACTTCCTGGGCGAGCAGCAGGGCTTCGACCCCTACTTCGATGCCTACCCGGTGTACGAACTGAACCAGGCGCGCTTCTTCAATCCGATCGATGCCGCAACCTTCCAGTCGCTGAACACCACCCTGATCGGCAAGGCCGAGTCGGACGTGACGCAGGCGAACTTCACCATTTCGGGCGACCTGTTCGAAATGCCTGCCGGTGCGTTTGGCGCGGCTGCCGTCCTCGAGGCGGCCCGCCAGAGTTACGAGCTGACGCCGGACCCGCGCACGCTGCCTAGCTATACCGGCAACGAGCCCATCTACAACTACTCCGATACCGGCGGCGGCGGCGACCGCGACCGCTACGCGCTGGGCCTGGAGTTCAGCATTCCGATTCTCGACAGCCTGAAGGCGAGCGTCGCCGGTCGCTACGACAAGTACGACGACGTCACCAACGTGGACGACGCGATCACCTGGCAGGTCGGCCTCGAATGGCGCCCGGTCGACAGCCTGTTGTTCCGCGGCAGCCATGGCACGAGCTTCCGCGCCCCCGACATGCACTATGTGTACGCGGGCGAGTCGGGCTTCTTCACGTCGATCGTCGACGAGTTCCGCTGCCGACGCGACGGTTTGAATCCGCAGAGCACCGCCTGCTCGGGCGACGCTGACTACGCCTACCAGGTGCAGGGCATCCGCCGCGGCAGCACCGATCTGGAAGAAGAAGAGGGCAAGTCCACGACGTTCGGCGTGGTCTGGGACATCAACGACCAGATGTCGGTGAGCGCTGACTGGTATGACATCGAACTGACCGGTGGTGTGGACGACATCTTCACGTCCTACCTGTTCCGCGAAGAAGCGTCCTGCTTGCTGGGCACCGACCGCGCCGGCAACAGCGTCGATCAGAACTCCGCGGCCTGCCAGTTCTTCACCGGACTGGTGACCCGTACGGACTCGCCCTTCCGCGACAACCAAGTGGATGAGTACCGGTCCTTCCCCGTCAACCAGTCACTCAGCCGTACCAGCGGCATCGACGTGAACTTCAAGTACGGGCTCGATACCGACCGTCTGGGCGATTTCGATTTCGACCTCGCGTGGACCCACGTCCTCAAGAAGGAAATCGAGCTGTTCCCCGGCGACGGCATCATCGATGACCGCGACGATCTGGTGAACCAGCGCACCCTGAACTTCCGCAGCCGTTTCAACTGGAGCGCGAGCTGGAAGCTGGACGACTGGGCCGCCAACGTCAACGGCTACCGCCTTGGCTCCCTGCCCCTCGGCGATCCCGACAAGGGCCGCGGCGGCAGCTTCGTGATCTGGAATGCCGGTGTGTCGAAGGAGATCACGGAGAAGGCGACCGTGTCGTTCCAGGTCCAGAACCTGCTCGACAAGAAGCCGTTGTTCGATGAGGACCTGGCGTATCCCTTCTTCTGGAGCACCTACTACTCCGGCGTCATCGGCCGCGAAGTGTTCCTGCAGTTCAGCTACAAGCTGCGCTGAGGGCTGTTCCACTCTGCGATACGAAGGAGCCCGGGAAACCGGGCTCCTTTTTTCTTAGGGTTGCCGCACTGGCGCGCCCATGCCTTGGGCATGAAGCAACGACATCAGAGGCTGCAGATCATCGGCATAGTGGCGCCACCGGTCCTGTGCGTCACGATGCAGCGTGCCGCGAACCTGCGCGGCGCTGGCAGTCGCCACGGGCGCATCGTTGAGTTCGAATCTAAGGCATTGCGGTTGCCAGTCGAGTCCGCAGAAGTCCAGAAGTCGCCGAGTCTGGCGTTCCTGGTCGGCGACGAGATCTTCGTAGTCAATCCATAGGATGCGTTCGCCGAGCAGGCGCTCGAAATGCTGCATCAGGCGATTGAATCGCACGAAGTACCGTCCCGTCTCGATCAGATCGAACGAGTAACCATGGTAAGGCGACGCCGGCGAGAAAAGCTGCCGGAAGTTGGACAGACAGGTGTCCATCGGGTTGCGCCGCATCCCTATGATCCTTGCTGCGGGAAGCGCCCGGGCAATCATCTCAAGGTAGAGGAAATTGTGCGGGTGCTTGTCGACGAACCGCGAGAAACTCCCGGTCAGCGGCCTCGTGCTGCCGATGTACTCCTCGCCCAACATCGCCCAATCGATCCGCCTCGCAGCCCGCACCGTGTCCGCATCAATCAGGCGCGGCGTTCTCGAGCCACTCGCGCGCTTGACCAGGGACGGAAAATTGAGCACCTCGCCGATGGATTGCACCGACGAATGGCTCGACAGGATGCGATCGACCAGCGTGGTGCCCGTGCGTGGCATCCCGACGACGAAGATGGGTTCTTCGCTCGGACATCCACCCGCACCGCGCCTGTCTCCCGATTCCATCGCCAGGGCGTCGAAGCATGCTTGATCGGCCTGCGCGCCGAAGCGCAGCAGCCCCTTCCCTGCGGTCTTGCCCGCGGTGAAATGGCGGAAAGCGATCGCGTAGTTGCCGATGTCCTCGTACTCCTTGCCCAAGGCCAGATGGAGGTACATCCTGCCCACGGCATCCTGGGTCCGTTCGAGGCTCGTGGTCAGACGCTGGATGTTGTTCTCCTCCGGCGTCCACTTCCTCAACTGCGCGAGACCGAGATGTGCCTGAGCGTGGGCAGGCTCGCGGGCCAGGACCTGCCGGTAAGCCGCCTCCGCAGCCGGGAAATCCCCGTTGAACAACGACGTGGTCGCGTGGTTGAAGACGTTGCGCGTGTCTCCCGGGGAAAGTTCAAGCGCGCGGGCGCTCATGCGGCTCGCTGCTTCGTATGCGTTAGCCCTGGCGAAGATCGCCGAGAGCTGCTGGCAGGCCGCCGCGTCGCTCCATGCCAGGGGGACGGCTTCATGCGCAACCGCCAACGCCTGCTGGGGAGAGCGGGCCTGGGAAATGGCCCGCGCCGACTGGAGCAGGAATTCAGCGTCACCCGGCTTCAGCTCCAGCGCTCTCTGCGAATGTGCAAGCGCCTCGTCGAGCGAGCCGGTCACCAGCGCAGCGACCGACAGCAGATGGTGAACATGCGGAAGCTCCGGATTCGCGGTGACCAGCGCTCTCAGCGCAGGCAGCGCACGTTGCCAGTCCCCCTTGTTCGCTGCCTCCACCGCAGAGAGGTACTGGCGAGCGGCCCAGGTTTTTGCTTCGCCGGTCGAGTCGGTGGTTCCGGACATGAGATAGGTGGCCCAAGTCCACGCATTTACAAGGCTTCATCTTACAGTCCCGCGTTACCGGCGGTCCTGTCCGGCACGTTCCCGCAGGGGCTGGGCGCGCCGCGCCGGTGTACGCGAGAGGCCACCATCCGTCGCCGCGCCGCACTGTGCCAGGAAGTGTCAATGGCATAAATTTTCCTGCTAAAGTCGGTATCCAGCCACGCTTCAAGAGGCGTGCCGCGATGGCCGGACTGCGCCATCGCCGAGCGGTGATTTTCCGGGGCGATTCTTAATTTGGGGGACTAATGAAGAAATCCTTACTTGCGACATCAATGCTGGCGGTTGCATGTGTATTGGCAGCACCTGCGCAGGCCGCGACGCTGCAGCCGGTGCGCGATTTCGTCTCGCATCCTGCCTATGGCACCGTGAAGATCTCGCCCAACGGCGAGTACCTCGCCGTCACCGTAGACAAGGGCGAGCAGGACGTCCTGGCCGTCATGCGCACGAGCGACCTCAAGCTGGTCAAGGTCAACCAGCTGCCCGACAGCAAGAGCGTGGGCAGCTTCTACTGGGTCAGCCCTGATCGCCTGATGTTCAACGCGATCAAGAAACTGGGTGGCTACGCGCAGCCCTTCAACACCGGTGAATGGTTCGCGGTGAACGCCGACGGCAGCCAGGCGCGACCGCTGATCTTCTATGGAACCCGCGACGCGACGCAGCGCGGCAAGACCGTGGGTGCGGAGCGCTTCTCGCTGCTCGACACGCTGCGCGACGATGACCAGAACGTGATCATGCAAGCGACGAGTCCGCGCTCGTCTGAAGGCGTCGGCACCGAGGTCTACCGCATGGACACCCTGAGCGGCCGCCGTGTCTCGCTGGGCCGCGCGCCGAAGGAGAACTGCAGCATCGCGCTGGACGCCGACAAGGAGCCGCGTTTCGCCGTCTGCTCGTCCAGCAAGGACGAAGAAGGCGAATACGATGAGCGCACCGAGCTTTACCGGCGCGACGACAAGGGCTGGACGCTGGTCAATGCCTCCAAGTCCGGCGGCAAGCACCTGTCCGTGATCCGCACGACTGTGGCTGGCACCGTGTATGCGGAGCAGGACGACGGCAAGGCCCCGGCCGCCGTGGGGACGCTGAGCACGGCGACCGGCGAGTTCACGCCGCTGTTCCAGGACAAGGTCGCCGAGGTCTCCGACTACATCTGGTCGACCGACGAATCCACGCTGGTCGGCGTGGTGACCGAGGCCGGCGCTCCCGCCGTGAAGCTGATCGACGAGAATAACCCGGACGCCGAACTCTATGCCTCGCTCGCGAGTGCATTCGAGGGGCAAATGGTCGACTTTGCCAGCCAGACGCAGGATGGCAAGAAGATCATCGTCAGCGTATACAGCGACAGCAACCCCGGCGAGCTGTATCTTTACGACCGCGACACGGGCAAGGCGCGGTTCCTGATGCAGCGCAAGCCGGAGCTGGACAAGAAGAAGATGGCCTCCGTCAAGCCGTTCAACTTCACGTCGCGCGACGGCAAGCTCATCCACGGCTACCTCACCCTGCCCCATGGCTCCAACGGCAAGAACCTGCCGCTGATCGTCAATCCCCACGGCGGCCCGATCGGCCCGCGCGACAACTGGGGCTTCAACTGGGAAGCGCAGTTGCTGGCCAGCCGTGGCTACGCCGTACTGCAGATGAACTATCGCGGCTCGGGCGGCTACGGCAAGGCGTTCCAAGACGCCGGCCACCTGCAATGGGGCCAGGGGAT
The DNA here is from genome assembly GCF_946886695.1 of uncultured Pseudoxanthomonas sp. The sequence goes on along the minus strand of NZ_CAMPJD010000006.1, from coordinate 12,230 downwards.
CCAGAACGACATCATCGACGCGACCCAATGGGCCATCGGCCAGGGCTATGTCGACAAGGACCGCATCTGCATCTACGGCGGCAGTTTCGGCGGCTACTCCTCGTTGATGGCGCCGATCCGCGCACCCGGTCTGTTCCAGTGCACATTCGGTTATGTCGGCGTCTACGACGTGGACATGATGTTCAAGAAGGGCGACATCCCGGAGCGCGAATCCGGCCAGCGCTACCTCCGTCGTACCCATGGCAGCGACACGAAGTCCTGGGCGGAGAACTCGCCGGCGCGCCGTGCCGGCGAAGTGAAGATTCCGGTCTACCTTGCCGCGGGTGCCCGCGACGTACGCACACCGCCGGAGCAGACCGAGTTGATGAACAAGGCGCTGATCGCGGCCGGCAATCCGCCGGAAGGCATGATCATCCAGTCTGGCGAAATGCACGGCTTCTATGATGTTGAGAACCGCGTGAAGCTATACACGACCATGTTGGAGTTCTTCTCGCGCCACATCGGCGGCACCGTCACGGTCGGCTCCCCCAATCGCACCAACTGAGCATCACGTGGTTTCGTCAACGGCCGGTCCCACGAGGGCCGGCCGTTTCTTTATCGTCGTCCCATCGTGACTTTCGATACAGGCAGTCCCGCGATCGAGTTCACAGAATGGTCGGCACGCTCTCGGGGAAAAGGATGTTCATGAAGCCGCTGAAAACCATGATGCTGCTTGCCGCACTGCTCCTGCCGACAACGGCGGTGACATCGATGGCGCAGAACGCTGCCGCACCGGACCCGACCCAAGACAGGTTGATGCTGTCGGCGGGCTTCCTATCAGCTCACCCGGACCTGCGTTACCGGCTGCTCGGCATGGAGGAATTCAAGCAAGGTCGGTACGAGGATGCGCTGAAGTTCTTCCAGCGCGCCGCCTTCTATGCCGACAAGCCCTCACAGGGCATGGTGGGCGAGATGTTGTGGAACGGTCAGGGCGCCCCCAAGGATGTGGCATTGGCCTATGTCTGGATGGACCTCGCCGCTGAGCGCGGTTATGCAGGATTCCTCGGGCTGCGCGAGCGTTACTGGAACGCGCTGAGTGAGACGGAGCGGCAGCGCGCAGTGGAAGAAGGTGCCGCGGTGTACGCCAAGTATGGCGATGCGGCGGCGCAGCCGCGCATCGCGACCACCCTTCGGCGCGAGCGGCGGAAGATCACCGGCAGTCGTACCGGCTTTGCGGGCAACGTGCAGATCTACGTGCCGGGGCCGAACGGTTTCGAACAGATCGACGGCAGCAAGTTCTTCGACGAAAAGTACTGGGACCCGAATCAGTACCAGGCCTGGCATGACAACGTCTGGATGAAGCCGCGCATCGGGCGCGTGAGCGTGGGCGATCTTGAACAACTCCCCGCCCAGCAACCCGCCTCGCGGATCCCGGACGCCAAACCCGACGTTGACGCCGTCGAGCCGGAAACGCCTGAACGTAACGACAGTGAACTGGGGACGCGAAAGGACGGCTGAGCCCTTCCATACGCCAGCGGATGCGGTATAACTGCCGCATCCCGTCGTGTCACCGGCGGGCCTGACCAACATCCCTGGGAGGGGAACATGCGCAAGACCCTGTTGGCCGCCTGCCTGGCCATTCCGTTGCTTGGCCTGTCGCTGTCGGCCGCCGCTGCCGATGCGACCGGGCGCTGGAAGACCATCGACAGCGATACCGGCAAGCCCAAGTCCATCGTGGAAATCACCCGTGCCGCCAACGGTACGCTCAGCGGCCGGATCATCGAGTTGCTCAATCCGAGCAAGCCGAACCCGGTCTGCGACAAGTGCAAGGACGACCGCAAGAACAAGCCGATCACCGGCATGGAGATCATCCGCGGCATGAAGGCCGATGGTGCCAATGAATGGAGCGGCGGCACGATCCTGAAGCCCGACGAAGGCAAGGTGTACAAATCGAAGATGGAACTGATCGACGGCGGCAAGAAGCTGGAGGTGTCGGGCTGCATCGCCTTCATCTGCAAGTCGCAGACCTGGATCCGCCAGTAGTCGCTCTTCCAGCAGTGCTGCGGGCCCGGTCATGCCGGGCCCGTCGCGTTCCGGGCGCAGGAAGGGCGCGCATCGGACCATGCGATAATCGCGCTCCCCCGTCGCGAAGCACCCCATGAGCCGCACCGCCCTCGTCACCAACGCCCTGCCCTACGCCAACGGACCGCTGCACCTCGGTCACTTGGTGGGCTACATCCAAGGCGACATCTGGGTGCGGGCACGGCGCATGCGCGGCGACACGGTCTTCTTCGTCTGTGCCGATGACACCCATGGCACGCCGATCATGCTGGCCGCCGAGAAGGCGGGCATCACACCCGAAGCCTTCATCGCCGGCATCCAGGCCGGGCACGAACGCGACTTCGCCGCCTTCGGCGTGGCGTTCGATCACTACGACTCCACCAACTCGGTCGCCAACCGCGAGCTCACGGAAGCGTTCTACGGGCGCTTGGAGGCCGGCGGCCACATCGCACGCCGCAGCGTCGCGCAGTTCTACGACCCGGCCAAGGGCATGTTCCTGCCGGACCGCTACATCAAGGGCATCTGCCCGAACTGCGGATCCGCCGACCAGTATGGCGACAACTGCGAAGTGTGCGGGGCCACCTACGCGCCGACCGAATTGAAGGAACCGAAGTCGGTGCTGTCGGGCGCCACGCCCGAGATCCGCGATTCCGAACACTACTTCTTCGAGGTCGGCCGCTTCGAGGCGTTCCTGCGCGAATGGCTGGCCGGCGACGTGGCACTGCCGGGCGTCAAGGCCAAGCTGCGCGAATGGCTGGATGCGGAGGGCGGCCTGCGCGCCTGGGACATCTCGCGTGACGCGCCCTACTTCGGCTTCGAGATCCCCGGCGCGCCCGGCAAGTATTTCTACGTGTGGCTGGATGCCCCGATCGGCTACCTGAGCAGCTTCCGCACGCTGTGCGCGCGCCTGGGCATGGACTTCGACCCGTACCTGAAGGCCGGCACCGACACCGAACTGCACCATTTCATCGGCAAGGACATCGTCAACTTCCACGGCCTGTTCTGGCCTGCCGTACTGCATGGGGTCGGGCTGCGCGCACCAACGCGGCTGCACGTCAATGGCTACCTGACCGTTGATGGCGCGAAGATGTCCAAGTCGCGCGGCACCTTCATCATGGCGCGTACCTACTTGGACGTCGGCCTGGAGCCTGAGGCACTGCGCTACTACTATGCCGCCAAGTCCTCGGGGGGCGTGGATGATCTCGATCTGAACCTGGGCGACTTCATCGCACGGGTGAACGCGGACCTGGTGGGCAAGTTCGTCAACCTGGCCAGCCGCTGCGCCGGTTTCGTCGACAAACGCTTTGGCGGGAAGCTGGCGGACGTCCTGCCCGAACCGGCGATGTACCAGCGTTTCGTCGACGCACTCGGTCCCATCACCGAGGCCTATGAACGCAACGAGCCCGCCAGCGCGTTGCGCCTGACCATGGCGTTGGCCGACGAGGCCAACAAGTACATCGACGAAAAGAAGCCCTGGGTGATCGCCAGGCAGGAGGGCGCCGACGCCGAACTGCAGGCAGTCTGCACGCAAGGCTTGAACCTGTTCCGCATCCTGGTCGCCGCGCTGAAACCCGTCCTGCCGCGCACGGCGGCGGAGGCGGAAGCCTTCCTGAGCGCGCCGGTGGTGCTGTGGGGCGACGTGGCTGCGCCGCTGCTCGGCCACACCATCCAGCCCTACTCGCCGCTGTTCACCCGTATCGACCCGAAGCTGATCGACGCCATGACCGACGCCTCCAAAGACACCCTCGCCGCACCCGTACCTGCTGCTGCCGAGAAGAAGGCCGAGGCGAAGTCGGCTGTGCCCGTGGAAGCGAAGGACGCCACCGGCATCATCGGCATCGACGATTTCACCAAGCTCGACCTGCGCGTCGGCAAGGTGCTGGAATGCGGTTTCGTCGACGGTTCCGACAAGCTGCTGCGCTTCCTGCTGGACGCGGGCGACCTGGGCCAGCGGCAGATCTTCTCCGGCATCCGCGCCAGCTACGGCGAGCCGGAAAAGCTGATCGGGCGCAACGTGGTGTTCATCGCCAATCTGGCCCCGCGCAAGATGCGCTTCGGGCTCAGCGAGGGCATGATTCTGTCGGCCGGCTTCGACGGTGGCGCACTGGCGCTGCTGGATGCGGATGCCGGCGCCCTGCCCGGCATGCCGGTGCGCTGATCCGCGCGGTCGCGCCACGGCGATGAACGCCGATCTGGTCGAACGACTGGACCGCCTGTTGCCGCAGACCCAATGCGGCCAATGCGGTTACGACGGTTGCCTGCCTTATGCACAGGCAATGGCGCGTGGCGACGCAGCCGTGGACCATTGCCCGCCCGGCGGCGATGAGGGCGCGAGAGCCCTCGCCAAGCTGCTGGAAGTGCCGCCGCTGCCCTACGACCGCACGCGTGGCACGCACAAGCCGGCCATCGTCGCAGTGGTGGTCGAAGCCAACTGCATCGGCTGCACGAAGTGCATCCAAGCCTGCCCCGTGGACGCGATCATCGGCGGTGCCAAACACATGCACGTGGTGATCGATCCGCTGTGCACGGGCTGCGAACTCTGCGTGCCTGCGTGCCCGGTCGACTGCATCGTGATGGAACCGGTCCAGGCGCCCTGAGTTCCAGGCCGGTCAACGACCGCCGTTCGCGCATGTCGAGCACACGCGCTCGACCGCATACCCCTGCGCCTTCAGCTTCTCCACCAGGCCATCCTTGCCCAGCAGATGCAAGGCGCCGACGACGACCAGTGCATCGTCGTCGCCGGGCTGGGTGAGGATCTGCCGGATCTTCGGCACCCATGCGTCGTTGCGGTCCACGTTGATGCGCTGGTACAGGCGCGGGTATTGGCGCTTCATGTCGGCTGCCATGCCGGCCCACAGGCCTTCGGCATCGCCGCGACGCCAGGCCTGGTGCAGTCGCTCGGTTTCCGCCGACCCCTTGTCGGCCTGTTCCAGCGCCTCGGTGATGAACTGGCGCTGCTCGCTGGCGTCCATGCCGTCCAGCACGCCGATCTGTTCCCGTGCACGCTCCAACCCGCCCGTCGGCTTGCCGGCGACCTTCGCCTTGTCCATGAAGTGGTTGTCCAGGCCCAGCTTCGGATCCAGTCCCTGCTTGGTCATCTCGACGATGCTGATGGTGAGGCCGACGAACCAGGGCTCGAAACCATTGAAGGTAGCCAGCGGCACACCGTTCTTGCCGGCCCACGCGTCAAGCCGGGACCATGTCGCCGCGTCCAGGTCCTGCTGGAGCGTCTTGCCATCGGTGCGCATGGCCGCCTGCATCATCAGCTGCGGCAGCGCCGGGGATTGCATTTCCTCGGGCGACAGTTCGAACAACAGGCGCTCGGCATCGGCGAATGCGGCCTCGACGTCGGCGGAGAGCGGATAGTCGCTGGTCCGCAGCAAGTGGAACGAGCCGAGCAGGTAAACCGCGTTGTCCTTGTCGGACACCTTCCACAGCAGCGGCACGGGCGCTCCCGTCGCCTTGGGGGCGTCTGCCGCCAGCACGGACGCGCTGCCCAGCAGCCCGGTCAACACGAGGGTTTTCAGCGAACGGCGCGACAGCATCGGATCCTTCCTTTCAGAGCACTTTGATGGGCTTTGCATATGCCTTTTCACCCGCGTCGACCAGCAGGTCGAGCCGGTTCTCCGCCGGTGGCAGCGGACAGGTGGCGTACGGCGTGAACGCGCACGGCGGGTTGTAGGCGCGATTGAAGTCCAGCACCACCTTGCCGTTGCTCGGTCCTTCCGCATCGAGGAAGCGGCCTGCGGGATAGCTGCCGTGCCCACTGGTGCGATCGGCGAGCACGAAGAACAACGGCCCCTCGGGGGGACCCAGCGCTTCGAGCCGGAACATCTTGCCATCGCGCTCGAACTCGACCGCGCCGGGATTCGGTGACTCGTTGGTCACGCCGATCACGTCCACGATGGTCAGCGTCTTGCCCGGCGGGTGCGCGATGTAACGCCCCTCCACGCGCCAGGCTTCCTGGAGAGGCCAGTAGTCCAGTCCCACGAACTGCGTACGCGATTCGGCATCGGCATGCTTCACGCGCAAGGCGTGCCGTCCTCCGCGTTCGATGACCGACAGCGTGCCCTTGCCTTCATCGAACCCGACGGTGCTTGGCGAAGGATCGCGATCACTCTGCAATTCCACGCGCCCCTTCAGCGGTTCGCCGTCGAACGTCAGCTCGACGCCGCGCTCGGGCGTGAAGAATATGCGCCCCTCCTGCTGGCTCAACATACCCATCTTCGCCGGGCCTACGGCGAGCTTGATGCCACTCGCCGGTCCGCTGCCGAGGAAGTGCGATTTCAGTTCGATCCAGTGCAGGCCGACAAGGCTTGTCCAGCCATCCGGTGCCACCAGTTCGTTCTTCCGCTGCTCGCGCCACGTGGCGTTGTCGGCCAGGAAACCGGCATCCACGACCTTGCCGGTCGTCGCCCCCTTCCCACCATCCCCTCCACACGCGGCCAGCAGGCCCAGCAGCATGGCCATCCCCAGCCATCCCATGTTCTTCCCCATTTCAGCGTCCTCGCAGGAACCAGCGGTCGATCTCGCTCAACGAAAAGCGCGTCCAGGTCGGACGGCCATGGTTGCATTGCCCGGAGCGCTCGGTGATTTCCATCTCGCGCAGCAGAGCATTCATTTCAGGCAGCGTGAGGCGCCGGTTGGCGCGCACGGCGCCGTGGCAGGCCATCGTTGCCAGCAGTTCGTCGCGCGCAGCCGCCACGCGCCGGCTTTCGCCATGCTCGCGCAGGTCGGCCAGCACATCGCGCAGCAACGCCTCGGGTTCGGCATTGGACAGCAGGGCCGGGATGCTGCGCACGCTCAGCGACTGCGGGCCGCTGCGGGTGACATCGAACCCCAGCGCAGCGAGCGTGGAGGCCTCGCGCTCGGCCACGTCCGCCTCACGTTCGGCCACCGCCAGCACCAGCGGCACGAGCAGCGGCTGGGTGCGCAGGCCGATGCTGTCGTGCGCGTCCTTCAGTTTTTCGTAGCCGATGCGCTCGTGGGCGGCATGCATGTCCACCACGATCAGGCCGTCGGCGTTTTCCGCCAGGATGTAGATGCCATGCAGCTGCGCGATGGCAAAACCCAGTGGCGGAATGCCTTCCGCGTCGTTCGCCGGCATCACCGGCATGGATGACGGGGAATACATCGCCTGCGAGTCCGGGAACATCGCGGGCGCGGGCGCATAGAGCGCTGCGTATGCCGCCGGCGCTTCGGCCACGTTGAGCCCCAGCGGAGACTGCTGCGTGGGCATCCATGCAGAAGGCACGGACGTCGCGGATTGCGACGCAAACGGCGGTGCAGCGCTGCCCTGCGGCACCATGCCCGCTCGCGTCTCCGCCAGGGCTTCATGCAGCGTGCGGTAGACGAAGTCGTGGATCAATCGCGTGTCGCGGAAGCGGACTTCGTGCTTGGCCGGGTGGACGTTCACATCCACACGTGTGGGATCGAGCTCCAGGAACAGCACGTATGCAGGCTGGCGGCCATGGAACAGCACATCCTGATAGGCCATCTTCACCGCATGCGCGATGTTGCGGTCGCGCACGGAACGTCCGTTGACGTAAACGTACTGCTGGTCGGCGCTGGCCCGTGAGTAACCGGGCTGCGCGATCCAGCCATGCAGGCGCAGTCCGGCAGCGGCATGGTCCACGCGCAGCGCGTTGCGTGCGAACTCCTCTCCCAGCGTTTCGCCCAGCCGTGCGAGCGATTCGATCTCGTCGGCCTTGTATCGCCGCGACGGACGCCCGTTGTGCGAGACGCGCAGTTCAATGTCGGGACGCGCCAGCGCCAGTGAACGCAACCACTCTTCGATGTGGCCCATCTCGGTACGTTCGGCACGCAGGAACTTGCGCCGCGCCGGCACGTTGTAGAACAGTTCGCGCACTTCCACCGTGGTACCGACCGCGTGCGGCTTGGGCGCGACTTCGCCGACCTTGCCGCCTTCCACCTGCAGCGATGCGCCGTGCTCGTCCTGCGCGCGCCGCGAGGTCAGCGCGAAGCGGCTGACCGAGGCGATCGACGGCAGGGCTTCACCACGGAAGCCGAGCGTGGCCACCGCCTCCAGGTCGTCGAGCGAAGCGATCTTGCTGGTGGCATGGCGCGACACCGCCAGCGGCAGTTCTTCCGGCGCGATGCCGCCGCCGTCGTCGCGGATACGGATCAGGCGGACGCCGCCCTCTTCCAGGTCGATGTCGACGCGGCGAGCGCCGGCATCGAGCGCGTTCTCCACAAGTTCCTTGACCACGGACGCGGGGCGTTCGACGACTTCGCCGGCAGCGATCTGGTTGATGAGGGTATCGGGGAGCTGACGGATCGGCACGTGCTGGCGGCGCTGACGCGCCGTCCCGGGGAATCAGACGTGATGATAGCCGAGCGCGTGCGGGATCAGGGCGCGCCCGCAGCGCCACCGGCGGCGACGGTACGCGCCTCGGCTTCCGCCTGCGCGCGCGCGGCGAACAACGTGCCCGGCGGCGGCTGGCGGGTGAAGTAGGACTGGATGCCCTCCAGCACGGCGCTTGCCACCTTGCGCTGGTGGGCCGGGTCGAACAGGCGCTTCTCCTCGTCCGGATTGGAGATGAAACCTGTCTCCACCAGCATCGCCGGCATGTCGGAGTTGCGCAGGACTTCGAAGTTGGCGAACTCGATCTGCGGCTTGTGGGTCTTGCCCAGCCCCTTCAGCGAGGTCAGCACGTGCCCTGCCGCGTCCTGCGACGCTTTCATGTGGCCGCTCTGGGCGAGATCCAGCAACACGTTCGACAGCGTGTCCTTGGTCAGGCGCACACCGCCGACCAGGTCGGATGCGTTCTCCTTGTCGGCCAGCCAACGCGCGTGCTGCGATGACGCGCCACGCAACGACAGCACGTAGACGGACGAGCCCCAGGCGCTACGGTTCTCCGCAGCATCCGCATGGATCGATACGAACATGTCGGCCTTCGCGCCACGCGCCTTGCGGGCGCGTTGCGGGCGTTCCACGTAGACGTCGGTATCGCGGACCAGGTAGGCCCTCATGCCCGGCGTGGCATTGATCTGCCGGGCCAGTTCCTTGGAGATGGCCAGCACTGCATGCTTCTCGTAGCGGCCACTGGGGCCGATCGCGCCCGGATCCTGGCCGCCGTGACCAGGGTCGATCGCAACCACGAGCGGTCGCGTACCGGCGATGAGGCTGCTGGACGGCTTCGGGGCTTCTGGCGCGGGTGCAGGTGTGGTTCCGCTCGCAGGCGCGGCCGTCGCGCCCGGCATCGGGGTCGGCTGACCGGTGGCGATGGTGTAGGCAGGACGCTCGCCGCCTACCGTCGATGCTGGCGCCGTGGCCGGGGTGGGCTGGCCATTGAGGATGGCCTGCGGCGAGGGCGTCGTGGCGGCGCTCCCGACCGTCGTGGGTGCCGATGGTGCCGGCACGGTTGCCGCGGGCGCACTCCCTGCCTGCACCACCTGCGCAGTCAGCAATGCGGTGGCGCGGGCGGCATCGGCCTGCGGCGAGGCAAGCGATGCGGCAGTCGACGCGACCGTGGTCGACACCGTCGTCGCCTGCGTGGCCGGGGCCGTTGGCGCCAGAGCCGTGGATGCGGGCATGCCATCGCCGGGCCATTCGATCACCAGGCGCGAGTTCCCAGCCGCCTGTTCCATGCGGGGCTTCAGCGCTGCAACCGGCGATGCCAGGTCGAACACGATGCGCAGGGTGGTGGGATCGGGCTGGCCGGTGCGGACTGCACGCACGATGCCCGCAGGCACGGGCAGACGCAGGCCTGCCTTCGCTTTCGAGGCCGGCAGGTCGACGACCAGCCGGTCCGGTGCTTTCAGCGTCAGGGTCTTGTACTGCCCGGCGCCCGCAAGCTGGATCTCCGCCCGTGTGCCGGTGCTGCCCTGGCTCAGGCTGACGGCGGTGACTTCACCCGCGCGCAGCCCGCAAGGCGCCAACGCCAGCAAGCCCGCGAGGGCAAGACGCAACGCGGCGGCGGTTGTGGTGGGCATCCCCGGGATCATGCCGCGGATTCAAGCACCATCGAGTCACAAATGCAAGGCATTTTCCCTTAATAATCCGTGACCTGCCGGATGTTCCTAACCAGTCTGGAGAGATGGCGCATGCAACTGCGTTGCTTCGGCCAGCCGGAACAGCCACTGCTCCCCGGCCTCGGACGACGCGACGAGGCGCGCCGAGCGCCCCTCTCCCTCCACGTCCAGCAGCACCTTCAGGTCTGCCTGCGGCAGCGCCGCAATGCCACGCTCGGGCCATTCCACCAGCCAGAGCACCGCAGCCCCTTCATCCAGGCCCAGGAATTCGAGTTCACCGGCATCGCCGATGCGGTAGAGATCCAGATGCCAGGCTTCGCCACTTTCCAGAGGGTAACGCTCGACGAGCGTGTAGGTCGGGCTGCGTATCGCGCCGGTCACACCCAGCGCACGCAGCAGGGCGCGTGCCAGAGTCGATTTGCCCGCGCCCAGGTCACCCTGCAGGTGCACCACGGCAGGTTGCGGGCGAGTGCGGGCAAGCGCATGGCCCAACGCTTCGGTGGCATCGCTGTCGGCGAGGAGGATGTGCATGCGGCGATTCTAAGTGCTGGCCGTTGTCGGGTGATGCGTGTGTGCGCTTCAGGGATTCGCCAAGCGCCGTACGTGGGGAAACAGATCTGCGGGCAGCAGGCCGCGTTCGCCATCCCACGCCGCTGCATCACCCGCCAGCGCATGCAGCAACGCACCTGCACCCGCCGCATCGAACGCGGACAGACCCTGCGCACGCAATGCCGCGATGATGCCCGTGAGCACATCGCCCATCCCGCCCACCGCCATGCCGGGATTGCCTGCATCGATCACGCGCGGCACCTGGTCGGGCGCGGCAACGATGGTGCCTGCGCCCTTCAGCACCACGACCGATGCATGGCGTTGCGCGATGGCCGCCGCAGCACCGAATCGATCCCGCTGCACGTCCGCCGTTGCGCACCCGAGCAATCTCGCGGCTTCGCCCGGATGCGGCGTCAGGATCGCGTCCTCAAGTGATTGCGGCATGTCGACCAGCAGATTGAGTGCATCCGCATCGAGCACCAAGGGTTTCGCACTGCGCACGGCCTTCTGGAACAGCGCGCGCCCCCAATCGTGCTGCCCAAGTCCAGGCCCGATGGCGACGACGTGCGCGCGTGCCAGCAACGGCATCAGGTCGCTCGTCGACTCTACCGCCCGCACCATCGCCTCCGGTCTGCGCGACAGCAATGCCGCGACATGCACTGCGCGCGTCGCCACGCTCACCAGACCAGCGCCTGCACGCAGCGCGGCTTCCGCGCACAAGGCGACCGCACCGCCGCTGCCTTCATCTCCGCCGATGCACAGCACGTGCCCGGACTCTCCCTTGTGCGTATTGCGACGGCGTGGCAGCAACCAGCGTGTCAGCGCATCCTGCTGCAACAGCGATGCTTGCGCCTGGACGCTGTCATGCGTGTCGGCAGGCAGGCCTAGGTCGTCCAGCGCGAGTACGCCGGTGTATTCCAGCGCATCCCCTGTATGCAGGCCCGCGTGCCGCACGATGAACTGCAGTGTGCGCGTGGCCACCACCGCAGTGCCGGGCACGCCGCCTCGATCGGCGTCCACCCCGCTAGGCACGTCCAGTGCGAACACCGGCGCCGCCTGCATGTTGATCGCATCGATCACGGACTGCGCGTCCGCATCCGGTGCGCGCGAAAGTCCGATGCCGAACAGCGCATCGATCACGATGTCGGCCTTCGGCAACGCGCCGTCGAACAGCGTTACGTGCCCGCCGGACGCCACGTAGTCGGTGCAGGCACGCTGGGCGACGGCATTGCCCGGCACATGCGCGGGAAGGTGCACCACTTCGACGCGCCGGCCCGCGCGATGTGCGTGCCGTGCAAACACGTAGCCATCGCCGCCGTTGCTGCCCGGGCCGCACACCACGACGATGCGCTGGGCCTCCGGCCAGTGCAGCAACAGGTACTGCCAGGCCGCCTGCCCGGCGCGTTGCATCAGCACGTAGGGATCGTCCCCCAGCGCACGCGTGGCGCGCTCGTCCAATGCCCGCGCGGCAAGCGTGGAATGAAGGGGCAAGGTGCCGGACATGGCCGGATTCTAGGACTGGCCGGGGTTGCGGGGAAGTGAATACGGCTCAGCCACCTATAATTCCCGCATGTTCCCGCCCGACCCGCCCGACCCGACGACGCCCGCACCAGACCCGCACGCGCTGGCGCTCCGTGTACGTGCAC